>JBJMKX010000067.1:0-13683 GCA_045805605.1 Solirubrobacteraceae bacterium
TGTACCCCGAGCCGCCGAACTTGCCACCGGCGTGCAGCCGGGTCAGCACCAGCTCGACGCCGGAGAGGCCGGAACGGGCGTGGGTGTCGACGGGGATGCCGCGGCCGTCGTCGTCGACCTGCACCGAACCGTCGGCGTGCAGGGTCACCTCGACGCGCTTGGCGTGACCTGCGACACCCTCGTCGGTCGAGTTGTCGAAGATCTCGTTGACGAGGTGACCGACGCCACGGCTGTCGGTCGAGCC
Source organism: Solirubrobacteraceae bacterium (assembly GCA_045805605.1). Lineage (GTDB taxonomy): Bacteria > Actinomycetota > Thermoleophilia > Solirubrobacterales > Solirubrobacteraceae > DATBDE01. Next base: position 245 of record JBJMKX010000067.1, read on the forward strand.
GATGTACATGCCGGGGCGCTTGCGGACGGCCTCGAGGCCCTCGAGGACGGTGATGTCCGCGGCGTCGTACGTGGTCTTCTCGTTCTCGGGCTGCTGGTCGGCCAATACGCCTCCGTCTACGTGCGAAACCCCGACGCGCTCCCGTTTAGCGGCACGCCGGGGTCAGCGCTGCTCGTTGCCATAAGGATAGCAGGGGCACCCCTCGGAAATCTTCGCAGAATGCGGCTGTTTTCCCTGCAAATCGCGCAGATTTTGAGCGTGGAGAGGGCGGCGGTTTATCCCCCCGTCACGCACCGCAGTCGCGCGACGATCTCGGCGCCCAGCGCGGCGTTCAGGCGCTGCACGACGTGGGGGCCGAGCAGCTCGAGCTCCTGCGCCCAGACCGCCTCCCGACACGCCACCGTCAGGACCCCCGCGCGCAGGCTTCGCGGGGTCGCGCGGTCGGCCACGGCGGGCCCGGCGGCCTCGGTCCAGGCCGCCTGCACGCGGGCCAGCGGAGTCTGCGGGGCAAGGTCGGCCGCGAGGGCGTCGACGGCCGCGGAGAGGGGGCGCGGGGCGATGCGTCTCACGCCCGCCCGCTGTCCACCCGCTCGCCATCCCGGCGCGCCGAGTCGGGCGGGGCGGGCGTCGTGCGGCTCGCGTTCTGCAGCACCGACCCGTTGGCGACCGCCAGCTTGGCCACCTCAGCGTCCTCGGCGGTCGGGACGTGGGCGACGTCGGTCGTCGTCACCACGCTCTGGCCCCCGGCCCGCAACAGCTCGACCAGGCGGGCGCGGCGGTCGGCGTCGAGCTCGCTCATGACGTCGTCTAGAAGCATGAGCGGCAGCGCCCCGCGCGCGTCGCCGACCGCCTCGCGCTCGGCCAGGAGCAGGGCCAGCAACGCCAGCCGCTGCTGGCCCTGGGAGCCGTAGGTGCGTAGCTCCCGGCCGTCGCGCGAAAGCACGAGGTCGTCGCGGTGCGGGCCGTGGCCGGTGAAGCCGCGGTCGAGGTCTGAGTCGACGCGCTCGGCCAGCTCCTCGGCGAGGCCGGCCGCATCGGTCGCACTCGAGCGAGGGCGGTAGCGCAGGGCAACCTCGCCGTCGAGCCCGAGCTCGCCCCCACGATCGGCGAAGCGATCGGCGAGCTCGGCCACCGCCGCGCGCCGGTCCGCCATCAGCGCGACCCCGTGGCGGGCCAGCTCGGCGTCCCAGGCGGGCAGCGAGCCGCGCGAGGCGATGCCGGCGCGCACGCGGCCGAGCAGCGCGTTGCGCTGGGCGAGGGCACGCGCGTACTCGCGGCGCGTCGCCGCCCGCGCCGGCCACAGCGCCGCGATGACCTGGTCGAGATGAGCCCGGCGAACCGCAGGCGCGCCCTTGACGAGCTCGAGGCGGTCGGGCAGGAAGACCCCGACGAGCGGGCGAGCGGGGGCATCAAGCAGCCGCTCGACCGCCACGCCGTCGACGCGCAGCTTCTTGCCGGCGCCCGGCTCGAAGCCGACGCTGATGACGTGCGCGTCGCCTTGCTCGTCCCGCGTGTGAACCTCCACCCGCACGAGCGAGGCGCCGAACCGCACCACCTCGCGATCGTTGGCGGTGCGGCACGACCGCCCGACGCAGCCGAAGTAGAGGCCCTCGAGGAGGTTCGTCTTGCCGGCGCCGTTGCGCCCCGACACCACCGTGAGACCCGCGCCGAGCGCGACCTCCGCCCGCGCGTAGCTGCGGAAGTCGCGCAGGGTCATGGACTCCACCCTCACACGTTGAGTCTGATGGGCATGATCAGGTAGAGGAAGCCGCTGGCGTCGGCGGCCTCGATCAGCCCTGGGCGCAGGGGCGAGATGAGCTTGAGCAGCACCTCGCCGGACTCGACGCTCTCCAGCCCATCGGCGAGGAACTGCGGGTTGAAGCCGATCTCGAGCGGCTCGCCGCCGAAGGCCACCGGCAGCGACTCGCGCGCCTCGCCGATGTCGGGGGTCTGGGCCGAGACGGTCAGCTCGCCTTCGCGGAAGCTGAGTCGCAGCGGCGCGTTCTTCTGCGCCAGCAGCGAGACGCGGCGCACGACGCCGGTCAGCTCGGCCACGTCGAGGCGCAGCTCGTGCTCGTAGCTGTCGGGCAGAAGCTGGTTGTAGTTGGGGAATTGGCCGTCGATCAGGCGCGATGAAAGCGTCGCGCCGGCGACTTCGAACACCACCTGATTGGCGCCGACGCTCACCCGCAGTTCGCCGGCGCCCTCATGCTGGCTGACGATCCGCGCCAGCTCGGCCAGCGCCCGCGCCGGGACATTGGCTTCGAACGAGCCGTCCAGCGCGCTCTCCAGGCGCGTCTCCTTGACCGAGAGGCGGTACGAGTCCGTCGCCACCATCCGCAGGTCCTGCCCGGACGCGGTCACGAGAATGCCGGTGAGGATCGGGCGCGTCTCGTCGCGTGAGGCGCTGCGTTGCACCCGCGTGACGGTGTCGACGAATGCGCCGGCCGGAACGGAGACGACAGCATCGCCGGCGGCCTCCGGGAAGGGCGGGAAGTCGTCGGCCCGCAGCGTCCGGATGTGGAAGGTGGCCGCGCCCGAGACGACCTCGACGTCCTGCTCGCTCGGGCGGTGCTCGAGCGTCACGCGCTCGCCGGGCAGGGCGCGGACGACGTCGAGCAGCAGCCGCGCCGGCAGCACCACGGTGCCGTCCCGCCCCACGGCGCCCTCGCCGAGCGGGACGCGCAGCCCGACCTCCATGTCGGTGGCGCGCAGCTCGGCGCCGTCCTGGGCGGCCTGCAGCTGAACGCCGGACAGCGCTTGCACGGCGGAACGAGTGGACGCGACGCGGCTGACGGTGGCGAGCTGGTTCAAAAGCGCCTCGCGCGGAATCTCGAGTTTCATCGTCGATCACCTGTGTCCAAGAGAAAGAGGGGGAGAGCAGTCATAGGGGCTGTGGAGATGTGGGCAAGGGGCGCGAAACGCCGGAGAGAGCGGGGGAAGGCCCGCACAATGCCCGCGGTGGACAACTCGGGGAGTCTGTCAATGCGTGCGGTCATTCCCCGGCGGCGGTGGACGTACGCAGGCGCTCGGTGAGCGAGCGGACGATCTCGTAGGCGTCGGCGTCGCTGGCGATGCGCTGACCGGTGCGCTTGACGGCGTGCAGCACGGTCGAGTGGTCGCGGCCGCCGAAGGCGTCGCCGATGGCGGGGAGCGTCCGGTCGGTCAGCTCCCGCGACAGGTACATCGCCACCTGACGCGGCCACGTCACGCGGGCGGCGCGGCTGGGTGAGAGCAGGTCGTCGAGGCCGACACCGAAGGCCTCGCAGGTCGCGAGCTGGATCTCGCGGATGGTGCGGCGAGCGGGGACGAGCTCGGGGTAGAGGCCGGCGAGCACCTCGGCGGCGAGGTCGCCGGTGATGGGCTCGGCGGTCAGCGAGCTGTAGGCAACGACGCGGATGAGGGCGCCCTCGAGCACGCGGACGTTGTCGACGATGCGATCGGCGATCGTGGGGATCACCTCGTCGTCGGCGAGCTGCACCCCGTCGTGGGCGACGCGCTTGCGCAGGATCGTCATGCGGGTACTGCGGTCGGGTGGGCGGATGTCGGTGACGAGCCCGCACTCGAAGCGCTCGCGTAGGCGGTCCTCGAGTGCGTCCATGTCGCGCGGCAGGCGGTCCGAGGTGAGGACGAGCTGGCTGCCGCCCTCGTAGAGCGCGTTGAAGGTGTGGAAGAACTCCTCCTCGGTGCGGGCCTTGCTCTCGAGGAACTGGACGTCGTCGATCAGCAGGACGTCGGTGCAGCGGTAGGCATCCTTGAAGCGGTTGGTCCCGCCCGACTGGATCGCGGTGATGAACGCATTCGTGAACGCCTCGACAGTCGTGTAGCGGACCTCGACGCCGGCGCCGAAGGCCCGCAGGTAGTTGCCGATCGAGTGCAGGAGGTGGGTCTTGCCGACGCCGGGCGGGCCGTAGATGAAGAGCGGGTTGTAGGCCTGGGCGGGCTGCTCGGCGACGGCGAGTGCGGCGCCGTGGGAAAGACGGTTGCCGTCGCCGATGACGAACTGCTCGAAGGTGTACTTGGGGTTGAAGGTCGTGTCGGGGGCGTTGGGCGTCAGGCGTCGGGCGTTGGGAGGCCCGGTCTCCGCCGACTCTGCGACCACCTCCACGGTGATCTCGGGGCTCAGCGCTGCACTCGCGCACGCCTGGAGCACGCGGCCAAAGCGGTCGGCGACGTAGCCGCGGTGGCTGTCGGGGGCGGCGAGGACCAGCGTGCGCTCGTCGAGCTCGCGCGGCTCGAGGGTGTCGAGGATGCGCCACGGCCGACCCTCCGGGACCTCACGCCGCAGTTGCGCGACGACGCGCGACCAGGCATGGCGAAGGTCCTCGGGCATCGGCTCGCTTATACCTGCGCCGGCCGGGCGGCGAGGAAGGGGTCGCCGCATTTTGCGGAGGGGTCGGACCCGGCCCGAGGCGACTCCTATACTCGGACCTTCTCGTGAAGCGGACCTATCAGCCGAAGAAGCGCAAGCGCGCCCGCACCCACGGCTTTCGCGCCCGCATGCGAACCCGTGGGGGGCGGCTCGTCGTCAAGCGACGGCGCGCCAAGGGGCGCAAGCGGCTGACGGTCTAGCGCGCATGGCGCATGGGCGGCTGTCCCGGGCGGCCGAGTTCGAGCGCGTCTATCGCCAGGGCCGCTCGCAGGGCAACCGCTTCCTCGTCCTCTACTCGTTCCCGCGCGGCGACGACTCGCGTGAGCCCCGGCTTGGGGTGTCGGTCTCGCGCAAGGTCGGCGGCGCAGTGGACCGGAATCGGGTAAAGCGGCTGCTGCGCGAGGCGTTCCGGGCTGTGGCGGAGAGGCTTCCGGACGGCCACGACTTCGTGCTGGTGGCGCGCCCGGAGGCCCGCGAGCTCGCCTCGCGCGACGGCCTGGCCGGGATCAAGCGGGCGCTTGCGGAGCTGATCGCCGAGTGACCTGGCCCCGCCGCTTGGCCGTCCTGCCGATCGCGCTGTGGCGCGCCCTCGTCTCGCCGGCGCTGGCGCCGCGGTGCAAGTACGAGCCCTCATGCTCGACGTACGCCATCCAGGCCATCCAGCGGTACGGCATACTGCGTGGCGTCGTCCTGGCCGGGTGGCGGATTTTGCGCTGCAACCCGTGGAGCCACGGCGGATTCGACCCCGTCGAGGCGCAGCGCCTGTTCGGCGCGCGCGCCGCGACCCAGCGCGCACCGTGACCGTGGTCTTCGCGAACATCTTCCAGCCGCTGATCGACGTCTTCGAGGCGGTCCTCAAGTTCTTCCACGACAACGTCGGGCTGACGTGGGGCATGTCGATCATCGCGATGACCGTCGTCGTCCGCGCGGCCATCCTCCCGCTGACGCTGCGGCAGATGAAGTCCATGCGCCGCATGCAGGAGCTCTCTCCGAAGATCAAGGAGCTGCAGGCCAAGTACAAGGGCGACAAGCAGCGCCAGAACGAGGAGATGATGAAGTTCTATCGGGAGAACCAGGTCAATCCCCTGGGCTCCTGTCTCCCGCTCATCCTGCAGCTGCCGGTCTTCATCTCGCTGTTCTACATGCTGCGGACGGACCTGAAGAAGGACATCTGTCCGCCGATCACGCAGTACGTCGCGAACCTGAAACCGTCCGGCGGGCTCGGCGCCGTGTCGTGCACGAACGGCCTGAACGGGCAGGGCGCACCGAAGGGGACGGAAGGAGTCACCTTCAACGACTGGCTGCACCTGCCGGCGCAAGCGCACGTCCCCAAGAACTTCGACACCGGATTCCTGTTCATCCCGGACCTGACGGCGAAGGCGACCGGGGCCGTGCTGATCACGTTGATCGTGCTCTACGTGGGCACGCAGCTGGCCTCGTCGCTGTTGATGTCGGTGACCGCGGACCGGACCCAGCGCCTGATCTTCATGGCGCTGCCGTTCTTCTTCGTCATCTTCATCATCAACTTCCCCGCCGGCCTGCTCGTCTACTGGATCACGACAAACACATGGACGATCGTCCAGCAGTACATCGTCCGCCGAACCGTGGGACCGATACGGCCACCGGTGCAGGCCGACGGCTCGCCGGCGCCATCGCCGTTCGCCCAGCTCCGCGAGGCGTTGAGCGGCGCCTCGGGCGGCGGCGGAGGCTCGGGCGGCGGAGGCGGCTCGAGCGGGAATACGTCGAAGGGCAACGGCGCCGGCTCCAAGGAGAAGGTGTCGGCCGGTGCCAAGGCGAAGGGCGGCGGCGGCTCGTCGGCGTCGGCCAAGCCCAAGCCGAAGCGCGGCGGCCCGCCGCCGGCCTCCCCGCGCAAGAAGAAGAAGCGGTCCGGCCGTCGCCGGTAGGTGGGCCCCTCCGCTACGCGGCCGATAGCGATTCCCGCCGCGGCTCTCTGCGTCCTCGGTCGCTCGCGTGCCGCTCACGCCACGCTCCCTGGATTCTTGCGAGCCACACCGGGCTATGGCTACCGGACCTGCCCTCGCGCTAGGGCCAGATCGGGTTGCTCCACGCGCGCCGACCGGCGCCGTCGATCACGTTGACGCGGCAGTACGAGCCCTTGAACGCGGAGAGGTCGAAGGTCGCGTGGTTGACCGGCCCGCCGTTCTCGTCCAGCACGGTGATGCCGTCCAGCCAGCGGTCGCCGGGCCCGCCGAGCGCGATCGCCTGGACGGCGCTCGGCGCGGCCTCGAGCCGATCGCCGTCGCGCTGCAGCCGCTCGAGGCGCGGCCTCTGCGTGGAGTAATAGGCGCCGGCGCGCAGGCTCGCCAGCAGCGCGACGGGGTCGAGCTCCTCGGCCCAGACCTCGATCCAGCCGCCAAAGCGGTCGGCGGGAAAGGCGAAGTGGGCGTCGTCGCCGGCCGTGAGCATGACGTGGCGACCGCGGTCCAGCAGTCCGTCGACCATGTACGCACCGTCCGCGCGGTCGGGGGCGGAGCCGAAGGTGCTGTGGTTGTAGATCGCGACGGCGTCCACGGCGTGGAAGGCGGGCAGGTGGCCGCTGGCTTGCACCGGCAGGTGGTTGAGGGCGGGATGGAGCAGCACGACGAAGGCGCCGCCACCGTGCACGCGCCGGATGACTTCGGCCGGATCCGCGGCGGGCGGAGGGTCGAGCTCCGTCGGCAGGCCGACCGCCGAGACCCAGTATGTGCGCGGCTCCTCCCACGGCCCCGAGCTCAGCTCGGCCGCGATCAGTGTGGTGAAGTCGCGCGTGCGCAGGGCGCGGGTGTCGGTGATGCTCCACCCGTACCGCTCCTCGAAGTGGTCGGAGGGTGCGATGAAGTCGTAGCCCGCCTCTTGGTAGGCGGCCGCGACGCGCTCGGGCTCCCTTTGGCCGTCTGAGCGGCTCGATTGGCAGTGCAGGTTGCCGCGCCAGAAGCGCCCGTCGCCGTTGCGCAGAAGATCGTGCGGCATGCCGAGCACACCTACCCCACCCGGCGCATGGCATGATCCGGCCGGCCATGGAGGAGGCTTCGGCAGAGACTCCGGAGACTCGCGTGCGCGAGCTGCTCGAGCGGGTGGTGAAGGCCCTCCGCCTCGACGCGCGCGTCGAGGTCTCCGACGACGGCGAGCTGATCACCGGGACGGTCGTGGGCGAGGACGTCGGGCTCGTGATCGGGCGCCACGGGCAGACGATCGACGCGCTGCAGCATCTCGCTTGGCGGATCGCCGTACGCGATACCGAGGACAGGCGCCGCGTGGTGATCGACGCCGGCGGCTATCGCGAGCGCCGCGCCGCCGCCCTCCAAGCCCAGGCCGACCAGGCGGCCGCCGACGCCCTCCGGTACCGCCGCCCGGTCGCGCTCGACGCGATGACGGCCTCGGACCGGAAGGTGGTCCACGAGTACCTGCGCGACCGCGGCGACGTCGAGACCTACTCGGAGGGCGACGAGCCCGACCGGCACCTGGTGGTTGCGCCGGTGAAGCGCTAGGTCGGGCTCGGTGGCCGCTGTTTCACCGTCAGGACACACGTGAAACAGGGCATCCGCACCGCCGTCCCGTCGCTGGGTGAGCGGATGCGTGGCCGACCGGTCGAACAGCGGGTGAGCGTCCGCTTCCCGGCGGTCTACCGCGTGCTGGCCGGGCTGATGCTGCGGCTTCCGCCGACGTCGGGCGCGCGGCGGCGAGCGCTCGCCCGCCAAGTCGCGCTGGCCTATGCGGCCTCGAACCGGCATGACTTCGCTGCGGTGCTCGTCGGGCTGGACTCCGAGTTCGAGTACCGCCCCAGCCGCGACCTGATGCCACCCGACGTCGAGCCCGTCTTCCACGGGCACGACGGCTACCTCGACCTCTGGCGCCATTGGCTGGAGGCGTTCGGGGACATACGCTGGGATCCGGTGGAGATCGTCGACTTCGGCGACCGGTTCGTCGTCACGACCCAGCAGCGGGGCACCGGCTCGGGTAGCGGCGTCAGCGTCAGCGAGCCGGTGTATCAGGTGTTCACGTTGCGTGCGGGCCTCGTGCTGCGCCAGGACGACTTCCTGGACAAGTCCCAGGCGCTCGAGCTGGCAAGTCGCCGCGCGTCCGGTTGAGAGCGCCACTCCGCGATTCCGTCCGCCGCGTGTTTCACCGTCGCGTAGAACGTGAAACAGGACAATCTCACCGAGTTGGACCGGGGGATCCTCGTCGGCGTGCTCATCGGGGAGGGCAGCTTCGGCGGGGACGGACGGCAGCCGCAGGTGACGCTGCGCATGCATACGCGCCATGAGGCGCTCTTCCGCTGGCTCGCCGCGCGGTTCCCGCGGACCAAGGTCTACGGGCCCTACCACCACGGCGGGCGCTCCTACTTCCAGTGGATGGCGCGCGGTCGGGCGCTCGTGGAGGACGTGCTGCCCGTCATCGAGGGTGCGATCACGACAGAGGTCGACGCCCACGCCGCCGCGCGGCTGGCGGCGATGCGCGGGCGCTACGCCGAGTACATCGCGCGGGCGCGGCGGCCGCTGCCGTGACGACGGTTGCGGACCTGGTGGCCCGCTTCGGCCTGCCGGAGGACGCGGAACCGAAGCTCGAGGCCCTGCTCGGCGGCCTCGCGGATCCGGCGGCGCCCACCACCGTCCACGCAGGCGAGAAGGCCATCGACGCCCATCTCGCGGATTCGCTCGTCGCGCTCGAGCTGCCCGCGGTGCGCCAGGCGGCGACGATCGCCGACCTCGGCGCGGGCGCCGGCTTCCCCGGCCTGGCGCTCGCCACGGCGCGGCCCGATGCCGCGGTCACCTTGATCGAGAGCAACCGCCGCAAGGCGTCCTTCGTCGCGGAGTTGGCGGCCAGCGCGCAGCTCGACAACGTGGAGGTCGCGGCGACACGGGCCGAGGAGGCCGCGGGAAAGCACGACGTCGTCACCGCCCGGGCGCTGGCCGAGCTCCCGGTCGTGCTCGAGTACGCGGCGCCGCTGCTCCACCAGGGCGGCACGGTGGTGGCTTGGCGGGGCCGCCGGGACATGAACGAGGAGCAGCGGGCCGAGGCGGCCGCCGCCGAGCTCGGCCTCGAGCGCGACGAACTTCGCTCAGTGCGCCCGTTTCCCGCTGCGCAGCACCGCCATCTGCACACCTATGTCAAGGTCGCGGCGACGCCCGGCCGGTTCCCGCGCCGCCCCGGCATGGCGCGCAAGCGGCCGCTCGGCGCCGACCGGGACCGTCGCTAGCCTCCGGCAGTCAGGGGGTGGGGCGAACCCCGACCCCGACTTAGGGCAGTCGGTCCGCCATGGGCACGATCTACGCCGTCGCCAACCAGAAGGGCGGGGTGGGCAAGACCACTACCGCAGTCAACCTCGCAGCCTGCGTGGCCGAGGCCGGCTACGAGACGCTGCTCGTCGACGTCGACCCTCAGGCCAACGCCACCGTAGGCCTCGGGCTGCCAAAGGACGCCTCGCCGAGCGTCTACGACGTTCTCGCCGGCGAGGCCACCCTCGCCGAGACACTGAAAAACGGTCGAGTGGAGCGCCTGTCCATCGCGCCCTCGACCCCGGACCTCGCGGGCGCCAACGCAGAGCTCCCGCGGCTGCCCGGGTCCGAGACGCGGTTGCGCGATGCTCTCGCCGAGGTTCGGGACGCTTTCGCCTTCGGCTTCCTCGACTGCCCGCCGTCGCTCGGGCCGCTCACGGTCAACGCCCTGGTCGCCGCCGACCGGTTGATCGTGCCGGTCCAGACCGAGTACTTCGCCCTGGAGGGCCTGGCCGGGCTGCTCGACACCCTCAGGGTCATACAACGCGACCTCAACCCGAGGTTGACGGTTGCCGGATTGCTGCTCACCATGCACGACGGCCGGACCCGCTTGGCCCAGGACGTCGAGCGCGAGGCACGCGAGCACTTCCCGGACCTCGTCTTCGACACCGTCGTGCCGCGCAACGTGCGCCTGGGCGAGGCTCCGTCCTTTGGACGGCCGATCATCCACCATGATCCGCACTGCTCGGGTGCGGACGCGTACTTCGAGCTCGCCAAAGAGGTGGCTGCACGTGGCTGAGAAACGATCGGACCCCTCTCGAGCCGTCTCGCTCTCGGGAGAAAGGATCGGCGATGGCTAAGGAGCGTGGGATGGGGCGTGGGCTTTCGGCGATCTTGTCGGTCGCCCCGCGCGAGGAGGCCGAGGAGCTGCGGTCGCTGCCGGTCGAGCTGATCGACCGCAACCCCAACCAGCCCCGTTCCGCGTTCGACGACGAGGCGCTCGTAGCCCTCGCCGAGTCGGTCAAGGCCAACGGCGTGCTGCAGCCGGTGCTCGTGCGGCCGTCGGTCGACGGCCGCTACGAGCTGATCGCCGGCGAGCGTCGGTGGCGGGCGGCCGACATCGCCGGCCTGGACGAGCTTCCCGCGGTCATCCGCCCACAGGGCGACGCCGCCTCGCTCGAATTGGCCCTGGTCGAGAACATGGCCCGGGAGGATCTCAACCCCATCGACGAGGCCCGCGCGTGCGCCGCGCTCATCGAGGAACTGGGGCTCACCCGCGAGGAGGTCGGCCGCCGCGTGGGCCGCTCCCGCGTGGCGGTGTCGAACCTCACGCGCCTGCTCGACCTCCCCGACGAGGCGATCGCGCTGATCGAGCGCGGCGATCTCAGCGAGGGCCACGGCCGCGCCCTGCTGCTGGCGCACGACCACGCCGACCGCCGAGACCTCGCGCGTGCCGCCGCCGCGCACGCATGGTCGGTCCGCGAGACCGAGGCCAGGGCTCGCGCCGCGGCCCAGAAGACCGGCAAGCCGCGCATTCGCCGCGCCCGCCCGCGCGGCATACACCCCGACCAGGCAGCCGCCGCGGCGGAGGCCGCCGACGCCCTCGGAGCGGCCCTCGGAGCGGACGTCCGCGTGACCGCGAAGGGCACCGGTTTCTCGGCCACGATCGAGCTCGGAAGCCTCGACGAGGCGCTCGACCTGGCGGCCCGAATCACCCGCCGCCAGGGGGCCTGACCGGCGCTAGACTCAGCGCCGCAGCGGGCGATTAGCTCAGTCGGTTAGAGCGCTTCTCTGATAAGGAAGAGGTCCCTGGTTCGAGTCCAGGATCGCCCATCGACGAGCCCCGCCTAGGCGGGGTTTCTTGTGCCCGCCGGCCGCCGCTTACGCCCTCGGGGATGTGGCGGTCGCGCGGCGCGTAGCCCTCAGCCGGGCAGATCCTCGGGCCGCTTCCTGGCGAACTTGCCCTCGAGCATCCCCGTGGCTTGCCCCACCTCGATCAGATAGCCATCGGGGTCGCGCATGTAGCAGCGCACCTCCGCCACCCGGTCGATCGGCTCCGTGAGGAACTCGGCGCCCTTGGCCTTCCAATCGCGATAGCACGCGTCGATGTCGGCCACCCGCAGATTGAGGAAGCTGGAGACCTCATTCGACGGCTCGTAGGGGACAACCGAGATGTCCGGCTTGTCCGGGGTTGGTCCGCCGCCGGGGTTCATGATGATCCAGCTGTTGGCGAGCTTGACGATGCAGGGGTTCTCCTCGATCACCACCTGGCCGCCGAGCACGTCCGCATAGAAGGCTCGGGATCGAGCGACGTCGCGCACGATCAGAAAGTGGGTCACGAGGATGCCTTCGGCGGGCGCCGGCACGTTCTCGAGGTCGATCTTCGGCGGTTGGCCGGTCACCTCTGGCTCCTCGCTTTCATGCCATCGCTCGGAGGCCGAGTCGGTCAGGACTGCAGGAAGGCCAGCAGGTCGGCGTTGATCGTCTCGGCCTGGGTGGTCGGCATGCCGTGCGGGAATCCCCTGTACGTCTTCAGCGTCCCGTTCCGTACGAGCTCGGCGGACAGCGGTCCAGAGTCGGCGTAGGGGACGATCTGGTCGTCGTCGCCGTGCATCACCAGGACCGGCACCGTGATCTTCTTGAGGTCCTCGGTGAAATCGGTCTGGGAGAAGGCGACGATGCCGTCGTAGTGGGCCTTCGCGCCGCCCATCATTCCCTGGCGCCACCAGTTCTCGATGATCGCTTCCGAGGATTCCACGCCGGGCCGGTTGAAGCCGTAGAAGGGGCCCGACGGCAGGGCCCGGTAGAACTCGGACCGGTTGGCGGCAAGTTGGGCCTGGAGATCGTCGAACACGCTCTTCGGCAGGCCGCCAGGGTTGGCGTCGGTCTGCACCATGAGCGGCGGCACCGCACTGATCAAAACCGCTTTCGCCACGCGGCTCTCACTGTGTCGGGCTATGTAGTGGACGACTTCGCCGCCACCGGTCGAGTGTCCAACGTGGACGGCGTCCTGGAGGTCGAGATGGGCAGTCAGCGCAGCCAGGTCGTCGGCGTAGTGGTCCATGTCGTGACCGCCGCCGGTCTGCGTGGAGCGTCCGTGCCCGCGCCGGTCATGGGCGATGACCCGGTAGCCCTGCTGGAGGAAGAACAGCATTTGGGTGTCCCAGTCGTCGGCCGAAAGCGGCCAGCCGTGGCTGAAAACTACCGGCTGGCCCGAGCCCCAGTCCTTGTAGAAGATCTCGGTGCCGTCGTTGGTGGTGATGGTTCCCATCGGATTCCTCCCTGTGTTGCGGGTCTGCGGGTTGCTCATACATCGACGCCGGTCGACTCGCCGATCGGCAACCAGCGTACGCGGCGACGGACCCCTTCAGGGGCGGGCTACCCGCCAACCAGGATCTGCGGCTCGACCGCGTCCTCGAGCTCGGGGCCTGCGGTGATCGTGTACTCGCCGGGCTGGACGATCTCGACCGTGCCCACGAGCGCCCGGCTCCAATTGCCGCCCACCTCGACGGAGGCGCCCATCCCCGGGAAGCCGGGTCCCTTGATGTCGAGCGACCCGCCGTCGGGGGAGGTGACCCCCAGCTGCAGCTTCGCTGGGACGCCGAAGTCGATCCCGACGCCCGGCTCGCCGCCGCTCCATGCCCTGTAGGACTCCTGGTAGCGCAACTTCACCTTCCCGACCGGGAGCGTCACCCGGGCCTTGCCCGGGACCGGGAAGGTGGCCAAGTCCCCAGCGCTTCTACCGCGGGCGAAGATGCGCTCGAACAGGCTGTAGAGGGTGTACGCCTGCACCGCGAGGAAGACGATCACCCCCGGGACGATCAACCCAACCACCACAAGGGACCGAGCAT
>JBJMKX010000068.1:0-63782 GCA_045805605.1 Solirubrobacteraceae bacterium
TCGTCCCGCTGATGGCGGTCGTGGGCCAGCAGGTGCCGTACGTCGACAAGACCTTCATCTCCCCGGCCGTCGCGCCGGCGCTCGTCCTCGTCGGGTACCTGATGATGCGGCTGGTCGGCGCGATCGACTGGGCCGATCCGGTCCACGCGGTGCCCGCGTTCTTCGTCATCGCCGGCGTCCCGCTGACGTTCTCGATCTCGGCCGGGATCGGGCTGGGCGTGATCACGTACGCGCTTGTGATGGCGGTGACCGGGCGCGCGCGCGACGTGCACGTCGTGATGTGGGTGCTCGTGCCGCTCTTCCTGGCGTTCTTCGCCAACGACTGGCTGTCGGCGCACGTGTTCTGACGGCGCTCGAGGACACGCGTCGCCGGCTCGTCGCGCGGTTCGGCGGCGCGGTGGTGGACGAGTGGTGGGCGGGCCTGCCCGCGCGCCTCGACCGGCTGGCGGCGGAGTGGCGGGTCGAGGTCGGCGAGCCGGTGGGCCGCGGGAACACGTCGCTCGTGCTGTGGTGCTCGCGCGGGGTGCTCAAGCTCTCGCCCGACCCGGCGCTCGCCGTGGCGGAGGCGGGCGCGCTGCGCGCGTGGGCCGCATCGGGGCGGGTGCCGACGGTGCTGGCGTTGGACGAGGGCGCGGGGGGCTGCTCCTCGAGGCGATCGGCGACGGCGCCCCGCTCGCGCGGCGACTCGACGTCGACGCGGTCGCCGCGCTCGTCGCCGGGCTGCACGCGGCCGACGTGCCGGCCGGGTTCCCGCCGCTCGCCGAGCGCGTCGAGTGGATGTTCGCCGACCGGATCGCGCGCGGCCTGCCGTTCGCGGATGAGCTTCGGCGCGGCGCGCGGGAGGCGGCGGCGCTCGCGGCCGAGCCCGCGCCGGCCGTCCTCCTGCACGGCGACCTCCATCCCGGCAACGTGCTCGACGGCGGCCCCGGCCGCGGCCCGGTCGCGATCGATCCGCGGCCGTGCGTCGGCGACCCGGCGCTCGACGCCGTCGACTGGGTGTTCGACCGCACGCCGCCGGACGAGTGGGCTGCCCGTGCGAGCGCGCTCGCGGCCGCCATCGGGTGCGACCCCGATCGCCTCTGGCGGTGGTGCGCGGCGTTCGCGCCGATGATCGCCGGGAGCGCGGCGGTGGACGACGATGCCGCCGCCGCGTTGCTGTCGCTCTGCCCGTGAGGGTGGCGTCATCCGGCGCCGTGGGGTTAGAGGCCGTACGAGCGCCCGATGACCTCGAGCATGATCTCGTCGGTGCCGGCGCCGATGCGGTTCAGGCGCAGGTCGCGCCAGACGCGCTCGACGCCGTACTCCTTCATGTACCCCGCGCCGCCGTGGACCTGGATGCACTCGTCGGCGACCTCGACCGCGACGCGCGCCGAGTAGAGCTTCGCCATCGAGATCTCGCGTACGGGGTACTCGCCGGCGATGAAGCGCCACGCGGTCGTGTAGACCATCTGCCGCGCGGCCTCGATCTTCGTCGCCATCTCGGCGAACTTGTGGCGCGTCACCTGGAAGCCGCCGATGGGGCGGCCGAAGGCGGTCCGCTCCCTGGCGTACTGGAGCGTCTGGTCGAACACGCGCTGCGCCCCCGCGACCGCGCCGGCCGCGCCGATCAGCCGCTCGCCCTGAAGCTCCCACATGATGTGGTAGAAGCCCTTGCCGACCTCGCCGAGCGCGGCGCTGGCCGGGACCCGGACGTCCTGGAAGGCGAGCAGCGCGGTGTCCGAGGCGTGCATCCCGAGCTTCTCGAGCCTCTTCTCTCGGATCACCCCGGGCAGGTCCATGTCGACGAGGAACAGCGTGAAGCCGTCGTAGCCCGCGTCCGGGTCGGTCTTCGTCACGAGCACGATGAAGTCGGCCCGGTGGCCGTTGGTGATGTAGGTCTTCGAGCCGTTGATGACCCACTCGTCGCCGTCGCGCACCGCGCGCGTCTTGATGCCGGCCACGTCGGAGCCGGCGTCGGGCTCGGTGATGCCGAGGCAGAGAATCTTCGTGCCGGCGATGGCGGGCACGACCCACTCCTGCTTCTGCTGCTCGGTGCCGAAGGCGAGGATCGGCGGCATCGCCATGTCGGTGTGAACGGCGATGCCCATCGCCAGACCGCCCGAGTTGGCGTGGGTGATCTCTTCGGCGAGGACGAGGCTCGAGTAGTAGTCGCCACCCTGGCCGCCGTACTGCTCGGGCTTGTCGAGTCCGAGCAAGCCGAGCTCGCCCATGCGCTGAAACACCCAGTTGGGGAACGTCGTCTCCTCCCACTCCTCGGCGTGGGGGGCGAGCTCCTTCTGCGCGAAGCGGCGGATCGACTCGCGCAGCTGCTGGTGCTCGTCGGTGAAGATGAAGTGCTTGCGGGGCGCCTCGAAGTCGGGCTTGAGGACGGAGTCAGCGGTCGCGGCCATAAGTAGACAGTAACGCTTCCCACTTCTCACTGAGGAACTGCTGCAGCCGCGGGTCGTGGACCAATCCGTCGTGGCCGCGCGTGTCGGCCCCGTAGCGCGTGTCGAGCGTGCCGTGCAGCAGCGCCGCGTGGGCGGCGGCAATCCGCTTGTGTTCGTAGCCGGGGGTGGCGCCGCCGATGGCGACCTTGTGCCGGTACTGGTCGAGCGTGCGCGCGGGGAAGTGCAGGACGGTGACCAGGCGGCGCCGACAGGTGCGCGGCGGCCATGGCGTGCCGCGCACGGAGTGGCTGCCGCGCCCGACGACGACGCGCGGCCCGGCACGGTGGGCGAGCTTGGGTCGCAGCGGGCGGCCGAGCTCGTCGGTCGTGGCGCACGCGGTCATCCGCTCGTAGAACGGACGCCCGTCGTCCGGCCGCGCCACGAAGTTCAGGCGGCGCAGCTCGAGCCGGGAGCAGCTGCGGGGCACGCGGCGCACCGCTTGGCGCAAGTCGCCGGCCTCCGGCCAGAGGAATTCGTCGGCGTCGTTGTTGATCACCCAGTCGCCCCTCGACGCCATCCGCGCCATGCGGGTCACGTAGGCGCTCTGGTCACATGCCTCGCGGTCCTCGAGGAGCAGGCGCACGCGCGGTTCGCGGTCCGCCCACGCCTGCAGGCGCTCACGCGTGCCGTCGGTCGAGCGGTGATCGGTCACGATGACTTCATCGACCCCGCGCGCCAGGTGGTAGGCGAGGTTGAGGTCGACAACGTCGGCCTCATCGCGGACGAGCAAGGTCATGACGAGCTTCACCCGGCCCATTTTCCCCTTCGTCGTCGGCTGCAGCCGGTCTGGCACGACGCTGCTGCGCGCGCTCCTGGACGCCCACCCGCTGGTCGCGGTGCCGCCCGAGTCGCACTTCGTGCTCGCGCCGGACCAGCGCGCGCTGCGCCGGGCGCTGCGCCGCGAGCCGTGGTTCGGCCTGTGGGGGATCGAGCCGCCCGACCTGCGCGGCCTCGATGTCGCCGACGCCGTGCGCGCCGTGTTTGCGGCGTATGGCGCCGCGCACGGCAAGCCTCGGTACGCGGACAAGACGCCGCATTACGTCTCGCATCTGCCGCTGCTGGCCGAGCGCTTCGCCGAGGCGCGCTTCGTCCACGTCGTCCGCGACGGCCGCGACGTCGCCCTCTCGCTGCTCGAGGTGCCATGGGGGCCGGACGATCTCGAGGGCGCGGCGCAGCGCTGGCGCCAGCGTGTGCTCGAGGGCCGCGCCGCCGGGCTGGAGCACGAGCGCTACCGCGAGCTGCGCTACGAGGCGCTCGTCGCCGATCCGGAGCGCGAGCTGCGTGCGCTGGCCGCCTGGCTCGAGCTGCCCTACGACCCAGCCATGCTGGACCCCGCTCGCCGTCCCGCGGCCGTGCCGTATCGCGAGCACCACGGTCGCCTCGCGCTCGCGCCGACGCCCGGCCTGCGCGACTGGCGACGCGAGATGAGCCAGGCCGACGCCGCACGCTTCGAGGCGGTCGCGGGCGACGCCCTCGCCGAGCTCGGCTATTGAGCCGGGACGGCGGCGGTCTCGGCGGGGCTCATCGCAGGAGGCGCCATGCGATGCCCCGCACGGTCGCCTGGCCGTACCTCTCGGAGGGGTCGTGGTCGGTCAGGACGGCGAGCGCGATCGCGGTGCCGTCGGCGCGCTCCAGGCGCGCGACCTGGTGCACGAGCCCCTTGCGCCAGCCGCCCTTGAAGAACACCCTCCAGCCGGCGGGCACCGCGTCCGGGATGCCCCACCGCTGCTCGGGGACGATGCCGGCGAGCAGCCTGCGCGCGTAGCCCCGGTGCGAGTTGGGGACGAGCGGGTCCAGGCGGGCGAACAAGCGCGCCTGGTCGCCGGCGGTGATACGGGCCTCGAAGAGCGCTGGGATCGCGAAGCGGCGCATGTGCGCGCGCCGGGCGAGGCGCAGCACCCGGTCCGGACCGAGCGACTGGTACACCCGCCGAGCGGCCGTGTTGGACGAGCGCCGGATCATGGGTTCGAGCAGCTTGCGCTCGGTGCGCGTGAGCGGCCGCTCGCCGCGTCGCTCGAGCTCGGCCACGAGCAGCATCGCCTTGATCACGCTGGCGGAGTGGTAGCTCCGGGCGGACGCCGTCCCTCGCAGGCGGCCGTGCGAATCGACAACGGCGAAGGCCACGCGGCCCTGCCGGTGGAGGGCGTAGGCGCGCGCGGCCGCTACCGCTGTGTCGGACGGCACGACCGGCATCGGGGGCGGCTGCGCCAGCACCATGCGCGCGAGCTTGACGGATCGGGTTGGATTCCGCGCCATGGCCTACGAGACGCTGCGCTACGAGGTCGCCGATCGCATCGCGACGATCGCGCTCGACCAGCCCGAGACCCGCAACGCCCTCTCCGACGACGTCCTGCGCGAGCTGACCGAGGCATTCGTTGCCGCCCGCGCCGACGACGACGTCGGCTGCGTGGTGTTGACCTCGACCCATGACCGGGTGTTCTCGAGTGGGGCGAACCTCGGCGGGTTCGCGGCCGACGTGCCGCTCGTGCACAAGCACCTCGGGACCGAGCGCTTCCCCACCCTGTTCGGCACGATCGGCGAGCTGGGCAAGCCCACGATCTGCGCCGCCAACGGCCACGTGCTCGCCGGCGCGCTCGGTATCGCGCTGGCGTGCGACCTGATCGTGGCCAGCGAGGAGGCGGAGTTCGGGACGCCCGAGATCAACGTCGGCGCATTCCCGTTCATGATCATGGCGCTGATCTACCGCAACGTCGCGCGCAAGAAGACCAACGAGCTGCTGCTGCTGGGCGAGCGGATCTCGGCGGCCGAGGCCGAGCGCATCGGGATCGTCAACCGGGTCGTCGCAGCGGAGGCATTCGACGACGCCGTGCGCGAGTGGGCGCTGAAGCTCGCGTCCAAGTCGCCGCTGATCATGCGCCTCGGCAAGGATGCGATGTTCCGCCAGCTCGACATGCCCTTCCTAGACGCGCTCGACTACCTGCGCGCGCAGCTCTCGATCGCCCTCTCGACCGAGGACATCGTCGAAGGTGTCAGCGCGTTCTTCGAGAAGCGGGATCCGGTCTGGAAGGGGCGATAGACCTGTAGAGTGGGAAGTAGCACGTTCCACTTTCCGTGGCCACCGCCGAACGACAGCCTCCCGCGCGCGCCTCTGCCGGCACGCTCGTCGCCCGCCCTCCCATGCGCTCGCTGGTCGAGGAGCTCGAGGCGCGCCGTGCCAAGGCGCGGATGGGGGGCGGCGACGAGCGGATCGCCCGCCAGCATCAGCAGGACAAGCTGACGGCGCGCGAGCGGCTCGACCTGCTGATCGATCCCGGGACCTGGACCGAGCTCGGCATCCACGGCCGCCCGCACTTCTCCCAGCGGGCGATGGAGGGCAAGGAGGCGCCCGCCGACGGCGTCGTCACCGGCTACGGCAAGGTCGACGGCCGGCTCGTGGCCGTCGCGGCCTACGACTTCACCGTCATGGCCGGGTCGATGGGCATGACCGGGGAGATCAAGATGGCGCGGCTGCGCGAGATCGCGTTGTCCAAGCGCATCCCGCTGATCTGGCTCCTCGACTCGGCCGGCGCGCGCATCCAGGAAGCCGCCGGCTCGCTCTTCGCCGGCTCGGGTCACCTCTTTCGCGACGAGGTGGTCATGAGCGGCGTCGTGCCGCAGGTCGCGGCGCTCATGGGGCCGTGCGCGGCCGGCACCGCCTACATCCCCGGCCTGGCCGACTTCGTGCCGATGGTCAGAGGACGCGGGTCGATGGCGCTGGCCGGGCCGCACCTGACGAAGGCGGTCACGGGCGAGGACGTCACCCAGGAGGAGCTCGGCGGCTCGCGGGTGCACACGCGCATCAGCGGCGTCGGCGATCTCGAGGTCGACTCCGACGAGGAGTGCATCGAGGCGATCCGGTCCTACCTCTCGTACTTCCCCTCCCACTGCGAGGAGCCGCCGCCGCGACGCGAGGTGGTCGACCCGATCGATCGCCGCGACGAGGAGCTGCTCGACGTGCTCCCCGAGTCGCCGCGCAAGCCGTACGACATGTACGACGTGATCCGCCACATCGTCGACGGCGGCGAGTGGTTCGACATCAAGCCCCGGTTTGCCCGAACGATCATCACCTGCCTGGCGCGCATGGGCGGCCGGCCGGTGGGGATCGTCGCCAATCAGCCCAAGCACCTGGCCGGCATCCTCGAGAACGACTCGGCCGACAAGGCGGCGCGCTTCATCAACCTGTGCGACGCCTACGGCATCCCCCTGCTGTTCCTGCAAGACGTGCCCGGGTTCATGGTGGGCACCAAGGTCGAGCGCGAGGGCATCATCCGCCACGGGGCGAAGATGCTCTACGCGGTCTCGCGCGCGACCGTGCCGAAGGTCACCGTGGTCATCCGCAAGGCCTACGGCGCCGGCTACTACGTGATGTGCGGCAAGGCCTACGAGCCCGACCTGATCGTGGCGTGGCCGAGCGCCGAGATCTCGGTCATGGGCCCGGAGGGCGCGGTGAACATCATCTTCCGCAAGCAGATCGAGGCGTCGGCGGACCCCGACGCCACCCGTGCGTCGATGATCGAAGGGATCCGCAAGACGATCGACCCGTACATCGCGGCGGGGAACGCGATGATCGACGACGTCATCGATCCGCGGGAAACGCGGCCTGTGGTTTGCAGGGCGTTGGAGATGGCGGCGTCCAAGAGAGTTGAGCGGCCTTGGAAGAGGCATGGGGTGATGCCGGTCTGATGCATCGGGCATCAGGCATCAGGCATCAGGGCTGCGCCCGAGCCTTGATGAGTCCGTTCAGCATGCGGCCCACTGCCCGGGCGTCAGCGTGCGCATGGCTCGGGACGTGGAGCCCGCGCACCGTCGCTCGGTCGAGCCAGTGCTCGAGCTCGAGGACGGATCCTCGCGCGATGACCAGAAAGCGGCGCTGGTCGCCGCGCGTGCGCCCGGAGCTTTCGGCGATGTTCGCGCCGATCGAGTCCACTGCGCGGACCATCTGGATCCCGACGCTCCAACGATCGAACGAGTCCCACGCAGCGACGCAAAAGTGCAACGCGTCGCCAAGTTCAACCGACCGCTGGTAGACGGACAGATCGCGGAATTCGCCCACGCACGAGATAGGCCACGAGGACCGAACCCTCGCCCCTGATGCCTGATGCCTGATGCCTGATGCCTGACGTCCAACGCCCATGAGCTCCTTCGACGACCCCGTCATCCTCAGCTGCAGCATCTCCGGCGCCATCGCCAACCGCGACCAGTGCCCGGCGATCCCTTACACGCCCGAGGAGTACGCCGCCGAGGCGCGGCGGATTGTCGACGAGGGCGCGAGTCAAATCCACATCCACGCTCGCACGCCCGAGGGCGTTCCGAGCTACGAGATCGACGACTTCAAAGCGATAACCGACGCCATTCGCGCCGAGGTCGACGACGTGATCATCAATTACTCAACCGGCGCGATCGGCGTGCCGCTCGAGAAGCGCATCGCGTACCTGCGCGAGCTCAAGCCCGACGTCGCCGCGCTGAACATGAGCTCGATGAACTACGCGAAGTACTCGCGGCGGCGCAAGGACTTCGTCTTCAAGGCGGTGTTCGAGAACAGCTTCGACACGATCATCGCGCTGCTCAACGTGCTCAACGAGGTAGGGATCAAACCCGAGCACGAGTGCTTCGACGCCGGGCACGTCGCCAACCTGGACCCGCTGCTCGACATGGGCCTGCTCTCCGAGCCGCTGCAGATCTCGCTCGTGATGGGCGTCAGCGGCGGCATCCGGCCCAACGCGCGCAATGTCGCCTTCATGTCCGAGCAGGTGCCGGGGGGCGCCGAGGGCCCCAACCAGTGGCAGGTGATCGGAATCTCGCGCGACCAGTGGAAGCTGCTCGGCGCGTCGCTGGTGCTGGGCGGCAACGTCCGCGCCGGCCTCGAGGACAACTTCTACCTGCCCAACGGCGAGATGGCTCGCTCCAACGGGGACCTGATCGCCAAGGCCCGGCAGATGGCCGAGGACGTCGGCCGTCGCGCCGCGACCGTGGCGGAGGCGCGGGAGATGCTCGGGCTCAGGCCCAAGGTGGCGGCGTGAGCCAGCTGCCCCTCGAGGGGGTGAAGGTCCTCGATCTCTCGAGGCTCCTGCCCGGCGGCTTCTGCTCGCTCCTGCTCGCCGACTACGGCGCCGAGGTGCTCAAGGTCGAGGACACCGGCGCGGGGGACTACGTCCGCTGGGCCACCCCCAAATATCAAGGCGTCGAGGACTCGGCCGCGAGCGCGCTGTTCCTCGCGCTCAACCGGAACAAGACCTCGATCCGCATCGATCTCAAGACCGAGCAGGGCAAGGACGTCTTGCTGCGCCTCGCACGCGACTACGACGTCCTGCTCGAGTCGTTCCGGCCCGGGGTGCTCGACCGCCTCGGGGTCGGCTACGAGCGCCTGCGCGAGGAGAACGCCGGCCTCGTCTACTGTGCCATCACCGGCTATGGCCAGGACGGCCCGCTCCGCGATCGCTCCGGCCACGACATGAACTACCTCGGCCTCGTGGGGCTGCTCGGCCTCACCGGCGAGCGCGGCGGGCCGCCGGTCCAGGCCGCGGGCCAGATCGCCGACATCGGCGGCGGCGCGCTGATGGCCGCGTTCGGGATCCTCGCCGCCCTGCGCGAGCGCGACCGCAGCGGGGAGGGACAGCTGGTGGACGTCTCGATGGCCGACGGCTCACTGTCGTGGCTGGCCATGGTGGCCGCGCGGTCTCTGGCCGAGGACGTCGTCCCGCGCCGCGGCGACCTCGAGCTCGCGGGCCGCATCATCTGCTACCGCCCCTACGCGTGCGCCGACGGCCACGTGACCCTGGGCGCCCTGGAGCCGAAGTTCTGGCACGCCTGGTGCCGTGGCGTGGGGCGCGAGGACCTGATCGAGAAGCAGTTCGAGCCGCCCGGCTCGCCGGCGCACATAGACGTGCAGGCGATCTTCATGGAGCGGACGCGCGACCAGTGGGCGGCGTTCGCGTCCGAGCACGACTGTTGCCTGGAGCCGGTCCTCGACCTCGATGAGGCGCTGCACTCCGATCTCGTGCGCGAGCGGCAGATGATCGCCGAGCTCGACCAGCCTGGAGCCGAGCGGCCGGTCCGCCTCATCGCCCCGCCGGTCAAGCTCTCGCGCACACCGGCCGACCCCAACCAGCGCCCGGGCCCGGGGCTCGGTGAGCACACCGACGCCGTGCTGCGCTCGCTCGGCTATGGCGACGAGGAGATCGCGGCGCTCAAGGAGGCAGGCGCGGTCGCCGGGCCGGTCGCCGGCGCCCAAGGGTCGTTCATGGCATGAGCGGCGACGGCATGCTCAAGATGAGCGAGCTGGCCGAGCAGTCGGGCGTCTCGGCGG
This sequence comes from Solirubrobacteraceae bacterium, assembly GCA_045805605.1. Classification (GTDB taxonomy): domain Bacteria; phylum Actinomycetota; class Thermoleophilia; order Solirubrobacterales; family Solirubrobacteraceae; genus DATBDE01. The sequence continues at coordinate 9,736 of JBJMKX010000068.1, forward strand.
GCACGATCAAGCACTACCTGCGCGAAGGGCTGCTGCCCGAGCCGGTCAAGACATCGCGCAACATGGCCTACTACCCGTCCGACTTCGTCGAGCGGATCCGCCTGATCAAGCGCCTGCAGGAGGAGCGCTTCATGCCGCTGCGGGTGATCAAGGACGTCATCGACGACGATCCCCGGCGCGCGGCGGCGCTCGTCGAGCTCGAGGACCGCATCCTCGAGCGCGCGGTCTCCGCCCAGGAGTCGGGGCGCGTCTCGCGCGCCGTGGTGCGCCGCCGTTATGCGGTGCCCGACAAGGTGCTGGACCGGATGGAGGAGCTCGGCATCCTGACCCCGACGACGCGCGGCTACGACCGCGACGACGTCGGGATCATCGAGGCGATCTCACGCTTCCGCGCCGGCGGGTACGACGAGTCGCTCGGGTTCACCGTGTACGACGCCCTGCGCTACCGCGAGCACCTCCAGCCGCTGGTGGCGGAGGAGGTCCGGGTCCTGCTCGACCGCCTCGCCGGTGAGGTTTCGGTCGACCGGGCGGTCGAAATCATCGCGGCGGGCTCCGAGCCGCTGCGCGACCTCATCGGCGCCGTGCACTCGAAGCTGCTGCTGGCCGAGCTGCGCGGCGCGCGGGCCAAACGGAGCTAGAGCTAGGACAGGACGCCGAGCTCGTCGAGCGACGCGTCTAGCTCGGCGGCGTCGCGGTAGACGCGGAAGGCGCCCGCGGCGCCAAGCTCGGCCTCCCCGTACCCGCCGGTGAGCAGGCCGACGGACAGCATGCGCGCCCGCCTCGCGGCGAGGAGGTCCCACACCGCGTCGCCGACGACATAGGCGTCCTCGGGGTCGACGTCGAGGCGGTCGGCGCAGGTCAGGAACAGGTCGGGCTCCGGCTTGGCCCGCACGACGTCGCCGCGGGCCACGACCACCATGTCCGGCGGTGCTCCGAGCGTCTCGAGCGACGCGTCGATCTCGGGCCGTCGTCCCGACGTTGCGATCCCGTGCGGCACGCCTTCGGCGCGCAGGCGCCCGAACAGCGCCGCTGCTCCGGGCAGCGCCCGGCGCGTGGGCTCGAGCTCGCGGAAGATCTCGCCGTGGCGCTGCTGCACCGCCTCGGCCTCCTCGGCCGAGAGCTCGCGTCCGATCTCCCGTGCCACCGCCCGTGTGAACAGCCCGCCGGACATCCCGATCTTGCGGTGGATGCGCCAGCCGTCGATCGGCATGCCGGCCTCGGCGAGCGCCCGCTGCCACGCGTAGACGTGCGGATAGACCGTGTCGACGAGCGTCCCGTCGAGGTCGAAGATCAGGGCCCGCACGGCGTTCTACGATGCCAGGTATGCGTCGCTTGCTCCTGATCCTTGCCATCGGGGCCGCCGCGACGCTGGCACTCGTGCCCGTCGCGGAGGCGCGTCTCTCGGTCACCATGCACGCCGGCACCCATCACCCGAAGGCGGGCAAGAAGTGGCCGATTACGATCACCGCCCGCAACGGCAGCGGGCGGGTGTGCGGCAACGTGCGGTACGCATTCCTGTTCCACGGGCGCGTGGTCGGTCGGCGCAACCCCGGCGTGGGGCGCCATTTCTGCGGCCACTTCAAGGACCCCGCGATCATCTGGCCCAAGCGGTCGATCGGCATCCCGCTGACCTTCAGAGCCGTGGTCGACACGAGGCTCGGCCAGCGCAACCTCAACTATTCGGTGAAGGTGCGGCGCTGAGCGGAGGCGGGGTCGCGGTCCAGTCCCGGACCAGCGGAGCGGAGGTCGCGGTCGAGTCGGTGACCAAGACCTACGACGGCCGGATCCAAGCGCTGCGCGACGTGTCGCTGCGCCTGGAGCCCGGCGAGCTTGTGGCTCTCACCGGGCCGAGCGGATCGGGCAAGAGCACGCTGTTGCAGCTGATCGGCGGCCTCGACCGCCCGGACTCCGGCGACGTGCGCGTCGACGGCGTCTCGGTGCCCGGGCTGGCCCACCCGGCACGCTTTCGCCGCGACGTCATCGGCTTCGTCTTCCAGCTCCACCACCTGCTGGCGCACCTGAGCGCGCGGGCCAACGTCGAGCTGGCCATGATCGGGACCGGCCGCGGCAAGGCGGAGCGGTCGGACCGCGCAAGGCAGCTGCTGGGCGAGGTCGGCCTTGGCAACCGCGCCGACGCCCTACCGTCCGAGCTGTCGGGCGGCGAGCGCCAGCGGATCGCGGTCGCGCGCGCGGTGGCAAACGAGCCGCGCCTGCTGCTTGCCGACGAGCCCACCGGTGCGCTGGACACCCTCAGCGGCGCCCGCGTGCTCGACCTGTTGGAGACGATGCGCCACCGCCGCGGCACGACCATGCTGGTCGTCTCCTACGACCCGGCGGTGGCCGAGCGCGCGGGTCGCGAGCTCCACTTGACCGACGGCCGATTGGCCGGCTAGCGCACCTGCAGGGGACCGAGTGTCGAATTTGTCAGCCTGAGGCTGACTCACTCGACACTCGGCGCCGGCACGAAGCGGCGAGCCTTGCCGGTCTGCGCGTCGCGGGCGATCGCTGCCACCCGCTGGACGCTCACCTCGGGCGCGCGCAGGCCGACGTTCCGCAGGCCCGCCTCGAGCGCCGCGGCGACGGCCCGTTCATCGAGTGCCGTATCCGCGACGACCGACACGTCGAGGCCTCGCCGAGTCTGGCGGACCTGGTACTCGCTGACCGCCTGCGCCCTGACCATGAGGCTGCGGATGACGATGGGGTGGACGTCGACGTCGCCGTAGCGCAGGACGTCGTCCGATCGCCCGTCGACGGTGGCCCGCAAGTACCCCTCGCCGAGCGCCCAGTTGCGCGCGACGAAGCGGTCGGCGACCTCGAGGCGGATCAGCGGCAGGGTGAGGTTGTGCAGGTTGGTGACCAGCACCTTGTCCGACGGCGTCCCCGGCGGCACCGGCCGGTGGGCGGCGTCGACCGGCTCGACGATCGCCAGGTCGGTGGCGAACGTGATCGGGCGCTCGCCCGGCTCGCTGTGGCCGACCGCCCCCTCGGTGGCAGCGAACTGGTCGACGACCGGAACCCCGAACGCGCTCTGGATGTTCTGGCGGTCCTCGGGAGCGAGCGGCTCGCTCGTCGTCGTGATCGACCAGGGGGAGATGTGCAGGCGTCCCGCGCGCTGCTCGCGCGCCAGCTGGGCCAGCTTGGTCGTGTAGCCCTGGATGGCGGGCGGCTGAAGCGTGTTGAGCCGGTCGACGATCTCGGCGAGCGCCAACGTCGCCGGGATCGAGACGAGGCGAGCCGGGCCGTCGGTCGCGGTTGACGATCCGAAGGCGGTCGAGTGGATCGGCGACGCCGCGGCGACCATGGCGATCACCAGCCCGCCGGGCGGTGGTCCACCGGCGGCCAGCAGGCGCGCCATCGGGCGGCGCAGGATGCCCGCTCCGAACTGGACGTACTCGTCCACCGACTGGATGAAGACGCCGCGCAGCCCGGAGCTCCCGCCGGAGGCCAGGCAGACGTACTCGTCGAGGAGCAGGCGCGGCTCCGCCGTCGACGCCGCGAGGTGCTCCTCCACGAGGGCCCGGGTCAGGCGGCGGTCGGTGACGACGTCGTCGAAGCGCTCCGTCAGGTCGCGCTTGGTCATGACCGGGAGCTGCGCGAGGTCGTCGAGGCGGTCGACGTCGATGCCGGCGAGCCGGCGGGCATGGAAGGGGGAGCATGCGCGCGCGTGCGCGACCAGTGCGCGCAGGCCCTCGCGCTGGTGAGCGGCGAGGCGCTCGGCGTCCCAGGCCAGGCGAGCGAGGTGGCCGGGTAGCTCGGCTGCCAGCCCACCCGAGACGCGGGCGCGCGTGTCCGCCACGGCGCCGGTGACCGTGGTCATGTCGCGAGCCTGTCGATGACCTTGCGCAGCAGCGGTCCGGTGAACGCGTCGCGTCCGGCCGCGAGCTCGAGCTGGGTGCCCGAACTGATGGCCGCGATGACTTCGGCCAGCTCCGCGGGCGCCAGGCCGCCGTTCGCGCCGGCGCAAGTCAGCACATCCGCCAGCCCGCTCACGGTGCGGGCGTGCGCCCTCGCGTAGCGGTCGTTGAGCTCGGGGTCTCGGGCGGCGTGCACGCGGAACTCGAGCACGAGCAGTCCCCACTCCGGCTCGGCGAAGGTCACTTGAGCGGTGTGCTCGAGGAGACGGACGAGACCGTCGCGGCCGTGGATGGACGCGACGACCGCCGCGTTGTCGCGAATGCGCTGCTCGATCCGCGCTTCGAGCAGAGCGAGGAACAGGTCGGCCTTGCCGCCGAACTGGGAGTAGACGACGCCGGTGGAGAAGCCCGCCGCCTCGGCGATCCGCTCCACGGTGGCGCCGTGGTAGCCGCGCGCGAGGAAGACCTCGCGTGCAGCGGCCAGGACGCGCTCGCGGTTGTGCTCGGCGCGTTCGGCACGGGTCATTCGGGTGGCAACTGGCATAACGTCATTATCCTAATAATGACGGTATGCGAGTGTCAAGGCTCAAGCTCGTGCCAGCGTCGCGCCCGGATCGAGTCGGGTGACGCGCCACGCGGGATAGAGGCCGCCAAGCACGCCGATCGCGATGCCCACCAGCAGCCCCCGGCCGAGGCCCCAAGCGGTCACCTCGGGCGAGGCATAGCTGCTCGCCCCGAGCGCGTCGACGAGCAGGCTCGCTCCGACCACCCCCAGCAGCAGGCCGAGCGCCGCGCCGAGCAGGCTCACGCCCACCCCCTCGCCGAGAACGAGCGCGGCCACGCGCGCCGGCGTCCAGCCGATCGTCGCCAGCAGGGCGAACTCGCCCTGCCGCTCTAGCACCGCCATGGCCATCGTATTCGCGACGGCGATCGCGCCGATGATCAGTGCCAGCACGACGATCACCAGCACCGCCTTGCCGATGAGCTGAGAGTTGCCGCCCGCGCGCGCAGCGTCGTCGGGGCTCGAGATCGCCTGCAGGCCCGGGTTGGCGCGCAGGATGTCGCGCCGCACCTTCGCGGTGTGCGTGCCCGGTTCGAGCACGATCGCGATCGTCGTCGCCTCGCCCGGCCGGCGGGCGATCGCCTGCGCCGTCGAGAGCGGCAGGGTCGCGCCCGAGTCCTCGAAGAACGTGCTCGAGTGGTAGATGCCTCTGACCGTCAGCGGGCGACCGTTGACCTTGATCCGCTCGCCGACGCTCGCGTGCAGGTCGTCGGCCAGCCGGTTTCCGACGGCGACCTGGCCGGGTCCGACGGGGAAGCGGCCCCGCAAGTACACCTGGCGGTGGGCGACGAAGCCGTCGGTGTTCATGCCGAACACGATCGCGGAGGGCTGCTGCGGGATCCCCTCGACGATGAGCAGCAGCGGCGTGGCCTTCGCGACGCCGGGCTCGCTCGCGATCCGGCGCGCCAGCGAATCGGGGAGGAGCGACGACGTCGGGTCGGCGACGCCCTTCTGGAAGATGCCCAGGTCGGCGTCGCCGAGATGGATGAGGTCGCCGGCGCTGCGCTTCAGCCCGGCCGTCACCGACAGCAGCGCCACGATCGTCGCCACCCCCAGCGCGATGCCGGTCGCGGTCAGCACGGTGCGGGCCGGGCGCCTGATCAGGTTGGACCCGATGACGGCGAGCACGACGGGCGAGCGTAGTACCCGCGTCCGGTCGCGCAGGGATTCGGTATGAACGCGGACCGGCGAACCCGTCGCCCATACCATCGGTGCACGTCATGCGTGTGGCCCTCCGACCACTGGTCCCGCTGCTTGCTGGGCTGGCGGCCCTGCTCCTGCTCGCGGCGCCGGCCGCCGCTAAGCAGTTCGTCACGCGCCTCTATGCCCCCACCCACCACCCCGCGGCGAGCACGCGGTGGCCAATCCGGATCACGGCGCGCGACGGGGAAGGGCACCGCGTGCGCGGCACCGTCCGCTACGCGTTCCTGTACCACGGCGAGGTCGTGCTGCGGCAGAACCCGAAGGGCGACCGGCACTTCGCCGGCGACTTCCGCGACCGCCGCCTCATGTGGTCGAAGCGCACGATCGGACTCAGGCTGACGTTTCGGGCGATCGTCGACACCAAGCTGGGCCAGGCCAACCTCGACTACATGGTGACGGTCCATCGCTGAGCCGGCGGCATCGAGGACGAGCTCGAGCGCTGGTTGCGGCGCATAGGCGCCGGGTAGCCGCGTCCCATGGCCACTACGAAGCAACGCGCCGCGGCGCGGCGCAACGTCAAGCGTGCGCAGCAAGGCGCGCGCCGCAAGCAGACGCTCAAGAACCTGCCCAAGCGCACCCGGACCGCGCTCGGCAAGGAGGCCAACGCGGTACGGCGGGGCGAGCAGCCCACGCGCAAGGAGCTCGAGGCCGAGGCCCGGCGGCTGAAAATCGAGGGCCGCTCGAAGATGGGCAAGGCCGAGCTCAAGCGGGCGGTCGCCAGAGCGAAGGGCTGAGGCGCACGGCGGGCGCAGACGCGGTCGCCCGGTCGCCCGCCTCCGGCTCGCGCGCCAAACGCGGTCGCCCGGTCGCCCGCCTCCGACGGCCGCCGGCTCGACCGCTCTACCAGCGCGCCTCGTGGCGTTCCATGACTCCCCAGCCCTCGGCCAGCTCGATCGCGCCGGGGAAGGTGCCGGTGAAGCGGCCGAACGGCTGGCGGTAGCTCGAGCGGACGATGAGCAGGTTGTCGTCACGGCGGCGCTCGGCCTGCTGCTCGAAGCGCAGCGCCTCGCCACCGGCCCAGCCGATCGCGTCGAGGTCGGGCGCAAACCGCACGGGCGGGAGCTCGTGCGGCACGCCTTCGACCCACACGGTCCGCTCGGAGGCCCGCTCGCCGTCGTGGACGCCGTCGACGAGGTTCCAGGCCACCGGCCGATCGTCGACCGACTCGCCCACGCCGGCGCTCCACTGCCACGCCGTCGCGCGGGCGTGGTAGCCGGCCGACTCGTCGATCACGGCGCGCGCGTCGATGCGCCGCTCCCGCTCGCCCAGCCGCACGACGCCGCGGGCGCGCACCCCGCCCTGCTTGCGCGTCCAGATGTATTGGGAGCCGTGGGGGCTGACGACCTCGACCGGCGCGCCGGCGTCGACGGTGAGGTCGACGAGGACGTCGGCGTCGCGGACGCGCAGCCGCGCGCTGTCGAGGCGAACCGCGCGGCGCCGGAGGAGGCGGGTGCGCTCGTGCAGGCGCTTGGACTCGGGGTCCCAGACCGCCCAGAAGGTCTGCGCGAGCGGGCCGACCTGAACGATGCCGGCGCACAGCTGCACGGCCGCGTCGTAGACCCCGGCGTAGCGCCAGCGCTTGAGCGGCCGTCCGCCACGAAACAGCGGCATCGGCGCCGGCGGGAGCGGCACGTGATCCGGCCGAGATGGGCCGGGGCCGCGCCAGGGGATACGCTCTGACTGACCGGTCAATCGTCTCCCGTCCTCCATGCGTGTCGCCACCGTTCAGCTGACCTCGACCCCCGACAAGGATGCCAACCTCGAGCGCGCCGACACGCTCACGCGCCGGGCGGCCGCCGCTGGCGCGGAGCTCGTCGTGCTGCCCGAGAAGTGGAACGTCCTCGGCGACCCGGAGGCGATCCACGCCGGCGCCGAGCCCCTCGATGGCCCCGCGCTGAGCTGGGCGCGCGCGACGGCGCGCGAGCTCGGCATCGAGCTCGTGGCCGGCTCGATCGCCGAGTCGGTCGAGAGCCAGTACAAGGGGGCCAACACGTCGGTTCACGTCGGACGCGACGGTCGCGATCGGGCGATCTACCGCAAGATCCACATGTTCGACGTCGAGGTCGGCGGCCGCCACTACGAGGAGTCGGCGATCGAGACGCCCGGCGACGAGATCGTCGTCACCCACACCGAGGACGGCGTGCCGCTGGGGATGAGCGTCTGCTACGACCTGCGCTTCCCCGAGCTCTACCGCGTGCTGGCGGTGCGCGGAGCGCGCGTTCTGCTCGTTCCGAGCGCCTTCACGCTCGCGACCACCCGCGACCACTGGGAGCTGCTCCTGCGCGCCCGCGCGATCGAGAACCAGTCCTTCGTGGTCGCTCCAAACCAGATCGGGGAGCATGCGCCCGGGTACCGCTCGGGCGGGCGGTCGATGGTCGTCGACCCCTGGGGCCTCGTGCTGGCCACCGCGGCCGACGAGGAGACGATCGCCGTTGCCGACCTGAGTCTGGAGCGCCAGGACGACATCCGCCGCCGGCTGCCCTCGCTCGCGAACCGCCGTCCCGAGGCCTACGCATGAGCACGGCCCGCGCCGAGAAGCGCCAGCTCATCCTCGAGGCCGCCGTGCGCGTCTTCGCCCGTCAGGGCTTCCACACCTGTCGGGTCTCGGACATCGCGGATGAGGCGGGCGTTGCCTACGGCCTCGTCTACCACTACTTCTCTTCCAAGGACCAGATCCTGGACACGCTCTTCACCGAGCGCTGGAGCGTGCTCCTGTCGGTCATCGCCGACACCGATGCCCAGGACATCGCCGCGCGCGAAAAGCTCCGCGCGATCGCCGCCTTCATCATCGACTCCTACCGCCACGACCCCGAGCTGATGAAGGTGATCATCGTCGAGGTCACGCGGGCGGCGAACACGTTCGGGCGGACGCATCTGCCCGAGATCCGCGAGGCCTACGCCGGCATCGCCACCATCGTGCGGAGCGCCCAGGAGGAGGGCGTGTTCACCGATATGGTGACGGCGGAGTTCGCCGCGATGGCGTTCTACGGGGCGATCGAGCAGGTGCTGACCGGCTGGATCTTCGACGTCCTGCCCACCGGCGTCGACGACTTCGAGCAGGCCAAGGCGCTCATCGTCGAGACAGTGTGTGGGGGTCTCGAGCGTTCCGCCGGCGCAGTGTGATTGACTCCGCGGCCGCACATGGAGAACGAGATGGTCAAGCGCCTGATGTGGTCGGGCCTCCTGGCGGGGCTGGGAGCGCTCGCCTCGGTCGCCACGACGCGCGCAGCCAGCTTGATTTGGCGGCGCGTGTTCGGGGAAGACCCGCCGGAATGACGGACCCGGCAGAAGCGCCCCAGCCCGGTGCGGAGCCGGCCCCGCCGGTACCGGCCGAGCCCGGTGCGGAGCCGGCCCCGGTACCGGCCGAGCCCGCTGCTCCGCCCCCGTCCGAGCCTGTCCCTCCGCCGCCGGCCCTGGAAGGGCTGACGGAGCCGGTCGGCCCGCCCGGCGCCCTCACCGACCGCCATCCCGAGGTGCTGGTGGGCGCCGCCTTCCTGGGCGGCGTAGTCCTCGCAACCATCCTGCGCCGCCGCCGTGGCCACTGACAACCGCCCCGAGAACATCGCCACCACGCTCGGCGACGTCGCCGACCGCACGACGGTCATCGTCCGCGAGGAGATCGAACTCGCCAAGGCCGAGGTCCGGGCCAAGGTCTCGAAGCTCGGCCGCGGGGCCGGCGTCGCCGTGGCGGCGGGGGTCTTCCTCGCGCTGGCCGGCGTGTTCCTCCTCAACATGCTGGCCTGGCTGCTCTACGCGCTGTTCTTCGACGACGTGTGGCTGGGCTACGCATGCGTCGTCGTCGGTCTCCTGATCGTCGGCGCGATCGCCGGCTTCCTCGCCTACCGCTGGCTGAAGGGCGGCACGCCGCCCAAGCCGGAGATGGCCATCGAGGAGGCCCAGCGGGTCAAGGCGACGGTGACTGGAGAGCCGCTCGAGCAGTTGGAGCAGCGGCAGTGAGCGCCACCCCGCCGCCGCAGCCGTCGCCGCCGGTGGACCGCACGCCCGAGCAGATCCGTGCTTCGATCGAGCAAAACCGCGCAGAGCTCGGTGCGGCGGTCGAGCGCCTGCGGGCGCAGGCCACGGAACTGGCCGACTGGCGTGGGCACGTGCGCCGCCACCGCACCGAGGTGCTCGTCGGCGCCGCGGTGGCCGGCTTCGTGCTCGGTGGCGGCATCGCGGCCATGGCCGGCCGCATGCGCCGCCGCCGATAGCGTCCCGGTCGATCCGAGGCGGAACGTATGGTCCGGCCGTGGCCGCCACCGGACCGTCGTTCCGGACGCTCGCGCGGATCTTCTTCACCCTGGTCCTGTTCGCGGGCGCGCTGTACGTCGTCTACCTGATCCGCGACGTCGTCGTCCTGCTGTTCATCGCGATCTTCCTCGCCGTGGCGCTGGGGCCGGCGGTCGACTTCTTTCACCGCCGCAAGCTGCCGCGGGCGGCCTCGATCCTGCTCGTCTACCTGCTCGGGCTGCTCACCGTGTTCTTGATCGGCCTGCTCGTCGTGCCGCCGATCGTCGACCAGGTGCGCGACGTGGCCAGGAAGGCGCCGCAATACATCCAGGACATCCGCGACAACAAGACGCTGCGCAAGTACGACGACAAGTACAAGATCACCCAGAAGCTCGAGGAGCAGGCGAACAAGCTGCCGTCGGTGCTGGGCAGCGCCGCGGGCACACTGCAGAGCGTCACCGTCGGGGTGTTCTCGGCGGCGGTCAAGCTGATCGCCGTCCTGTCGATCACGTTCTTCCTCCTGCTCGACGGGCAGCGATTAATGACCTTCCTGTTCGGGCTCATGCGGCCCGATCGCGAGGCGCGCGTCCGCGGCCTGGCGGGGCAGATCTATGGCGCGGTGGCGGGCTACGTCGCGGGCAACCTGATCATCTCCGTGGTCGCCGGGCTCGTGACCTACACCACGCTCGAACTGCTCGGCGTGCCCTTCGCGGTGCCGCTGGCGGTGCTCGTGGCGTTCCTCGACCTGATCCCGCTTGTCGGCGCCACGATCGGTGCGGTCTTCGTCGGCCTGGTCACGCTGTTCGTCGACTTCCCGACCGCGACGATCGTCTGGCTCATCGTGATCGTCGTCTACCAGCAGCTCGAGAACCACATCGTGCAGCCGGTCGTCTACCGCCAGACCGTCGACGTGCGGCCCCTTGTGGTGATCGTGTCGATCCTCATCGGCGCGGCCCTGCTCGGCGTCCTCGGCGCCCTGGTGGCGATCCCGGTCGCGGCGACGGTGCAGATCCTGCTGCGCGACTGGTGGGAGCGGCGGCAGCAGCGGCGCAGCGACGACGTGGTGCTGCCGCCGGATGTGGAGCCGGAGGCCGGGTAGTGGCGTTTAGCTCGGGGCGTGGGTTGCCTTTGGGCCGCGTCGGACGGCGGCGACGAAGGAGGGTGAGCCCGGGCCGCGTGCCGACGTGTTCGACCTTCCTTTCAATTATTCGGAGGAAGGTCGAACACCCCGCCGAGATCACGCTCCTTCGTCGCCGCCGTTAAAGCGGCCCGAGCGGCTCCTGCCTACGCGAGATACCGCGCCGGCAGCCCACCCGTCCCCAGCAGCCCAGGGCCGACGTGCGTGCCGATCACCGGCCCGACCTCGGACACGAAGACCGGATCGTTGCCGAAGACCTCGCGACCGCGCGCCACGAGCTCGGCCGCCTCGTCGGGCGCCTGGATGTGCTGGACGACCCATGCGTCGGCGCCGTCGGCCTTGCGGCTGCGCATGTAGTCGATCATGCGCTCGAAGGCGCGGCGCGACGTGCGCACGCGCTCGACCGGGGTGATCTGCGACTCGACGGTGAGGATGGGTTTGATCTTCAGCGTCGACCCGAGCCACGCCCGCGCGGCGCCCACGCGGCCACCGCGCCGCAGGAACTCCATCGTGTCGATCGAGAACCACATCTTCAGGTGATCGCGGGCCTCGCGCGTATGGGCGGCGACCTCCTCGCCCGAGCGGCCCGCGCGCGCCGCCGCGGCCGCCGCGAGCACCAGGAAGCCCTCGCCGCCACAGGCGGTCTCCGAGTCGACGATCGAGATGCGCTCGCCGCCCTTGCCTTCCTCCGCAAGGCGCTGCCGGGCCTGCTGGGCGGAGTCGAACGTGCCCGACAGGCCGGCCGCGAGGTGCACCGAGACGACCTCGCCGCCGTCGGCCACCAGCGGCTCGTAGACGGCGACGAAATCGCCCACCGAGGGCTGCGACGTCGTGGGCAGCTCCTCGGTCGTGCGCAGGTGCTCGTAGTAGCCGTCGAACCCGAGCAGGTCGGACTCGCGGTCGGTCCGACCCTGCCAGTTGACGTAGAGCGAGACCTCGTGGACGGCGTTGCGCTCGATCAGGTCGCGGGGGAGGTAGTGCGTGGTGTCGGTGACGACCGCGACCCGTGGATCCACGGCGGCGACCCTACACTCCGGCCGTGCCCAAGACCCTCGTGACCGGGGCCTCGGGCCTGATCGGGTCCAACCTCGTTCGCGCGCTGCTCGAGCGCGGCGACGACGTGCGTGTCTTGCTGCGCGCAAGCTCGCTCGCGGACAACCTCGCCGGCATCGATTGCGACCGCGTGACCGGCGACATCCTCGACCGGCGCAGCGTGCGGCGGGCGCTGCGCGACGTCACGCGCGTGTTCCACGTCGCCGGCACGACATCGCTGCGCCGGCCGGCCGCCGAGGTGTACCGGACCAATGTCGACGGCACGCGGGTCGTGCTGGGCGAATGCCTGCGCGCGGGCGTCGAGCGCGTCGTGCACACGTCGTCGGTCGCGGCCGTCGGGCCGGCGCCGCGCGGGTCGACCGCGGACGAGACGCAGGTCTTCGACGCCGGCGCCTACGGAATCCCGTACGTCAACGCCAAGCACGAGGCCGAGGTCGAGGCGCTGCGGTTGGCCGCGCGCGGCCTCCCGGTGGTGGTCGTCAATCCGGGTCACGTGTTCGGGCGCGGTGACGTCAACCGCTCGTCGACCGAGATCGTGCGCCGCTTCCTGCGTCGCCAGATCCCCGCCTACGTCGACGGAGCGCTCAACATCGTCGACGTGCACGACGTGGTCCGCGGCCACCTGGCCGCCGACGAGCGCGGGGAGCCCGGCGAGCGCTACATCCTCGGCAACCGCAACTACACGCTCGACCGGCTCTTCGCCGACCTGGGCAGGGTCTCGGGGGTCGAGCCGCCCGCGCTCAAGCTGCCGCTGCCCGTGGCACTGGCGTTCGCCGAGACGCAGATGCGGCTGCCCGGCCGGCCGGCAATCACGCCGATCGAGCTGCGCGCCTCGAGCCTGTGGTGGGCGTACCGCAACACCAAGGCCAAACGCGACCTCGGCTGGAAGCCCTCGCCGCACGAGGACGCGATCGAGGCGACGGTCGGCTGGTACCGCGAGCGCGAGGGCAACCTGGCAGGCCCGGGCGCCCGGCAGCCGATGCAGCTCCGCGCGGCGGGCGCGCTGGCCCGCCAGGTCGGCGGGCTCGTGGGGAGGGTCGCCTGAGATGGCCACGCTCTACCGCTGCATCACCCCCACCGACTGGTTGTGCCCGTGCGGGCGCGTCGCGCGGGCGCTGCGTCGCGAGGGGATCGAGTACGACGAGGTGCGCCTGCCCTACGCCAAGCGCGAACGGTCTGAGGTGCAGGCGCTGACCGGCCAGGCCCACGTGCCCGTGGTGGTGCTCGACGGCGAGGCGATCTGCGACTCGCGCCGGATCATCGAGCACCTGGAGTTTCGAGCAGCACACGCAGCGTCTGCGCGGTGACCGGTCGCGCGACGCCGCGCTCGGTCACGACCGCAGTGACGAGCGCGGCGGGCGTCACGTCGAACGCCGGGTTGCGCACAGGCGTGTCGGGGAGCGCGAGGGCGGCGCCGCCGGCGGCGCGGACCTCCTCGGGGCCACGCTCCTCGATGACGATGTCCCCGCCGGTGGGCGTGTCGGTGTCGATCGACGAGGTGGGGCCGGCGACGACGAACGGGATCTCGGCCGCGCGCGCCGCCAGCGCGAGCGGGTAGGTGCCGACCTTGTTGGCCACGTCGCCGTTGGCGGCCACGCGGTCGCAGCCGGTCACGACGGCGTCGACCTCGCCTCCGGCGATCAGGCCGGGGGCGGCGGCGTCGACGACGAGCTCGTAGGGCACGCCCGCCTCGCGCAGCTCCCATGCCGTCAGCCGCGCCCCCTGCAGCAGCGGCCTAGTCTCGGTGGCGAGCACGCGCACGCCCTGCAGTGCCCGGACCACCGCCAGCGCGGTGCCCCGGCCACCGGCGGCCAGGGCGCCCGTATTGCAATGCGTCAGCACGGTGCGAACGCCGGCAAGCAGCTGCGCGCCCGCCTCGGCGATCGCCGCGCTGGCCGCGTCCTCGGCGGCGTGGATGCGCTCGGCCTCGGCCCGGGCGGCGTCGGGACCGGCGCCCGCCGCGTCGAGCACGCGGTCGACCGCCCAGGCCAGGTTGACGGCGGTGGGGCGGGCGTCGCGCAGCCGGCCCGCGGCGGCGTCGATGTCTTGCCCCGCCACGGCCGCCATGGCCATGCCGTAGCCGGCGGCCACCCCGATCAGCGGGGCGCCGCGGACGGCGAGCCGGCGGATTGCGTCGGCGACCTCGCCGGCGGTCGCGAGCACCAGCTGGCGCTGCTCGAAGGGCAGCGCGGTCTGGTCGAGGACGTGCAGGCGCTCGCCGTCCCAGCGGAGCGGAGGGGGTGCCATCGTGGCGGAATCTAAGCCGAAGTGAGGATGCTCGGTTGGCCCCCTCCGCTGGTGTCGGGGGGCCAACCCTTCATCCAGCCCCTTACCCTCGGCGGCGTGCTGGAGATCGACCGCACCGTCTCGGCCTCGGTGCAAGCGCCGCCCGACCGCTGCCTGGCGGTGCTGCGCGACGTGGCCGGCTACCCCCGCTGGTCGCGGCTGGTGGGGGCGGTCGATGTCGTCGACGACGACCGCGTACGGCTGCGCGCGGACGTCCTCGGCCTGTCGGTCGTCATGGACTGCGTCCTCGAGGCGGCCGAAGGCTCCGCCACGCTGCGGCGTTTGCCCAACGATCCCGGCGACGACGAGCAGTTCACCGCGGCGTGGACCGTGGGCGATGCGCCGAGCGGCGCCGAGGTCGAGCTGCACGTGCGCGCCGCGATGAACGCGCCCGGCCCGGCCCGCCTCATACGCGGCCGGGTCGAGCGCAAGCTTGCCGACGAGCTGCTTGCCGACTTCGTTGCGGCCGTCTAGGGCGCCTCGAACGTCGCCGGGTCCGGGCCCAGCCGCTCGCCTCGATCCAGCTGGGCGATCCGGTCCATGTCCTCGTGCGACAGCTCGAAGTCGAACAAGTCGATGTTTTCGCGGATCCGCTCCGGCGTGACCGACTTCGGGATGACGACGTTGCCGAGCTGCAGGTGCCAGCGGAGGATCACCTGCGCCGGGGTCTTGTCGTGGCCGGACGCGATCGTGCCGATCGTGTCGTCGCCGATCTCGTAGCCCTGGCCGAGTGGGCTCCATGCTTCGGTCGCGACGCCGTGCTCGGCGTGGAAGCGGCGCAGCTCGGGCTGTTGGAAGTACGGGTGCAGCTCGACCTGGTTGACCGACGGCGTGGTGCTCGCCTCGCGCTCCAGGCGCTCGAGGTGGTCGGAGTTGAAGTTCGACACGCCGATCGAGCGGATGCGGCCGTCGTCGTGCAGCTCCTCGAGCGTCTTCCACGTCTCCACGTAGAGGTCCTTCGTCGGGACCGGCCAGTGGATCAGGTAGAGGTCGACGAAGTCGAAGCCGAGCCGCCCCAGGCTGCCGTCGAACGCCCGCAGCGTCCGGTCGCGCCCGTGGTCGTGGTTGAAGACCTTGGTGGTGAGGAACACCTCGTCACGGCGCAGCCCCGAGGCGTCGATTGCGCGACCAACGCCCTCCTCGTTCCGGTATGCGGCCGCGGTGTCGATGTGGCGGTAGCCCGCCTGGAGCGCGAGCGTGACGGCCTGCTCGGTGTCCTTCGGCGGAACCTGGAAGACGCCGAAGCCGAGTTGCGGGATCTCGACGCCGCCGTTCAGTCGGATGCTTGGAATCTGCTGCGTTTGGGTCATGGTTCGCGGCTACCCGCGAACCATGCCCTCACCGCGGCGGATCTTGGATCTGCAGCGGCGGCGCCTGCGCAGGCTCGGCAGCTACGGGCGCCTCCGCGGGCTGCTCGACGCCCACCAGCGCCGCGAGCTCGCCGCTCTCATACATCTCGGTGACGATGTCGCAGCCGCCGACGAGCTCGCCGTCGACGAACAGCTGGGGGATCGTGGGCCAGTTCGACAGCGCGCTGAGCTGCTCGCGGATCGCCGGGTGGGGGAGGATGTCGACCGCCGCAAACGGCGTCCCGAGCGCCTGCAGGGCCCCGACCGTGCGGGCGGAGAACCCGCAGCGCGGCTGCTCGGGCGTGCCCTTCATGAAGAGGATCACCCGGTTTTCGTCGATCGCCGCCTTGATGGCGTCGCGGATCTGTGTGTTCTCGTCGGTCATGGCTCCCTCTTATGCCGTTTGAGTCTTGATGGACAGGGCGTGGATCGGCCCGCCGACGTCGTCGCCGAAGACGTCGTAGACCATGCGGTGCTGTTCGATGCGCGAGCGCCCCGCAAAGGCGGGCGAGACGACGGTCGCCCGGAAGTGGTCGCCTCCGCCCGTGAGATCCTCGACGTTGGCCGCCGCCTGGGGGATCGCGTCCTCGATCCGGCGCTTGATGTCCTCCGCCGTGGGCATCTTTTGAGAGGGTAGCGGGCGCTACACTTCGTAAAGCGTTGGATAACGGAACACGGAGAGCACATGATCACGCTGACCGAGAAGGGCGCCGAGAAGGTGCAGGAGTTCCTCGCCGGCCAGGGCAACGCACAGGTGTCCGGTCTGCGTGTCGGCGTGCGCGGCGGCGGATGCTCGGGCTTCCAGTACCTCCTCGCCTTCGATGAGCAGCGCGACGGCGACATCGTCGTCACCGAGCATGGCATCAACCTCCTCGTGGACAGCGCCAGCATCCCGTACGTGCGCGGCTCGACCATCGACTACGTCGAGTCGCTGCAAGGCGCCGGCTTCCAGGTCAACAACCCCAACGTGATCGCCGCTTGCGGCTGCGGCTCCTCCTTCCGCGTCGCGGAGGAGGAAGAAGTCTCAGCCCTGTAGTGGGGCGACGGCGGCGGGTCGCCGCCCTCGTCGCCGCACTGGCCCTGATCGCGTTCGCGGTCGGGGTCTTCTTCGTGGTGCGAGGACGAACGGTCACCGGCGCCGCCACGACGCTGGTCCTGCCGCCGCCGCGCGGCCTGGCCATCGGGTTGGACGAGGAGAACGCGAACCTGCTCGGCGCGGACGGCGGGGGGCCCGCGTTCGCGCCCTGGCGCGAGCGACTCGACGCCATTTCACCGACGTTCGTCCGGCTTGACGTCGTCTGGTCCAAGCTGCAGCCGGCCGCCGACGTCGCGCCCGACTGGAACGCGCAGCAGTCCGGGTGCCTGCGCGCCGTGCCGCCGTGCGCCGCCTATCCCGGCCTGCGCGGGCAGCTGCGGGCGCTCGCTGCCCGCCAACGCGCCGATCCCGGGCGCTTCCTCGGATACGTGGTCTTCTTCGGCGCCCCGTCGTGGGCGACCGCGCCGAGGCATGGATGCGTCCCGAGCGGCGCCGGACCCACGGCGCTGGCGTTGAGCGACGCCGGGCGCCGGGCCTATGGTCGCCTCGCGGCGGGAGTGCTGCGCGTGGCGCGCGAGGAAGGCGCCGACCTGCGCTACTGGAGCGCGTGGAACGAGCCCAACCAGCCGGCGTTCCTCTCGCCCCAGCGGGCCGCGTGCCGGGTGGACGCCCCGCCGTTGTCGCCCGGCGCATATGCCGCGCTCGTGGGCGAGCTGCGCGCTGCGCTGGACGAGTCGCCGGGCGACCAGCAGCTCGCGCTCGGCGAGACCGCCGCCTACGACACGCCGCGGCCGACCGCGCTCTCGACGGTCGAGTTCATCGACGGCCTGCCGCAGGACGTCGTGTGCGCGTCGAACGTGTGGGCGCAGCACGCGTACGTCGGGACAGAGGGCATCGGGCCGGCGGCCGACCTGGCCGGCGACCCCGGTCGCGCCGGCTCGGCCGCGCTGCTCACCGCGGTGCAACGCGCGCTGGACCGGCGCGGCTGCGGCGAGCGCAAGCGCGTCTGGATCACCGAGACCGGCGTGGGCGGCCCCAAGCCCGGCGGCGCGCGCCCCACCGATACGGAAGCACTCCGCCGTCAGTGCCAGGCGATGGCGGCGGCGCTTGCCACGTGGTACCGCTCGCCGCGCGTCGACGCCGCGTTCCAGTACACGTTCCGCGAGGACGACTCGTACCCGGTCGGCCTCGTGGACACAGGGCTGAAGCGCGCCTATCCGACCTACGACCTGTGGCGGGCGTGGGGCCGGCGTGCGTTCCCCACCGACGAGGCGCCGGCGCTGCCGCGCGATTGCCGCTGAATCGGTGGCTGACCGATCTGCGCTTCGTCGTGGCGCGCCCACAGCTCTCTGACTAAAGTCAGAGAATCGACGCGCAGCTCATCACCGACGTCCGCCGCTTCAACCGCACGGTCACCGAGCGCGCCGGCGCGCTCGACGAGGGATTCCTCGGCCGCGGTCGGTCGCTCGGACAGTCGCGCGTCCTGTGGGAGATCGGCCCGGAGGGCTGCGAGGTACGCGACCTGCGCTCCCGGCTGCGGCTCGACTCCGGCTATCTCAGCCGGCTGCTGCGGGCGCTTCAGGCCGACGGCCTGGTCACGGTCGGGCCGGCCGAGCAGGACCGCCGGCGCCGCGTCGCTCGCCTGACCCGCCGCGGTCACGCCGAGCGGCGCGTCCTCGACCGCCGCAGCGACGAGACCGCCCGCTCGGTGCTGACCCCGCTGACCGAGCCCCAGCGCGCCCGGCTCGTGGTGGCGATGCGCGACGTCGAGCGGCTGCTGAGAGCCGGCGAGGTCGCGCTCGAGCCCACCGATCCCGAGCACCCGGACGCCGTTCGCTGCGTCGCCGCCTACTTCGCCGAGCTCGACCGGCGCTCGGAGACCGGCTTCGACCCGGAGGCCAGCGTCAGGGTGCAACCGGAGGAGGTGCGGCCGCCGCGCGGGCTCGTCCTCGTCGCTCGCCTGCGCGGCGAGGCGGTCGGATGCGCGGCGCTGCGGCTGCACCGCGACGCCTGGTGCGAGATCAAGCGCATGTGGGTGGCCGAGTCAGCGCGCGGCCTGGGCATTGGCCGGCGGCTGCTCGGCGCGCTCGAGGAGCGCGCGCGCGACCACGGCGCGCGCGTGGCGCGCCTCGACACGAACCACAACCTGGTCGAGGCAATCGCGCTGTATCGCAGCGCCGGCTACGTCGAGATCCCCCGCTTCAACGACGAGCCGTTCGCCGATCACTGGTTCGAGAAGCGGCTGTGAGGCCGGTCAGACACCCTCGAGGGCCGACAGGTCGACCGCGGCCAGCCGCTCGGGGTCCACGAGGGCGTCGATCTCGACGATCTTCCCGTCGGCGACCGTGAAGGCCATGATCGAGAACACCTTGCCGTCCGGTGGGATCACGACGACGCCGGGCGTGCCGTTGACCAGCGCCGGGCGCGTGTGGGGTGCCATGCGGGAGAACATCAGCGCCCGCCTCGCGACGGTCTCGGCGCCCCGGACCACCACCGTCGCGTCCGGCCGCAGGGCGCCGCCGTCGGCATGGAGCACGACGTCGGGGTCGAGCACCGCGACCAAGGCCTCGAAGTCGCCCTCGCGCGAGGCCGCGAAGAAGGCCTCGACGACGTCGCGCTGGCGGGCCCGGTCGGGGTCCGGCTGGGGCGCCGCGCCGCGCACGCGCCGCCGCGCCCGGCTGGCGAGCTGCCGCGCCGCCTCCGGCGACCGGTCCACGATCGGCGCGATCTCGTCGAAGGGGACGCCGAACATGTCGTGCAGGACGAACGCGAGGCGCTCGGCCGGCGGCAGGGTCTCGAGCACCACCAGCAGCGCGAGCCCGACCGAGTCGGCCAGCAGCGCCTCGTGCTCGGGGCTCGACCCATCGGCCGCGTCGATAACCGGATCGGGGACGTGCGGGCCCAGCGGCTCCTCGCCGTGCCTGCGGCGCGCCCGCAGCGCGTTCAGGCACACGCGCGCGACGACGGTCGTGAGCCAGCCACCGAGGTTGTCGATCTCCGCCGGGTCCGAGCGGCTGAGGCGCAGCCACGCCTCCTGCACGGCGTCGTCGGCCTCGGCGGTCGAGCCCAGCATCCGGTAGGCCACGGCCAGCAGGTGCGGGCGGTGCTCCTCGAACTGCTCTGCCAGGAAGTCGCGTTCGTCCATCGGTCACGTTCCTCCGTCGCCGGGTGTCAACCGGATGACCCCTCACACCAAGTCGATGTGACCAGGAGGAACAACCATGATGCAGGCACGCACCAAGATCGCGGTCGTGGGCGCCACCGGACGGCTCGGGACGCACGTGGTCGACCTGCTCCGTGGCGCGGGCCACGAGGTGGTGCCAATGTCGCGCTCGCAGGGCGTCGACGTGGCGACCGGCGACGGGCTGGCGGAGTCGCTACAAGGCGTCAAGGTCGTCATCGACGCCTCGAGCACGCCCACCCCCGACCAGCAGGAGGCGACCGACTTCTTCACGAAGTCGGCGCGCAACCTGCACCAGGCGGGACAGCAGGCCGGCGTCGAGCGGCTGGTGGCGGTCTCGATCATCGGCGTCGACGCCTTCGAGACCGGCTACAACGCGGCCAAGCGCGTCCAGGAGCGCGCGCTGAGCGAGGGCCCGTTGCCGGTCCGCATCCTGCGCGCCGCGCAGTTCCACGAATTCATCCCCGTGGTGCTCGACTGGGGCCGCCAGGGCGACGTGGCCTACGTCTGGCCGATGCGCACGCAGCCCCTCGCGGCGCGTGCGGCGGCCGAGGCGCTGGTCGACCTCGCCCTCGACGCCGACGCCCCGGCCGACGGGCCGCTGCCCGAGATCGCCGGCCCGCGCGAGGAGCGGTTGGTCGAGTTGGCGCGTCTCCTCGAACCGCAGCTGCGCATCGAGGAGGCCACTGACTCGGGCGATCCGACCCTCGAGCTCTACGCCAACGGCACCCTGTTGCCGAGCCCGCACGCCAAGCTCGCCGGTCCGACGTTCGCCGAGTGGCTGCAGTCCCGGTAGCGTCGGCGGATCGCCACCGTCGCCACCACGCAAACAGCGCCCGCCGGGCTGACCCAGGACGAGGCAGCCCGGCGGTTGCGCGAGCGCGGGCCGCTCCCGGCGCCGCCGACCAGTCGCTCGTACGCGAGCATCGTTCGCGCCAACACGTTCACGATCCCCAACGCGATCCTGTTCGTGTTCGGGGTCCTGACGGTCACCTTCGACTCGTGGCGCGACGCCCTCTTCCTGGGCATCCTGGTCTCGAACATCGTCATCGGGTGCTTTCAGGAGGTCCGGTCCAAGCGCGCGCTCGACCGCCTTGCGGCGCTGGTGGCCCCTGAGGCGGTGGTCGTACGGGACGGCGCCGACCACCGCGTGCCGATTGGGGATGTGGTGGTCGGGGACCTCGTGCGCGTCTCGGCGGGCGACCAGATCGTTGCGGACGGCACCGTGGTGAGCGCGGACGGGCTCGCACTCGACGAGGCCAACCTGACCGGCGAGTCCGAGCCGGTCGTGCGGGGACCGGGGGAGCCGGTGTGGTCGGGCTCGTTCGCGATCGAGGGGCAGGCGCTGTTCGAGGCGACCGCCGTCGGGCCGGACTCGCGCGCGTCCAAGCTGACCGCCACCGCGCGGGCCTTCCGGCACCCGCGCTCGCCGCTCGAGCGCGCCACCGACCGGCTGCTGCTGTGGCTCGTGGTGCTGGCCATCCCGCTCGCCGCCGGCCTCACGATCTCGGTCCTGCTTCGTGTCGACACCGCCGAGGCGCGTGTGCAGGCGCTGACGGCGGGTCTGGTCAACCTGGTACCGGAGGGGCTGATCCTGCTCATCAGCCTCACCGCGGCGGTCTCAGCGCTGAAGATGGCGCAGCGCGGCGTGCTGGCCCAGCAGCTCAACGCCGTCGAGTCGCTGGCGTCAGTCGACGTGGTGCTGACCGACAAGACGGGGACGCTGACCGAGCCCACGCTGCGCGTGGTCGAGTTGGTGCCGGGCAACGACGCGGACGAGGCGAGGCTCGCACGCGCCCTGGCGCGCTACGCGGCTGCTTCGCCCTCGCGCAATCTCACGCTCGACGCGATCGCCGGCGCGCAGCTTGCCGACCCGCCGCCGGGCGAGGTGCAAGGCCAGGTGCCGTTCTCGTCGCGGCGGCGCTGGAGTGGACTCGACCTCGGCGCCGAGCGACTCGTGCTCGGCGCGCCCGAGCGCTTTGCCGGAGCCGATCCGGCGCTCGACGCGCGCGCACGCACCGAGGCGGCCGCGGGTCGACGCGTGCTGGCGCTCGGCCGCACGCCCGAGCCGCTGCCCGAGCCCAGCCCCGACGCGCCGTTCCCCGACGGCGTCCGGCCGCTGGGCCTGGTCGTGCTCGCCGAGCGCCTGCGGCCCAACGCCGGCGACACGGTGGCGTTCTTCGCCGACCAGGACGTGGCGCTGAAGGTGCTCTCGGGCGATGCGCCGTCCACCGTCGGCGCGATCGCCCGTGACGCCGGCGTGCCCGGCGCGGCGCCGGCGCTCGACGGCGACCACCTTCCCGACGCGCGCGCCGAGCTGCGCGACGCGGTGCTGGCGGCGCCGGCGGTGGGACGAATCTCCCCGGAGGGCAAGCGCGAGGTGGTGGACGCGCTGGCCGAGGACGGCCGCTACGTGGGAATGGTGGGCGACGGCGTCAACGACGTCCCCGCCCTGAAGGACGCCCGGCTGGCGATCGCACAGGGATCCGGCGCGCAGATGGCCCGCTCGGTCGCCGACCTCGTGCTGGTCAAGGGCGACTTCGCGGTCGTGCCGGGCATGGTCGCCGAGGGGCGCCAGATCCTGCGCAACATCCAGCGCGTCGCGCGCCTGTTCGTGACCAAGACGGTGTTCTGCGGCGTGATGGGGATCGCCGTCGGCATCACCACCGCGACGTTCCCGCTTCTGCCGCGGCAGTTCACGCTCGCCTCGAGCGTGACGATCGGCATCCCCGCCTTCCTGCTCGCGCTGCTGCCGAGCGCCGGCCCGTGGCGGCCCGAGGGCTTCCTGCGCTCGGTCGTGCGGTTCGCCGTGCCGGCCGGCATCGCCGCGGGGATCGGGATCGTGGGCGGCTACCTGCTGGCCCGGTACGGCTTCGACGTCGGCCTGTCGCACGCGCGGACGGTCACCGCCGGGACCGTCGTGGCGTGCGGTCTCGTGGTGGTGCTGATGCTCGAGCGCGAGGGCGGGCGCAAGCAGGCGTTCGTCTACGGCCTGTGCGCGGCGATGGCGGTCCTGTTCGTGCTCGCGCTGGAGGTGCCGTTCGCGCGCGACTTCTTCGAGCTCGAGGCACCGACGGGGGAGATGCTGGCCGCGTGGGCGGCGGGCTCGGCGGCCGGGATCGTCGGGATGCTCGTGGCGGTGCGGGTGGCGCGGGCGTAAAGGGGCCGTTCTCCGGATCAGCGCTCGCGCAGAACCCGCCGAAGGACCTTCCCCGAGGGGAGCTTGGGGATCTCGTCGACGACTTCGAGGGCCCGCAGGCGCTTGTGCGGCGCGACTCGCTCGGCGACCCATGCCATCACCTCGTCGCGGTCCACCTCGGCGCGCGCCACGACGAAGGCCTTGGGGACCTCGCCTGCCCGCTCGTCGGGCACGCCGACCACGGCGGCATCGGCCACGGCGGGGTGTGCGCGCAGCAGGTTCTCGAGCTCGGCCGGCGCGACCTGCAGGCCCTTGACCTTGATGAGCTCCTTGAGCCGGTCGGTGATGCGCAGCCGCCCGTCGGGGTCGACTGTGCCGAGGTCGCCGGTGTGCAGCCAGCCGTCGCCGTCGATCGTCGCGGCGGTGGCATCCGGCCGCCCGCGGTAGCCGCGCATGAGCTGGGGGCCGCGGATCAGCAGCTCCCCCTCGGCGCCGGGCGGGAGGTCCGCGCCGGTCTCGGGATCGGTCACGCGCGCCTCCACACCGGGGAGGAGTTGCCCCGAGGTGCCGCGCACGATCGTCTCCGGACGCTCGATGTCGGGGACGGAGATCGTCGCCGTCGCCTCGGTCATGCCGTAGCCCTGTCCGAAGGGGCATCCCAACCGGGTAGCGCACTCCTCCTCGATCCGAGGGTCGAGGGGCGCCGCGCCGCAGCCCATCCAGCGCACCGCCGACAGGTCGTAGTCGTCGACGGCGGGGTGCCGCGCCAGGCCGAGGGCGATCGGCGGCGCGATGATCGTCGCCGTCACGCGGTGGTCCTGCATCGCCCGAAGGAAGGCCTCGAAGTCGAACCGCATCATGGTCACCACCGTCGCGCCCTGGGCCAGCGCGTGCGAGACCACGACGATCAGGCCCATGCAGTGGTACATGGGCGCGACGGCCATGATCTTGTCCTCCGCCGTGTACGGAAGCGCGGATTCGAGCTGCGTGAGGTGGGCCACCACGGCCCGATTCGTGAGCTCGACGCCCTTCGCCAATCCGGTCGTGCCGCTGGAGTAGGGAAGCAGGACGACGTCGTCGGGCGCACCCGGCCTGGCCGGCGCCGCGCCGCTCCCGTCCAACAGATCGCCGTACCCGAGAACCGCTTCGATCCCCGCCTCGCGCGCGGCCTCGGTGGCCCGGTCCAGGAACGGCGGAATGGTCACGACCATGCGGGCACCGGAGTCGCGCAGCTGGAAGGCGAGCTCACCGGCGGTGTAGAGCGGGTTGGCGGTCGTCGTGGCCCCGCCGGCCATCGCCACGCCCAGGACGGTGGAGACGAACTCGGGCAGGTTCGGGCTGTAGAGGGCCAGGACGTCGTCCTTGCCGAACCCGCGCGCCGCGAGACTCGCCGCCGCGCGCTGCGACGCCGAGGCGAGCTCCCCGTAGCTGACGATGCGGCCGCTGGCCGAGTCGACCAGCGCCGGGTGGTCGGCGAGCCGTTCGGCGTGACGCAGGACATGGCCGGCGAAATCGGCCGTTGGAACCTCCGGCGGGGGCCACGGGCTTCGGACGGGCTCGGGTGCGGTTGAGGCGATCAGCAAGGTCCCTCCCTGGTCGTGCGATTGCACGATAATCCGTTTAGGACTATGAAATGTACGGTATGATTCAGATCAATGTCAAGCGTCCGTCTCGGGCCAACTTCCTACGTCGTGCTCGGCACGATCGCGCTGCGGGGGCCCTCCACGCCGTATGACCTCAAGCGCTTCGTCGAGACCACGCTGGGACACTTCTGGGCCTTCCCGCACTCGCAGCTCTATGCGGAGCCGGCTCGGCTGGCCGAAGCCGGCCTGCTGGACGAGGAACGCGAGGACGGCGGACGGCGCCGGCGCACCTACTCGATCACGGCGGCCGGGAAGGACGCGATCCGCGCCTGGCTGGGTGAGCCGACCCCCGGCGGCCAGGAGCTGCGTGACCTCGGAATGCTGAAGCTCTTCTTCAGTGAGCTCGCGCCCGACGACGACCTCTCAAAGCTCGTGCGGGAGCAGATTGCGGCGCACCGCGAGCTCCTCGCCCGCTACGAGTGGCTGTGGGAGCGATTCGGCGAGCGCCCCGAGCTTGCACGCCGCGTGCTCACGTTGAAGGCCGGCTTCGCCATCGAGCGCGCGCTGATCTCCTTCTGGCAGGATCTCGCCGACGAGGACCTTGCCGCCTAGCGCGTGACGTGCGTGACGAGCGCCACGGTCGCAACCCATGGCGCGCACGCCGCGTAGACCTCCGATGAATTGTCGTAGACACCAACGGAGGCTCACCAATTATGAACATGCTGCGCTATGCCGGTGCTGCCGCGCTGCTCGCCGTGGGCATCGACCACCTCCAGCAGTACTTCGGCGCCCTCTACTCGACCATCCCGACGATCGGGACGCTGTTCGCGCTGAACTTCACCGGGTCCGTCGTGGTGGCCGCCGGGCTTGCCGCGCCGGTCGAGCGCGTCTTCCCGCGGCTGCGAAAGCCGATCCTCGGGTTCCTGGCCGCCTCGGGGATCGGCATCGCGCTCGGCTCGCTCGTCGCCCTATTGGTCACCGAGCAGACGCCGCTCTTCGGCTTCATGGAGAGCGGATATCGCCAGGCGATCGTCGTCTCCATCGTCCTCGAGGTCGCGACGGTGTTGCTGCTTGGCGCGTTCCTGATCGGCCTCCCGGCTACCCGCCGAGCACCGCGCCCAGCAAGCTCGTGAGCGAGTTTGGGTCGACGCCGTACTCGTCCTTGTAGGCCTTCGCGGCGCTGTCGCTCGTGAGCGCGAGGACGAGCGCCTCGCGCGACGAGCCAGCGTGGCAGGCGGCGCGGTCGATGGCGACGAGGATGGCGTCCTGTGCGAACCCGGTGATGCCACCGGTCGAGGGCAGGTCGCGCGGGCGACAGGGGTCGCCGAGCTTGACCGGCGGCGGCTCGGCGCGGTCGGCCGCGAGCGCGTATGCCGCCGGGACCAGCAGTGCGATCGCCACGCCCGCGGCCACGAGGGCAAGCCGGCGGCGGGTGGCATCGGCTGGCCGTCCGCTCGCCATCCCGGCTCGCTGGATCGGACGCCGACGTCGTCCGGCTGGAGCGATCGCCAGGGCGGCCAGCGCGGCCAGCGCGGCGCCGACCGCGTAGCCGGGGGCGAAGGCGTCGTTGACCGATGCCACGAGCGTCTCGCTGCCGCGCCGCTCGAGGCGCGTCCAGGCCTGGAGCTGGTCGGAGGGGATGTCGCCCGTGTTGTCGCGGAAGACCTTCCGGACGCCCCTGAGCGGCTGCTCGGTGTTGACGGCGCCCTCGAGCTGCTGCGCGATGTTCACCTTCTCCAGCGGGTCGATGCGCGCGTCCAGGATCAGCGCGGCGCCGTGCAAGCGGGCGGTGTCAAGCGCGCCGTCGATGCTGGAGGTCATCACCGGCGCGAGAATCGCCAGCCCCGCGGCGATGCCGAGGTGGCGGGTGCAGAGCAGGGCGGTGGCCTGGCGGACGGTGCGCTCGGGCAGGAGCTCGCCCGCCAGCGCCGGCAGTGCGAGCCCCATGCCCACGCCCGCGATCGCCTCGGGCGCGACCACCCACCACAGCGTGTCGGTCGGGACGAAGCCGAGGCACGCCGTGCCGGCGGCCACGAGCAGCGACCCGACGGCGGCGCGGCCCGCCGCCGAACCGCGAAGGCGCGCGCCGCCAACCGCGGCCAGCGGCAGGACGGAGACGACGACGGCGGCGGCGATGGGCTCGACGCTCCAGCCGGTCACGAGAAGGAGCACGGTCAGGAAGATCACCGCGGTCAGCGCCGCCGAGACCAGCGCGAGCGCGACGCCCGCCCGCACGACCGTGGCGCCGTGGGGCAGGGGGCCGCCCTCCTCGACGCGCGGACGGCCGGCGCGCAGGAAGGTGGGTAGCGCGAGCAGGACGAGCGGCGCCTGGACGAGGAAGATCGCCCGCCAGCCGAGCACCTGGGTGATGACGCCGCCGACCGCCGGCCCGGTGGCGGTACCGAGCAGCGTGGCGGCGCGCCAGAGGGAGCCGCCGTCCGGCCGCCCGTCGGCCAGCAGCGCGAACGCCGCGGCCAGCACCGCCGCTCCGCCCGCGGCCTGTACCGCGCGCAGCACCAGCAGCAGCGGCAGCGAGCCCGCCAGCCCGCAGCCCAGCGAGGCCAGCGCAAAGGCGAGCACCCCGATAGCCCCCACTCGACCGGGAGCGGACACGGCCGCATGTCCCGCAACCGGCAATGCAAGGCCCAGTACGAGCGCATACACACCGAGCACCGCCGCGACGCCGGCGACGGTGGTGTGCAGCGCGATCAGGATGGGCGGCAGGGCCAGCGCAACGACGCCGGCGTCGGCCAAGGCGAGGCCGGCGACGCCCGCGGCGCCAAGCTGCGCGTAGCGCTTCACGCGCACAGCGTCGCAGGCGGCCTATTCGCGCAGGTGAAGCTCCCAGCGCTCCTCGACCATGACCTCGCTCCACTCGGTCCCGACCCGCTCGCTCACCCTGCGGAAGCCGGCGCGCGCGTACAGGCGCGCCGCGTCGACGAGGTCCCCGAACGTGAACAGCACCACGTGCTCGTAGCCGTGCGCGCGCGCCCAGCCCAGTGCCGCGTGCAGCAGCCGCCCGCCGATGCCGTTGCCACGGGCCTCGGGGGCGACCAGGAACCACCGCAGCCGCGCCACACCTTCCCCCTCGCCGGTCATGCCGATCGCGCCCACCACCGCGCCGTCGCGCTCGGCCGCCCAGACGGCCGCGCCGTCGGACGCGGCGAGCGCATCGGCGCAGCGGGCCATGCTCTCGGCCACCGACGCCTCGATGCGGTGGTCGAGCCCGTGCTCGCGCGCGTAGAGGACGCCGTGCATCCGCGCCACCGCGCCGATGTCGCCGGGCCGCAGGCCCTGCCGGATGGTCGTCTCCGCGGTCAGCACGCCTTCAAGATCGGCCAGCGAGATCGATAAGTCAAAGACCGATCCGGACTGCAACCCATAGCATGGAGCTATGGAGCTGCGGCAGCTGCGGACCTTCGAGGCGGTGGCCCGCCACCGCAGCTTCACGCGCGCGAGCGAGGAGCTCCTGGTCGCTCAGCCCGCGGTGTCCCAGCAGGTGCGCCGGCTTGAACGGGAGCTCGGCGTCGATCTCCTGCGCCGTACGAGCCGCCAGGTCGCGCTCACCCACCCGGGCGAGGTGCTGCTCGCGGGCGCGCGGCGGGTGCTTGCCGAGGCGGCGAGCGTCGACGACGAGCTCGACGCCCTTCGCGGTCTGCGGGCGGGCCGCTTTGCGGTGGGGGCGATGCCACCGATGGCTCGCCTCGACGTCCCCTCGCTCATCGCCGCCTTCCACGTCGCCCACCCGACGGTCGCCGTCCGCCTCGACGAGGACACCGCGGCCAGCGCGCTCGCGATGCTGCGGCGCGGGGACCTCGACCTCTCCTTCGCCTTCCTCGGTCCCGACGAGGCCGGCTCCGACCTCGACGGCACGAAGCTCCTCGACGAGGAGCTCGTTGCCGCGGTTGCACCCGACCACCCGCTCGGCCGGCGCCGGCGGCTTCCACTGGCGGCGCTCGAAGGCGAGACGCTCGTGGCCTTCAAGGGCGGCTCGGCCCTGCGCGCCGCCGGCGACGCCGCCCTGGCTGCGGCCGGCGTGGCCCCCCGCATCGCGTTCGAGAGCAACGAGCTGCTGACGGTGCGCGCCATCGCCGCCCGCGGCCTGGCCGTGGCCATCCTGCCGCGCGGCTACGTCGAGGCGCCGGACGCGCACGTCGTCGGCATCCCGTTCGGGCCGCGCCGCTTGCGCCAGCCGCTCTCGCTGCTCTGGCGCGCCGGCGAGCGGCTTTCGCCGGCGGCCGCGGCGTTCCGCGACTTCGCAGTCGGGGTCGGGCTTCGCCCGACCACCCTGACCTTTCAGACCGGCTCGTTGTCGAGCGACGCCCACAGGTAGCGGCAGGCGAGCGTCCGGTACGGCCGCCACGGCTCGGCGATGCGCTCGAGCTCGGTCGGCCCCGGCAGCTCCTCGAGCCCGTAGGCCTCCTGCACCGCCCGCCGGATGCCGAGGTCGCCCACCGCCAGGACGTCGGGCCGCTCGAGATGGAACATCAGGAACATGTCGGCTGACCACTGCCCGAGCCCTTTGACGGCGATCAGCGCGGCGACGACGTCCTCGTCGGACAACGTGTCCATGCTGTCGAGATCGAGGTCGCCGCTCCGCACGTGCTCGGCCAGCGAGCGCAGGAACGACACCTTCGCGCGCGAGAGCCCGGCCGCCGCCCGAAGCTCCTCGGGATCGTCGCCGAGCACCTCCTCGGGCGTGGGGGGGCGCCCACCGAAGCGGTCGGTCAGCCGCCCGTAGATCGAGCGCGCCGCCTTGGTCGAGAGCTGCTGGCCGACGATCGAGCGCACGAGCGCGCCGTAGTGGTCGTCGCGACCGGTGCGGCGGGCCGGGCGCGGCTTGCCGTGCTCGTCGATGAGCTTGCGCATGACCGTGTCGGCCTTGCGCAGGTGCGCGACCCCTTTGGCGTCGCCCATCAGATGGTTGATCCGCGGCCGCGCGTGCGCGGGGTCGTGGAATCGGCCATCTAGGCGACCGGCGTCGGGATGGCCGCGCCGTCGAGCGCCCCGAGCGCCCGCTCGACCGAGGTCGAGATGCACGTGAACGTCGGCGTGTCGCGCTTCGTGTAGGCGCTGGCCTCGGTCGTGCGCAGGCGCTGCACGAGGTCGAGGAAGTCCTGGGGCCGGTCGGTCTCGAACGCCACGACGAACTCCTGGTCGTCGAGCCCGAACGAGTACGAGGTGTTGAGGTCGATGCTCGGATACTCGCGCCCGATGCGGATGTGCTCCTGCATGATCCGGTAGCGCTCGTCGGGCGCCAGCCGGTACCACTCGCGCGTCTTGACGAACGGGTAGACGAACAGGTACTTCGCGTGCTGGGGACGGACCTCCAGGCGCGACTCGTCCGAGTACTCCGACTCCTTCGTCAGCGCGAGGAACGAGTACGGGATCGAGCACCACTTCATCAGGCCGCTCTGGCCGAGGACGACGTGGAACTCGTGGATGGAGTCGAGCGAAACCGCCTGCGTCAGCACCATGAGGTCGGCGTCGCCGCGGGTGCCGATCAGGGAGAAGGCGCGGAGGAGATGCTGGCCGTCGGCCGCGAAGTCCTCGCACGCGGCCAGGAACTCCCGCTTGTCCTGCGCGCGCTGGTCGACATCCAAGCGCCGCCATGCAGGATCGACGCGCAGGAAGGTGTACTTGACGAAGTGACGCTCCGGCACCGAGGGTCAAGGATAGGGGCGCTCTGCGCGCTTCCGACGGCGTTGGCCGTGCCCGCCTACGCCCGCAGAGCCGGGGAGGCGCGCCGCTAGGATGCCGCGGATGCGGATCGCCCTGGTGTCACCGTATTCCTGGACGTATCCGGGGGGCGTGACGCGCCACATCGAAGCCCTCGCCGGGCAGTTCCTCGCCGGTGGCCACGACGTGCGCGTGTTGGCACCCTTCGACCCCGACGACCGGCTGTCGGCGCGGATGCATGCCGGCGCGCGCCCGGAGTCCCGTCCCGTGCCCGAGTACATGGTCCCGCTCGGGCGCACGATCGGCCTGCCGACGAACGGGGCGGTCTCCAACGTCGCACTCACCGCGAACCCGTACATGCGCGCGCGCCACGAGCTCGAGCAGGGCGACTTCGACGTCGTCCACGTCCACGAGCCGGTCACCCCGATCATCGCCTGGGACGCGGTGCGCCACCACCGCGGGCCGCTCGTCGGGACCTACCACTGCTACTCGGAGAACCTGGTCACCAACGGCATTGCCAGCCTCCTGGGCACGCGCCGCGCGATGAGCCGCCTGCACGTGCGCATCGCGGTCTCCGAGGCCGCCGCCTGGACCGGCCGGCGCTTCTTCGGCGGCACCTACCGGGTGATCCCCAACGGCGTCGACCTCCACGGTGGGGTCGGCCTGTGCGCGACCGCCAATCCGCTGCGCAGGCCCGACGAGCCGCTGCGGATCGTCTTCGTCGGTCAGGCGGTCGAGCGCAAGGGGCTACCGGTTCTGCTGCGCGCGTTCGAGGCGCTGCGCGAGCACATTCCCGCCACCCTCGAGGTCGTCGGCGCCACCGAGGAGGAGGTCGCCCCGCTGCTGCTCGACGGCGCGCACGGGGTCACGGTGCTCGGCAAGGTCGACGACGAGGCCAAGCACGCGGCGCTGCAGCGCGCCGACGTCCTCTCCGCGCCCTCGCTCGGCGGCGAGAGCTTCGGCATGGTGCTGACCGAGGCGTTCGCGGCGGGCACCCCGGTCGTCGCCTCCGACATCGCCGGCTACCGCGACGTGGTCCGCAACGGCGTCGACGGCATCCTGCACCAGCGCGGCAACGCGACGGAGCTGGCCGAAGCGCTGCAGGAGCTCTACTACGAGCCCGAGCGCCGGCTCGAGATGGCACGCGCCGCGCGCGAGCGGGCGGAGCGCTTCGCCTGGCCGCGCGTGGCCGAGGAGGTGCTCCAGGCCTACGAGGACGCGCGCGCCATGCCGGCGATCGAGGGCGGCCTGCGCGGGTTCGGCGCGCGCCACGGGTTCGTGCCCGCCGACGGCAAGCGCGTTGCGCCGCAGCGGCTTCCGCGCCTCGAGACCGATCCCACCGCGACCAAGCCGGCCGTCGCCGCCGCCCGCAAGATCGGCCTCGTCGTCCTCGCCGTGCTCGGGGTCGGGTTGGCCGCCATGGCGCTCGAGCGCATCGGCGTGCACCGGATCGTCCTCTCGCTGCTGCAATCCAGTCCGGTCTGGGTGGTCGTTGGCCTGGGGGTGATGTGCGCCTCGATGGTGCTGCGCGCGGTCTCCTGGCACGCAATCCTGCGCGCGGCCATGCCGGGTGTGCGCGTGCGATTGCGTGACGCCGCCCAGGGCACGTTCGTCGGGGTGCTCATGTCGGCCACGCTGCCGGCCCGTCTCGGCGAGCCCTCGCGCGCGTTCATCGTCGCCCGACGCACCGGCCGCGTGCGCGAGCGCTTCCCGGTCGTGCTCGGCACGCTCGTCTCCCAGACGCTGCTGAACATCGTCGCCCTCGTCGTGCTCGGGACGGTCATGTTCGCCACCGTCGGGCTGTTCAGCGGGCGCGAGCAGCAGCTCCTGTGGTGGATGGCGGCCCCGCTGGTGCTCGTGCTCCTCGTCGTGCTGGCGCCGGCGCTGGTGCGCCCCGGCACGGATTCGCGCTCGTCGCGCGTCAAGGGCTGGATGGCGCAGGCGCGCGCGGCGCTCGTGCAGGTGCGGCGCGGCCTGCGGGTCTTCCATGAGCCGCGCCAGGGCGCACTCGCGACAGCCGCCCAGCTAGGCGCCTGGACCCTGCAGTGGCTGAGCTGCTACATCCTCCTCGTCGCCCTCGGCCTCGACGCGCGCGCCGGCATGGGGGCCGCCGCCGCAGTGCTGTTCGCGGTCAACGTCACCGCGGTGCTGCCCGCCACGCCGTCGAACCTCGGCATCTTCCAGGCGGCCTGCGTGGCCGTCCTGACCGGCGCGTACGGCGTCTCGGCGGCGGACGCGCTCGGCTACGGAATCATCCTGCAGGCGGTTGAGATCGCGACCGCCCTGCTGATGGGCATGCCCGCGCTGGTGCGCGAGGGACTCTCGTGGCGCGACGTGCGCATCCGGGCGCTGCACACCGCGCCGGTGGAGCTCACGCCGCGGCGGGCAGCCGGATGACTCAGACGGCTCCCGTAGGACGAGCCGGGATGGCGAGCGGCAGCCGTGCCTGAGCTACTCGAGGGCATCCACCACATCACCGCGATCACGGCCGACGCGCCGCGCAACGTCGACTTCTACGCCCGCCTGATCGGCCTGCGGCTGGTCAAGAAGACGGTCAACTTCGACGCGCCCGACGTCTACCACCTCTACTACGGCGACGAGGCCGGCTCTCCGGGCTCGATCCTGACCTTCTTCGAGTTCCCGGGGGCGGCGCGCGGCCGGCCCGGGGCGGGGATGATTCACCGGATCGGGTGGCGTGTGGGGTCCGAGACGGCGCTGGACTTCTGGGCTTCGCGCCTGGGAGGCGAGGGCGTCGCGAGCGAGCGGGAGGGGAACCGCCTGCGCTTCGCCGATCCCGAGGGCCTCGGGCTGGAGCTCGTGCACGTGCAGAGCGGCGACCCGCCGCTTGTGGCGGCCGCCGAGGGCGTGCCTTCCGAGTACGCGCTGCAGGGCTTTGATGGGGCGCGGGCGTACACGACGGCGCCGGAGCGCAGCGCGGCGCTGCTTGACCGCACGCTGGGGTTCGAGCGCGACGGCGACGGTGACCAGGACTGGGTCTGCGCCGGCGAGGCTCGGGGCGCGGGCTGGCGCTACGACCCGCCGCCGCCCGAGCGCGGGCTCCAGGGCGCCGGCACCGTCCACCACATCGCGTGGGCGTCGCGCGACTCCGACCACCAAGCGTGGCTCGACACGGTCGCAAGCGCGGGCGCGCACGCCACCCCGATCATCGACCGCCAGTACTTCCGCTCGATCTACTTCCGCGAGCCGTCGGGGGTGCTGTTCGAGATAGCGACGCTCGGTCCGGGATTCGCGATCGACGAGGATCCCGAGCACCTGGGAGAGGCGCTGCGGCTGCCGCCGCAGCACGAACACTTGCGCGAGCGGCTCGAGCGGACGCTCACGCCGCTGACCAACCCGCGCGCGGAGCCCGTCGCGTGATCCACGGCTCCCGCCCGGCGGCGCGCGAGCCTGCCGATGGCACGCTGGTGCTCCTGCACGGCCGCGCAACCGACGAGCACGACCTTCTGCCGGTGATCGACGCGCTCGATCCCGAGCGCCGGCTGGACGGGCTGACCCCACGCGGGCCGTTCACGTTGCCCCCGGGTGGTTACCACTGGTACGGCCCCGTCGTGCGGGTCGGGTTCCCGAACAAGGAGACGTTCGAGCAGAGCTTCGCGCTGCTCTCCGAGTGGCTGGACGCGACCGTGGACCTCGAGCGCACCGTCCTCGGCGGGTTCTCGCAGGGCTCCGTCATGGCCTATGCGCTGGGGCTCGGGGCCGGCCGACCGACACCGGCGGGCGTGCTCGCGATGAGCGGCTTCATTCCCGTGGTCGAGGGGTTCGAGCTCGACCTCGAGGGCCGACGAGCGCTGCCGGTGGCAATTGCCCACGGCACCCACGACCCGGTCATCACGGTGCAGTACGGGCACGAGGCGCGCGACCGCCTGACGGCGGCCGGCCTCGACGTGCTCTATCGCGAGTCGCCGATCGGCCACGGCGTCGACCCCCGGGGGATCGACGAGCTGCGCGCCTGGCTTGCCCGGACCCTGCCCGCGCGGGCGGCCGCATGACCCAGGCGCCCTCGATCTGGCCCGCCGCCCTCGCGGACGAGCGACTCGTGCCGTGGTTCGAGCTGGTGCTCGCCGAGGTCCCCGGCGGCGAGCTCTACGACGCCCACACCCACATCGGCGTCAACGACCCGGACGGGTTCAAGCTCGCGCCCGACCAGCTCCTGGCCGGGCTCGAGCGCGCCCACGCCCGCGGGGTCGTCTTCCCGATGCACGAGCCCGACGGCTACCCGCCGGCCAACGACGCCGTGCTCGAGCTCGCCGCTGCCTCGGAGGGCCGCCTCGTCGCCTTCGCGCGCCTCGACCCGGCGGCCGATCCGCTCGGCGAGGCCACGCGGGCGCTCGAGGCGGGGGCGCGCGGCATCAAGCTCCACCCGCGCGCGGAGCAGTTCGAGCTCGCCGACCCGCGGCTCGAGGGCGTGTTCGCTTTCGCCGATGACAATCGCCTGCCGGTGCTCGTGCACGCCGGGCGGGGCATCCCGGCGCTCGGCCGTCACGCCGTCGAGCTGTGCGAGCGCCATCCCGGCGCGCGGATCATCCTCGCCCACGCAGGCATCTGCGACCTCTCGTGGATCTGGGCCGCGGCCGCCGAGCTGCCGAACCTGTTCTTCGACACCTCGTGGTGGAGCGCGGCCGACCTGCTCGCGCTGTTCACGCTCGTCCCTCCGGGCCAGATCATCTGGGCCAGTGACGCGCCCTACGGGTCGCCGCTGATCGGCGCCTGCCTCGGGCTGCGCTGCGCTCTGCAGGCGGGGATCGAGGGCGACACGCTGCGCGCGGTGTCGGGCGGCACCATCGCGGCCCTGCTCGCCGGCGAGGACCCGCCCGACCTCGGGCCGCCGGTCGGCGGCGACCGCCTCGACGGCGACATCCTCCTCGCGCGCGTGGAGACGTTCCTGGTAACGGCGCTGGCGCGCATGCTCGTCGGGGCCGACGGGGCCGAGGCGCTGCAGCTGGCACGCCTGGCGTGCGATGTCGAGCGCGGCACCCGTGCCGCGGCGACGTGCGCGTCGGTGCTCTCGCTGCTCGACCACCACGCGGACGTCCGCGCTGAGCACCCAGATGCGGATTCGCGCGTCGGCCTGGCGTTCGTGATCGTCGCCGCGGTGGTGGCGCGCACGCCGGACGTGCCGTTGCCAACGACGTAAATGCCGTCCGGGTACCTCGTTACAAAGGGCGCATGGCCCACCTCGTGCTGCCCACCGGTCATACGGATCGTGATCGCCGCCTCGCGGAGCGGATCGCCGTCTCACTGAAGTCCGAGGAGCTCGTCGTCTGCCGGCTGCAGTCGGCGCCCCGCCCGGCGCCCCGCCGCCCGCGGCCCGTGCCGCCGCCGCGGCCACCGGCGGCGGCCGCGGCGCTGTCGCTGATCTGGGGCGCGGTCCTGGCCCTCAGCGACCGCCGCCGCTCCTAGCCCTGAGGCCATTCTCGCCGCCCCTGGCTAGGTCCTCGGGGGTTCGCCGTGCCGAGCACGGCTTCACCGCTGCGTCCCGACCCAGGAACGGCGAGCTATGGGCCTCACTCAAAAACCATTACCGGACCCCACTGTCCATTTCTGGGCGGACCCCGTTCGTCGTGGGGGCAAGGCCGCGAACCGTGCGGCGAATCGCAACCCAAGGAGACGTCCTGAACAAGGGCTGGACGCTGGTCGTCGCCGCCCTCGCGGCGTTCATGACCGCGCTGGACACGCTCGTCGTCACGACCGCCCTGCCCGTGCTGCGGGTCGACCGGGGCGCGTCGCTGTCCGACCTCGAGTGGACGGTCATCTCCTGCAGCCAGGTTTCGAAGAGGCGCATCTCGGCCTCGCCCATCGCGAGCAACCGTACGGGTTTC
The DNA here is from genome assembly GCA_045805605.1 of Solirubrobacteraceae bacterium. GTDB lineage: Bacteria > Actinomycetota > Thermoleophilia > Solirubrobacterales > Solirubrobacteraceae > DATBDE01. Next base: position 45,869 of record JBJMKX010000068.1, read on the forward strand.
GCCACCTGTCCGCCGCTCCTCTCAGCCACCCGTCGTCAGGCGGGCGCGGGCGCACCCTCACCGGCGCGGTCCGGGCGCGCGATCACGGCGATCACGACCAGCAGCGCCAGCCCGATGAACACCACTGACCCCGTCAGCGCGGACGCGACGCCGTGGGCCAGGGCATGGGCGTCCCCGTCACCGCCCGCGGCGGTGAACACGGTCACGAGCACGCTGATGCCGAGCGCGCCGCCGAGTTGGTGGGCGGTGTTGACGAGTCCCGACGCAGCGCCGGCGTCACCGGGCGCCACGCCGGCGATCCCGGCCGAGGTGAGCGGCGTCAGGGCGGTGCCCATCCCGGCGCCCAAAAGCAGCAGCGGAAGCGCGATCTGCGGGAAGTACGGCGTGCCGTCCTCGAGTTGACTCAGCCACGTCATTCCCGCCAGCGCGAGGATGAGCCCGATCGTCAGCAGCCGCGCGTTGCCGACCCGCGGTGCGACTCGCGGCACCACCTGCACCATCGCGAAGACCAGCAGGGTCATCGGCAGGAACGCGGCGCCCGCCTGCAACGGACTGAAGCCGCTGGCACCCTGGAAGTACTGGCTGAGGAAGAAGAACATCGCGTACATGCCGCTGACGACGAGCACGCGGGCGGCGTACGCGCCCGAGCGCTCGCGGCTCGCGAACAGCCGCAGCGGCGTGATCGGCTGCTCGGCGCGGCTCTCGGTGATCACGAACGCCGCCACCAGAGCGACGCCGGCCGCGAACGACGCGACCGTCAGCCGGTCGCCCCAGCCGCTGGACGCCGCGCGCACGAAGCCGTAGACCACGGCGCTCATGCCGAGGGTGGAGAACGCCGCGCCGGCGAAGTCGAACCGGCCGGGCTTGCGCTCGGTCTCGGGCAGGTACCGCGGAGCGAGCGCGATGAGCGCGAGGCCGATGGGCACGTTGATGAACAGGCCGGCGCGCCACGAGACCCAATCGGTGAGCACGCCGCCGAGCACGAGGCCGACGCTTCCCCCGCCGCCGGCCACGGCGCTGTACCAGGCCACGGCGCGCGTGCGCTCGGTGCCCTCGCGGAAGGTGACGGTCAGCAGCGCCAGCGTTGAGGGCGCAGCGATCGCCGCGCCGATGCCCTGCAGCGCCCGCGCCGCCAGCAGCCAGCCGGGCGACTGGGCGAGGCCTGCCAGCAGGGACATGGCGGTAAAGAGGGCGACGCCGGCGATGAACACCCGACGCCGGCCCAGGATGTCGCCCGCCCGCGCGCCGAGCAGCAGGAGGCCTCCAAAGGTCAGCGCGTACGCGTTCTGTACCCACGAGAGACCCGCGGAGGAGAAGTCGAGGGCCGAGTGGATGTCGGGCAGCGCGGTGATGATCACCGAGATGTCGACGATGATCATCAGGTAGCAGGCGAGGATGATCGCCAGGACCATGTTTCGGTTCGGTGCGGTCATGAAGTCCTTGGAGTTGGGAAACGAAGCGTGAAAGCGGTAAAGTGGAGGGGCCCTCCAAAACCGATCACGCGCCGCTGGACCGGCGATACGGGCTAAAACGGAGGAACCCTCCGGTTCCGACCCGACATGATACGGAGGTATCCTCCGGTTTTCAAATGACAACCTCGAATTCCCTCATCGAGCGCCCCAAGCGGGCCGATGCGCGCCGCAACTACGACAGGCTGGTCACAGCCGCGCGTGATGCGTTCGCCGAGCTCGGCACGTCGGCGTCATTGGAGGAGGTCGCCCGCCGCGCCGGGGTGGGGATCGGGACGCTCTACCGCCACTTTCCCAGCCGCCAGGACCTGCTCGAGGCGGTCTACGTCGAGGAGGTCGAGGACGTCTGCCGGCGTGCCGACGAGCTCACCGATCTGCCGCCCTGGGAGGCGCTGGCCGAGTGGCTTCACCGCGTCGTCTCCTACGTCGGGCGCAAGTACGCGCTCGCGCAGGAGCTATGGAACTACCTGGACCGCGACGCGCCGGTGTTCTCCGGGTGCCGCACCGCGCTGTTCGCGGCCGGCGGGGCGCTGCTCGAGCGCGCCCAGCAGGCCGGCGATGTCCGTGCCGACGTGAACATCGACGACGTCATGCAGATCGTCGGCGGCATCGGCAAGAACGCCACCATCCCGCCGGACCAGATGGAGCGCATTCTCGACATCGCGCTCGACGGCCTGCGCTACAGCGCCTAGGCCATTCTCGCCGGCCCTGGCTAGGTCCTCGGGGGTTCGCCGTGCCGAGCACGGCTTCACCCCTGCGTCCGACCCAGGACAGCCGAGTTATGGCCTAGGACCCGCCCCCTCTCGCTTCTCGTTGGGCTGAGGCCATCTTGGACGCCACGCATTGAGCCGCGGGATACTGGGCGGGCGATGTCGCAGGCGAACATGCAGGTCGTCGCCGACACGATTGCGGCCTTCAACCGGGGCGACCTCGACGCGGCGGCCGCGTACTGGGCCGACGATCTCGACTACCGGGCGGCCCAGGGCGCACCCGATGATCCAGGCCCGATCCACGGCAAGGAAGCCATGCGCACCTACGTCGAGGACTGGCTCGACACCTTCGACGAGTTCAAGGGCCAGGCCATCGAACTCATCGACGCGGGAGACGACACCATCGCGGTCATCAGGATCACCGGACGCGCGAAGCTGAGCGGCGTCGAGACGGACCTGACCTTCGCCGCCATCTACACGATTCAAGACCGGAAGATCGCTCGGGGCCGCGAGTACTGGACGCGAGAGCAAGCCCTCGAAGCCGCGGGGCTGCACGAGGAGGGCCGAAGGTAAGCCCAACGCGATGCGAGAGGGGGGGACCAGCTAGGCCGGCGCAGGCGCCTCTTCGGCTTCGACCGCGCCCTCGGGCGGCTCCTCGTCGCCGATCTCGGCGAACAGCGAGGGATCGCGCTTGGAGCCCTTGATGACGTCGTCGGGCGACCCGTCGGGGAGCAGGCGGCCATTGCCCATGCCGTAGTAGATGGCCTGGGGGTGGTGTAGGACCATGGCGAGCGTCGACTGCTCGGGGATCGGCGCCCATCCGTCGGAGATCGCCATGTCGATCTTGTCGAGGCCGAGGACCTGGTCGACCTTCTCGTGCTCGGACTGCTCGGGGATCGCCGGGTACCCCCACGACAGGCGCCGCCCCTGCGTCACCGGGATCCCGTACCAGTTGCGGATCTTCCAGTGCAGCCACTCGGACAGCCCCTCCGCGGTCTGCACACCCAGGCCGTGCACGAAGAGCTGCTCCGCGAACTCGCCCTCGCGCTCGAGCCGCGCCATGACCTCGGTGACCTCCTCGCCGACGGTCACCGCCTGCAGCGCGATCACGTCGAGCTCGCTGCTGTCCTTCGGCCGGAAGAAGTCGGCCGTGCACAGGCGGTCGCCCTTGGGCTGCCGTGGGGTCACGAAGCGCGTCAGCTCGGTCTCGCGATCGGACGGGTCGAGCACGACGATGTCGTTGCCCTCGGCGTAGCAGGGGAAGAACCCCAGCAGCGTGCGCGGATGCAGGTAGTCCTGCTCACGCCACATGCGCTCCAGGCGGTGGCGGAAGCCCTCCTCCTCGCCGTCGCCTTCGAGCAGCTTCTGCCAAGCCTCGCCCTTGACCCCCTTCCCGCCCCAGTGCAGCTTGAACAGCACGTGGGTGTCGAGGTGCGAGTAGACCTCGTCCATGTCGACCGGGATCTCCTGCACGCCCCAGAACGGCGGGTCGGGAATCGGCACGTCGGTGCGCACCGCCGAACGCACCGAGCTGTCGGTGAAGTCCTGCTCCTCGGGCTCCTGGCCCGTCGCGCGGAACCGGCGGGCGTCGGCGAAGAGCTTGGACCGCAGGGACTCGTGCGCCGTCTCGTCGATGATCTGGTCCATCACGGCAAGGCCCTCGAAGGCGTCCTTGCAGTAGAAGACGCCGGGGTCGTAGACCTCGTCGGACTCCTTGCCGCCCGGGTAGAGCGCGCGGAAGGAGAAGTTGCGGTTGATCGCCGCGCCACCGATCAGCAGCGGGTAGTCCAGGCCCTTGCTGTGCAGTTCCTGGACGCACAGCGGCATCTGCTTGGAGGTCGAGACGAGCAGCGCCGAAAGGCCGATCGCGGTGGCCGAGTGCTCGTCGGCCGCGTCGAGAATCGTCTGGATCGGCACCTGCTTGCCCAGGTCGACGACGGTGTAGCCGTTGTTGGTCAGGATGGTGTTGACGAGCGACTTGCCGATGTCGTGCACGTCGCCGAACACCGTCGCCAGCACCACGGTGCCCTTGGTGTAGCCCTCGATCTTGTCCAGGTAGTTCTCGAGCCGGGCCACCGCGCGCTTCATGACCTCGGCGCTCTGCAGCACGAAGGGCAGGATCAGCTCGCCCGCGCCGAACTTGTCGCCCACCTCCTTCATGGCGGGCAGCAGCACGTCGTTGAGCGTGGGGACGGCGCCGATCTTCTCGACGCAGCGGTCGATGTCGCCCTCGACGCCCTCCTTCTTGCGCCGCAGGATCCGGAAGTGCAGCGCCTCCTCGGGCTCCATCTCGGCGGTGGGGTCGCCGGCGGCGGCCTCGTCCTCGGAGCCCTTGGATTCGAAGTGGGCAATGAAGCGCTCGAGCGCGTCCTCGCGGCGGTTGAAGACCAGGTCGTCGGCCAGCTCGCGCTCGTTCTCGGGGATCTCCGGATACGGCGTGATGTGATTCGGGTTGACCATCGCCAGGTCGAGGCCGGCCTCGACGCAGTGGTGGAGGAAGACCGAGTTGAGCACCGCGCGGGCGGGGGGCGAGACGCCGAAGCTGACGTTGGAGACGCCCAGCGAGGTCTTGACGGCCGGCACCTCGGCCTTGATGCGGCGGATGCCCTCGATGGTCTCGATGGCCGACGGCTTCCACTCGTCGTCGCCGGTGGTCAGCGTGAAGGTCAGGCAGTCGAAGATCAGCAGCTCGGGGTCGAGGCCGTGCTCGTTGCAGACGATCTCCTTGATCCGCTGGGCGATCTCCACCTTGCGGTCGGCCGTCTTGGCCATCCCGACCTCGTCGATGGTCAGTGCGATCAGTGCCGCCCCGTGCGCCTTGGCCAGTGGCACGACGACGTCGGCCTTGTCGCGGCCGGCCTCGAGATTGATCGAGTTGACGATGGCGCGCCCGGGGATCTGCTCGAGCGCGGCCTTGATGACCTCGGGTTCGGTCGAGTCGATCTGAATCGGCGCCGGCTGGGTCAGCGCGACGCGCTTGACCACCTCGCGCATCTGGACGTCCTCGTCCTGGCGCTCGGTCAGGGCCACGCAGACGTCGAGGACGTGGGCGCCACCCTCGACCTGGTCCTCGGCCACCTGGACGAGGCCGTCGTAGTCGTCGGCCAGCAGCAGCTCCTTGGCCTTGCGCGACCCCTGCGAGTTGACGCGCTCGCCGACCAGCGTCGGGCGCGGGTCCTGCACGAGCGGAGTCGCGGCGATCATGCTCGAAACGCGCGGCGCCCCCGGCTGCGGCCGCTTGCCGGCCGAGTCGCGCGCGCAGCGCTCGCGGATCGCGGCGATGTGGTCGGGCGTGGTGCCGCAGCAGCCCCCGACGATCGAGACGCCGAAGCGCTCGACGAACTCGCCGAGCACGTTGGCCAGCGGCTCGGGGGCTTCCGGGAAGATCGTTTCCCCGTCCGGGCCCTGCACCGGAAGGCCGGCGTTGGGGATGCAGTGGACCGGCAGGGGAGAGAACTCGCCGAGGAACCGGATCGCGTCGCGCATGTCCTCGGGCCCGGTGGAGCAGTTCAGGCCGACGACGTCGACGTCGAGCGCGGTCAGCGTGGTCAGCGCCGCGTCGATGTCGGTGCCGAGCAGCATCTTGCCGCCCTGCGGGAGCAGCGTGACCGAGGTCTGGATCGGCACGCTGCGGCCGGCGAGCTTGAACGCCTCGCGCGCGCCGAACACGGCGGCCTTGACCTCGAGGATGTCCTGCGCGGTCTCGATGATGATCAGGTCGACGCCGCCATCGAGGAGGCCGTGGGCCTGCTCGGTGAAGATCTCGACGAGCTCGCCGAAGGAGATCGCCCCCAAGGTCGGGTCGTCGGAGGCGGGGAGCATGCCCGTCGGGCCGATCGAGCCGGCCACGAAGCGCCGTTCGCCGGCCGCCTTGCGTGCGATCTGGGCGGCCTTGGTGTTGATCTCGAGCGTGTGCTCGCCGAGGCCCCACTCGTCGAGCTTGAGCCGCGAGGCCTGGAAGGTGTCGGTCTCGAGCACTTCGGCGCCGGCCTCGAGCATCGACGTGTGGACGCCCTCGATGACGTCGGGCCGGTGCAGGACGAGCGCCTCGTGGCACTTGCCGGGCAGCCCGCCGTAGTCGTCCGAGGTCAGCTCGAACTGCTCTAGCGTGGCGCCCATGCCGCCGTCGAAGACGACGACGCGGGAGCGCGTGGCGGCGAGGAAGTCGCGGTCGGCCATCTCCCTGGCAAGGCTACCAACCTTGACACAGTTGTGTCAGGGTCGTCGTCGGGTGCCCTGACCCGCTTCAGGTGCGTCGCTCGAGGCCCGCTTCGGCCGCCCCGGACTCGAGCTCGTCGAGGCCGAAAGCGTCGACGGGTCCGAGCGCGCCGGTGCCGTTCAGGCCGCTCTCGGCGGCGCGCTGCGCGCCCCACGCGAGGATGCGGGCGGTGAAGTCGTAGCCATTGACGCCGGAGAGGGCTACCTCGGCCAGCTGCGAGCCGTTGGCGGCGTAGGCGGCGGCGGCCACGTACGAGCCGCTGGCGGCGCGCTGCGCGGCGTCCGGCCCGCCGCTCGATCCCTTGACGAACTGGCGGCCGAGGGTCCGCGGCAGCTCGCCGACGATGGGCACCCGGCGGAAGAGTTCGAGGCCGGGGCTCATCAGCGTCATCGGCCGCGCTGCGCCGCCCACCCAGCCCAGGTAGACGTTGACCTCGCGCAGGTCGGTATGCAGGCGCGGGAGCGCGAACGCCTCGCTCGTCCCCACCGAGACCGCTGGGCGCGAGCGTCCCTCGACGTCGAAGTGGCGCATGCGCGCCGCGCCGCGCTCGGTGATCAGCCGTCCGCCGCGCCACCCGTACGACGGGGCCAGGAGCGCCTCGATGGCGCTCGCGCGCGTGCCGCCGCTCATTTCGGCGCGCCCCGTGACGAAGTAGCCGATGTCAACGCGCACCGCCCTCTCGCTTGGCCCCCGCTCGCCATCCGGGCTCGCCTCGGAGGGGGCCGCGAGAGTCGTCCGGCTGCCCGCCTCGCGCAGGGTCAATGCCCCGGCGAGGTTGCCGGGGACCCAGTCGTAGCCGAACGCCGTCACCAGACCGCAGCCCGCCGACTCCGCCGCGCCGCCGAAGCGCTCGAATACGCGCCGGATGAACGGCGACTCCCCGGTCGAGTCCAGGTAGTGGGCCCCGGCGCCGATCGCCGCTTGCACCGCCGGATCGCCCCAGCGCGTGAACGGCCCCACCGTGGAGACGAGCACGTCGCCGCGCTCCACCAGCGCGGCCACCGTGTCCGGCCGCTGCACGTCGGCGGTCCGCTGCTCGAGGTCGGCCGCGCCGAGGTCGGCCGCCAGTTCGCGCAGCCGCGCCTCGCTGCGCGCGGCCAGCACCGGACGGGCGCCCCGGGCGACCAGCGCCTCGGCCGTCAGCCGGCCGGTGTACCCGGTTGCTCCGAAGAGGACGATGCGGCCCGGCACGACCGCTACCGTACCGGCACCTTGGCTGGACGGAGGCTGTGGTTCGACATGACCGCGCCCGCGCACCCGCTCGTGTTCCGGCCGGTGATCGAGCGCCTGCGCGCCGGCGGCGACGAGGTCGTCGTGACCGCGCGCGACTACGCGCAGACGCTCGGGCTGCTGGAGCGCATGGGGATCGAGCACGTTGCGGTCGGAAAGCACGGCGGCGCCTCGCGCGTGCGCAAGCTGGCTGCGCTGTTCGGGCGCACCGCGAGCGTGCGCAAGCTCGCGCGCAAGAGCCACTTCGACCTCGCGGTCGCGCACGGCTCCAACGACCTGGCGCTGGCCGCGGCGTCGCTCGGCATCCCGGCCGTCAACACCTTCGACTACGAGTGGGCGACCCAGCAGCACCAGATCGGCTGTCGCCTGGCCCGGCGCGTGCTCGTGCCCGAGGCGATCCCGCCCGAGCGCCTGCGCCGCTACGGCGTCGGGCCGGAGAAGCTGCGCCAGTACCCGGGGTTGAAAGAGGAGTACTACCTCGCGGACTTCGAGCCGAACGAGGCGGTGCTCGACGAGCTCTCACTCGAGCGCGCGCGCATCCTCGTCGTCGTCCGCCCGCCGCCCGACGTCTCGGTCTACCACCGCAAGGCCAACCGGCTGTTCCCGCGCGTGCTCGATCACCTCGGCCGGCGCGAGGACGTGCAGGCGATCGTCATCGCGCGCACCGACCAGCAGCGGACGACCGTGCGCGCGCTCGAGATGCCCTCGCTCGTCGTGCCGGATGGGGCCGTCGACGCCCAAAGCCTGATCGCGCTCTCCGATCTCGTGGTATCTGCAGGGGGAACCATGAACCGAGAGGCGGTCGCGCTGGGCAAGCCGGTCTACACGACCTACGGCGGTCGCCTGGGCGGAGTCGACGAGATGCTCATCCGGCAGGGCCGGCTGCGACCATTGACCGATCCGCGCGCCATGGAGATCGCCAAGCACCGCAACGGCCGCGTGCGCGAGCGCCGCGACCCGGCCGAGATGGTCGAGCTGATCGTGGGGGCAATCGAGTGAGCATCGATACCACCGCGCTTCCGCCCACCGAGGAGAACCTCGTCGCCAACTACGAGCGGATGGCGCACACCTTCCAGCGCGGCACCGTGGACACCGCCTTGCGCATCCTCGACGTCGTGCTCGCCGGAGCGGCGCTCGTCGTGCTCTCGCCGGTGATCGCGCTCACCGCCCTGGCCGTGCTGGTGGCGGGCGGGTCGCCGGTGCTCTACCGCGGGCAGCGGGTGGGCCGCGCCGGGCGGGTGTTCACGATGATGAAGTTCCGCACGCTGAAGCGGGATGCCGAGCAGCGGCTCGGCCCCTACCTCGGGCCCGAGCTGACCCAGCTGACGGCGGGCGAGGTTTCGCACCTGGGCCGCGTCCTGCGCGCGACCAAGCTCGACGAGCTGCCGCAGCTGTGGAACGTGCTGCGCGGGGACATGAGCATGGTCGGTCCGCGGCCGATCCGGCCGGCGTTCTTCGCCGAGCTGTGCCAGGAGATCCCGCAGTACTGGCAGCGGCTGGTCGTGCCGCCCGGGCTCACCGGCCTGGCACAGCTCCGGCTCACGCGCGAGATGACCTGGGCGGAGAAGCTCGCCCACGACATGGAGTACATCGCCGACCGCTCGGTGGGCCTGTACCTGCGCGCGATCCTCGCCACCGTGGTCAAGGTCGCGTCCGACGCCCTGCGCACGATGGCGCGCACGCTCGCCGGGGATTAGAGATGGCCGATTCCACAACCCCCCGCGCACGTGCGGCCGCGGAATCAGCCATCTAGCCGTGTGCGGGATCTGCGGCCTGCTGGCGCCGGACGGCGCCGGTCCCGTCGACGCCGACGCGCTCGACGCCATGAACGCCACGATGGTGCACCGGGGTCCGGACTCGGCCGGCTCGTTCGTCGACGGATCGGTCGGACTGGCGGCGCGTCGGCTGGCGATCATCGATCTCGAGCACGGCGACCAGCCGCTCTCCAACGAGGACGGCACCGTCACCGTCGTCCAGAACGGCGAGATCTACAACCACGAGGCCCTGCACGCCGAGCTCGAGGCGGCCGGGCATCGGTTCCGCACGCGCTCGGACACCGAGGTGCTCGCCCACGCCTACGAGGAGTGGGGCATCGGGTTCGTCGACCGCCTGCGGGGAATGTTCGCGCTCGCGCTGTGGGACGCGCGCGAGCGGCGCCTCGTGCTCGCCCGCGACCGGTTCGGGATCAAGCCGCTGTTCTGGGCCGAGCCCGGCGGCGCGCTGGCGTTCGCCTCCGAGCTCAAGGCGCTGCGCCTGGCGCCGGGGTTCCGCGAGGACGTCGACCCCGAGGCGCTCGACGCCTTCCTGGCCTTCAACTCGATCCCCGCCCCGCTGACGATCTACGCCGGAGCGCGCAAGCTGCCGCCGGGGCACGTGCTCGTGGGCCAGCGCGGGGCGATTCGAATCGAGCGCTTCGCCCGCCCGCGCCCGGTGCCGGCGGCCGACGTGCGCCGCGAGGACGAGGCGACGCTGGCGGCCGAGCTGCGCCAGACCCTGCGCGACTCGGTGCGCGCCCACCTGGTCTCCGACGTGCCCGTCGGCGTGCTGCTATCGGGCGGCGTCGACTCGTCGCTGCTGTGTGCGCTGGCCGCGCAGGAGTCCAGCGAGCCGGTGCAGACGTTCTCGATCGGCTTCCAGGAGCGGTCGTACGACGAGCTCGACCTCGCGCGCTCGGTGGCCGAGCGCTACCGCACCGACCACCAAGAGCTCATCCTCAAGCCCGATGCCGCCGAGCTGTTTCCGGAGATCGCCGCCGCCTTCGACGAGCCGTTGGGCGACTCCTCGGCGCTGCCGACGTTCCTGGTCTGCCGCCTGGCCTCCGAGCACGTCAAGGTGGCAATGTCGGGCGAGGGCGGCGACGAGCTCTTCGGCGGCTACGAGACCTATGTGGCCGACCTGCTGTCGGCGCGCGGCCTGGGACGCGCCGCGCGCGTGGCGCGGCCGCTGGTCGAGCTGCTGCCGAGCTCCTCGCGTCGGGTCTCGCTCGAGTACCGGGCCAAGCGGTTCGTGCGCGCTGCGCACCTGCCGCCGCTCGAGCGCCACCACGGGTGGAAGGAGATCTTCGCCCGCGACGTGCGCGCCGAACTTCTGCGCGGCCGGCGTGACGGCTACGACCCGCTCGATGTCTATCGCGAGCGCTACGCGGAAACCGCGGGCGCGGAGCCGCTCGCCCGCCTGCAGGACGTCGACCTCGGCATCTACCTCGTCGACGACCTGCTGGTCAAGACCGACCGGATGAGCATGGCCCACTCGCTCGAGGCGCGGGTGCCCTACCTCGACACCGAGGTGGCGGGGCTGGCGATGGCGCTGCCCACCACGGCCAAGGTGCGTGGGTGGGCGAAGAAGCGACTGCTGCGCCGGGCGGCGGCGCCGCTTCTCCCGGAGGCCATCGTGCGCGGGCGCAAGAAGGGCTTCTCCATTCCGGCGGCGGCGTGGCTGCGCGGCCCGCTCGTGCCCTTCGCTCGCGAGGTGCTCGCGCCCGCCCGCATCGCCGACCAGGGGCTGCTCGATCCGGCTGCGGTTACCGCCGTGCTCGACCGCCATGTGGACGGCCGCGAGGACCTCAGCCGACAGCTGTGGGGCCTGCTCGCGCTGTCGCTGTGGCAGGACCGGCGCCCGATCAGGCCCGGCCCCGTGCCAGGTCGATGAGTCGGCCGAGGATGCGCTCGCCGTCGGCGCGTAGGCCGTTGTGCTCGTACTCGTTCGTGATCCACGGGCGCAGGCCGCGGATGCGCCGGGCGCTCTCGACCGAGTACCGCATGGGCACGTACAGATCGTCGGCATAGATCACCGCGGCGGCCGGCACCTCGTTGCTCGCAAGCACGTCGAAGTCGTAGAGGCGCGGCCACTCGTGCTCGGCCAGGGCGTGGGCGGCATCGCGCAGCGGGCGCAGCGCGGCGTAGTCGTCGTAGACCGACGGGAGCATGTGCTCGCCGTAGAGCAGGCCGGGCTCGCGCTCGTAGTCCTCGGGGCGCACGCGCTGTGCGGCCCAGCGCGTGGCGCTGCCATCGGCCCAGGACGCCTCCTGGAGCAGGTGGTAGATCGGGTCGCGGGCGAAGTCGAGCGGGTCGTCGGCGTCGTGCCGGAACGCGGGCGAGTCGGGCGGGAGCTCGAGCAGGTAGTGAAGGGTCTCGGCGCCGTCGCTCATGCCGAGGTTCAGGCCGAGCTGGCGCACGCGGTCGGCCGTGAGCAGATCGCCGGAGGCCAGGCGCACCGGGTCCGCCATCAGCGCGCGGACGCGCTCGCGATCCTCGGGGTAGCGCTCGTAGTAGCGCCGGCTGCGCTCGATCGCCAGCTCGAAGGTCGTGGCGTAGACCTCGTCCACCGGTACCTGGAACGCCGGCAGTCCGCCCGTGAGGAAGGCCTCGCGCAGGCCCTCGGGCGCACTCGAGAGGTAGCGGGTCGCGCAGAACCCGCCGAAGCTCTGGCCGAGGACGCTCCAGCGGTCGACGTCGAGCGCCTGGCGGACCAGCTCGGCGTCGCGCACCACCGCGTCGGCGCGGTAGTGGACGAGCTGGTCGGCCGTGGCGGTCGCGTCGAGCGGAGAGGACCGGCCGGTGCCGCGCTGGTCGAGCATCAGCACGCGGAAGTCCTGCAGCGCCCGGTCCAGCCAGGCCGGACCGCTCGGATGGCGGGCCGGCCGCGGCGCCTCGAAGCCCGGGCCGCCCTGCAGGTAGACCAGATACGGCTTGTCGAGGCCGTCGGGGTCGGCGACCTCGCGCGCGAAGACGGTGATGCGCGAGCCGTCGGGCCGGTCGTGCTCGACCGGCACCTCGAAGTCGTGCTCGGTCAGGACCAGGCCGTGGGTGCGGTAGGTGGTCGCCATTGCGCGGCGGACCATGATGACGGAGCGGGCGGTGGCGCTGAGCACGTGTGCGGTCTAGACAACTTGATTGCCCAAGCTGTACGCACCGGTTAGCGTCGACAGTACAACGGGAGCAAGGCGCGCCGCGAGGCGCTCTTCGCCTTCAAGTAGCCCACCAGCCAGAGCGCGCTCTGCCTCGCGGAGCCGGAGCTCACACTCTCAGCGCGTAACCGCCTGCGGCGTGGATGAGGCGATCGAGGAGGTCGTCGACCACCGGCGTACGCGCTGCGGCGGGGGCGAGCGCCTCGACGGTGCGGCTGCCGGCGGGTCGCTCGGCGAGCGGGCGAGCCGTCGCCCCTTGGGGCAGAGTGGCGAGGATAAGGCCATGCATGGGCACGACGGCGATCCCGGCGGCGACGAAGGCCTGCGCGGCGGGAAGGTCGTCGATCTCGTAGGCCACCCGTGGAGCGAAGCCGGCCTGCGCGCATAGGTGCTCCACCACCGACCGGAAGCGCCCGTCGGGCGTGTCGCGCCCCGGCAGGATCAGCGGCTCGGCCTCGAGATCGGTGAGGCTCACCGCTTCGCGCCGCGCGAGCCGGTGTGCCTCAGGCAGCACCACGTGCAGGTCGTCCACCAGCAGGCGCCGCCGCTGCAGCCCCGCAGTCTCCGGCACCGCCAACCCGGGCATGTAGTGCACCACCGCGAGGTCGGCGTCACCGCCGCGGAGGCGCTCGACCGCCTCCTGCGTCTCGAGCTGCAAGACCCGGACGACGATGTCGCGGTGTGCCCGGCGCAGGTCGCGCACGGCCGCCGGCACAAACGAGGACAGGGCGCTGGGGAAGGCGGCCAGGCGCAGGCGCGGCGCGGCGCCGCGCAGGTCCTCTACGGCCGCCTCGACGCCACCCAGCGCCGCGAGCAGGCGCTCCACCTGCGGGCGCAGGCTGGCACCTGCACGGGTGGCGCGCAGTGGCCGCTGCGACCGGTCGACCAGAGCCGCACCCACCTCCCGTTCTAGCGCCGCCAGCTGCTGCGAGACCGCCGACTGCGTGTACCCCAGCACGCTGGCGGCGGCTGAGATAGAGCCGAGGTCGAGCACGAGCGCGAACGCCCGGAGGCGTCCGGCGCCACCGAGAGACATGAAGCAACTCTACTGGTCTTAGAAGTGAATGCAGTGGCGCTCATGGCGTATCCCAACGACCATCGATGGCATGAACATCATCCACACGAGCAACAACCGGGGCTACGCCATCGCCGAAGGCGAGGGCGAGCGGATCTGGATCGTCGGCGACACCATGACGCTCAAGGCGACCGCCGAGAGCACCGGTGGAGGCCTGTTGCTGCTCGAGAACCTGACTGCGCCCGGGGGCGGGCCCCCGCCGCACATCCACACCCGCGAGGACGAGTTCTGGTACGTGCTCGATGGGACGTTCGAGATTCGGGTCGGCGACGAGGTGCACGCCCTCGGGCCCGGCGGATTCGCCTACGCCCCACGCGGCACCATCCACAACTTCCGCAACACCGCGGAGACGCCGAGCCGGATCCTCGTCGGCTTCGCGCCCGCCGGCATGGAGGGCTTCTTCCGGGAGTCGGGACGGCCGGCGACCGACGACGGCCCGCCGCCCCCGACCGACGAGGACGAGATCGGCCGCACAATGGCGGCCGCGCCGAAGTACGGAGTCGAAGCCGTCGCGTTCGACCACCGGAATTAAGGGGGAAGGCAATGGCGCTCCAGTTCTTGATCCTCACGCTCGATGGCATCACGGCCGGCGACTACCTGGCCTGGGTCCGCGATCCCGAGCCCCCTGCCCTGGGCCAAGACCTACGCGCGGTCAGCGTGCAAGGGGACCCGCTGGGCGACACCATCGAGGCGGTGCTGGCTTGGAGAGGCGCGGCGCCGGCACCCGCCGTCGCGGCGTCAATCGCGGGTTTTCACCGGACGCCTGAGTTGATCGAGGTGGAGGCCGTCAGCCGGCTGCCGCAGCCTGATCACGCGACCGCACACGACGCAACGGCGGAGCACGATCAGCGAACGCGCAGGACGACGGAGCGCGTGGTGGCGCCGACCAGCAACCGCGCGCGCAGCGCCCGGCCTCGCGGCAGCCGTTTGCGGATCCGCAGCGTCACGCCCACATGGCCGCCGGCGGGCACGGAGTAGCGCCGGCGGGCGAGGGTGGAGAAGCGAGCGGCGTTCGCGTTGCGCGGCAGCACGGCGTCCAGCCGGACCGTGCCGCCGCAGTGGGTCGCCGCCGTGCCCGTGCACCCGATGGGCACGCGGACGCGGCCGCCGCGAACGACCAGTGTCTTCGCGACGTCGGCGACCGCCCGCATCGGCAGCGGCGCGGGAAGCGGCGGGGCCGGCGGGGGCGCGGCCGCCTGGGTGGCGACGGGCGGCGGCGCAGCCGGCGGCGGCGGTGGGGGCGGCGGTCGCGACACCGGAGGCGAGACGGCCAGCGCCGGATCGGTGCTGACCTGCGGCCCGTCGAGCCAGCGCGCGTGCGGAATCGTGCCCGCGCCGTCGTACGCGTCGTGCTCCCAGACCATCCAGCCGTACAGCGGCGTGCCGCCCTCGTCGGTGCGCACATAGCGCGCGAGCACGCTGCCGTCGACGCTGCCGGCAGTGTCGAACGCGTCCATCCGGATCGGCTCGACGTCGCAGGGCTCCACGACCTGGCCCTCGTGCAGCAGCGCCCGAACGTGGCCGCCGCCGCGGGCGTCGAGGAAGCTCCAGAGGAGATAGGAGTAATGGATGTCGTGGCGGTCGCCCTGATCAGCGGCCGGATCGCCGTAGTGCATGAAGGTCGCCCCCCGGTTGTTGCCACTCGGCACGTCCTGCGGGCGCTTGTAGTGCATGGCGGTGGGGATGGAGGCGATCTCGGCTGCGTAGCGCGATCCCTCCACCAAGGGGCAGGGGTCCCCGCGGCCCCCTCCCGACGGCATCGGGTCGCCGACCGGGTCGGCGAGATCCGCCAGCGCCACCTGGCCGTACTTCGCGTTCTGGTCATCGACGTAGCCGTTGCCGCCGCGTTCGAAGACCAGCGGTCCGGCGGGCGAGTCGACCACCTCGTGCAGGTCCAGCCGCACGGTCCCGTCGGGGCAGCTTGCATCGTCGAACCGCTCCAGGGCGTCGGTCATCGCGAAGCCGGTCGGCGTCGCCCCCAGGTAGCGCAGGGGGATCGAGGGCGCCGCAGCGCGCACGCACCGGTTGGCGTGGACCTGCCCGTCGGCGTCGAAGGTGTCGGCCGGAAGGGCCGCGTGGGCGCCTGCCGGCAGCGCGAGGATCACGACTCCCAGGACGGCGGCGACCGACGACGCGCGTAGCACCTGGGGAACGGTATGGCCTCGCCGGGTGGGGTACCGGTATGTACGTGGGCACCGACGACGAGCTGACTCTCGAGCAGGCCGCGCTTCGCCTGGGCGTCGGCGCCGAGGAGGTTTGGGCCCTCGTGCGCGAGGGCGTTCTTTCCGCGCGCGAGGACGACCGCAGCCGCCGCTACGTGCCCGCAGATGCGGTGGACGAGCTGCTCCGGGCGGCACCCGACCGCCCGGAGCAGCGCATGCCCAGCTACCGCGCTACTTGATGAACAGGATCTCCGCGTACTTGGGCAGCGGCCAGAGGTCGTCGGCGACGATCCCCTCCAGCCGGTCGGCCACCTCGCGCACGCCGGCCATCGCGGGCACCACGGTGTCGCGCATGTAGACCGCGTGGTCGAGCGAGCCCTCCTCGCCCTCGTGGCGGGCGTTGGCCGCTTCCAGCTTGCCGATCGCCTCCACCAACGAGTCGACGAGGTCCGAGAGCTCGGTCGAGAGTGAGTCCACGCCGGCCGTGCGCAGGGTCTCCAGATGCCGCACCGCCGCCGGCAGGATCATCGTCCGCGCGATGACCGCCGCCGTCTCGGCCTCGATGTTCGCGCGGATGACGTACTGCTCGACCATGACCTCGTACCGCGAGTGGAGCTCGCGCTCGGAGAGCACCTCGTAGGTGTCGAACGCCTCCACCGTGTCCTCCGAGATCATGTGGGGGAGCGCGTCGGGCGTCGTGCGGTCGTTGAGGAGCCCGCGCTCGGCGGCCTCGGCATGCCACTCGTCCGCGTAGTTGTCGCCTTCGAAGACGATCCGCTTGTTGTTGGCGTAGGAGGCCTGCAGAACCTCGCGCACCGCCTCCTCGAGCTCGGCGCCCGCTGCCAGGCGTGCCTCGAGCGCCGCGGAAAGCTCGTCGATCGCCTGTGCCGTGATCGTGTTGAGCACGGTGTTGGGCAGCGACAGCGACTGGCTCGAGCCCAGCGCGCGGAACTCGAACTTGTTGCCGGTGAAGGCGAACGGTGACGTGCGGTTGCGGTCGCCGCCGTGCATTGGCAGCCGCGGCAGCACCGGCGTGCCGAGGCCGAGGAACGAGCCCTCGGTCGTCTCGCCCGCCTGGCCGCGCTCGATCGCCTCGAACACCTTCAGCAGCTCGGCGCCGAGGAAGATCGAGATGATCGCGGGCGGCGCCTCGTTGGCGCCCAGCCGGTGGTCCTGGCCGATCGACGCCACCGAGGCCCGCAGCAGGCCCTGATGCCGGTTGACCGCCTGGATGACGGCCCCGCAGAAGAACAGGAACTGCAGGTTGTCGTGCGGGGTGTCGCCCGGCTCGAGCAGGTTGGCCCCGGTGTCGGTGCCCATCGACCAGTTGTTGTGCTTGCCCGAGCCGTTGACGCCTGCAAACGGCTTCTCGTGCAGCAGGCAGACCAGCCCGTAGCGCCGCGCCACCTTCTGCATGACCTGCATGGTCAGCTGCTGGTGATCGGAGCCTACGTTCGAGTTCTCGAACACCGGCGCCACCTCGTACTGGTTGGGGGCGACCTCGTTGTGGCGGGTCTTGATCGGGACGCCCAGCTTGGCCAGCTCGCGCTCGACGTCGAGCATGCACGCCAGCACCCGCTCCGGGATCGAGCCGAAGTAGTGGTCGTCCAGCTCGTGCCCCTTCGGCGGCTTGGCGCCGAACAGGGTGCGCCCGGTGTTGATCAGGTCGGGCCGCTGGAAGTAGTACTGCTGGTCGATCAGGAAGTACTCCTGCTCGGGCCCGACCGTGGTGAACACCCGCTGCGAGGCTTGGTCGCCGAACAGCCGTAGGGCGCGGACCGCCGCTCGCGACAGCGCGTCCATCGAACGCAGCAGCGGGATCTTGTTGTCCAGCGCCTCCCCGGTCCACGAAGCGAACGCGGTGGGGATGCACAGCACCGCGCCGTTGGGATTCTCGAGGATGAAAGCCGGGCTGGTGGGGTCCCAGGCGGTGTAGCCGCGCGCCTCGAAGGTGGCGCGGATGCCGCCGGTGGGGAAGGACGACGCGTCCGGCTCCCCCTGGATCAGCTCCTTGCCGGAGAAGTCCGCGATCGCGGTGCCCTCCCCGGTGGGCGCGTAGAAGGAGTCGTGCTTCTCGGCCGTGGAGCCGGTCAGCGGCTGGAACCAGTGGGTGAAGTGCGTGGCGCCCTTCTCCATCGCCCAC
>JBJMKX010000069.1:0-17384 GCA_045805605.1 Solirubrobacteraceae bacterium
GAGATCTCCGAGCCGCCCAGGATTCCGCGCGGCACCTCGTGCTCCGCGCCCGGCTTCACGAGCTTCATGCAAGCCCTCCCAAGGTCGTCGTCGCGGTGGTCAGGCGACGGGAAGATCGTAATCCAGCCACTGGGACCGCCGGGCGCCGATGCGGTCGTAGAGCGCCTGCGCGCGGTCGTTGTCCGGCGCGGTCTGCCACGCGAGCGAGACGGCCCCGTGCGAGCGGGTCGCCTCGGCGCATGCGGCGATCAGCGCCTCGCCGACGCGGCCGGCCCCCGCCCCGCGCGCGTGCGGCGCGACGAAGAGGTCGTTCATGACGCCGATGCGCGCCGCGCGTGTCGTCGACCACGACCAGAAGACCGTCGCGAACCCGACCGCCTCGCCGCTCGGCGCGCGGGCGATGAGCTGCACGCCCTCGCGGCTCGGGTCGGCGATCAGCGCGCGCGACATCTCGAGCAGCGCGTCGTCGCTCGGCGCGACCTCGTAGAAGTCGCAGTACGCCCGCATGAGCGGGAGCAGCTCGACGAGGTCGCCCTCGCCGGCGACGGCGACCGCCGGCCGGGGCTCCTCAGCGCTCACTGCGTCATGCCGCCGAACTGGCCGCCGGTGATGTTCAGGACCTGCCCGTGGACGTAGTTGCTCCACGGCGAGCACAGGAAGAACACGCCGCCGGCGGCCTCCTGCGGGAACCCGCGGCGGCCCATCGCGATGAAGACCTCGCCCATCGCGCGGAGCTGCTCGGGGATGCCGAGCTGTACCGTCTCGCCGTCGATCTGCATCGTGTTGGAGGCGACCTTCGCCTGCGTCAGGCGCGTGTCGATGAAGCCGAACGCGACCGCGTTGCAGTTGACCTTGAACTGGCCCCACTCCTTGGCCAGCGTCTTGGTCAGGCCGACCACGCCCGCCTTGCCCGACGAGTAGTTGGCCTGCCCGGCGTTGCCCATCGTGCCCGAGACCGATGAGACGTTGACGACCTTGCGGAACACCTCGCGGCCCTCTTCGCGCTCCTTCTTCGCCGGCTCGCGCAGGTGGGGCGCGGCGGCGCGCAGGACGCGGAACGGGACGACGTTGTGGATGTCGATCATCGCCTGGAACTGATCGTCGGACATCTTGTGGATCGGCCCGTCCCAGGTGTAGCCGGCGTTGTTGACGACGATGTCCAGCCGCCCCCACTCATCGACCGCGCGCTGGATCATCTCGTCGGGGACACCCGGATGGGTGAGGTCGCCGGCGAAGGCGACGGTCCCGCCGTCGATCTCCGCCGCCGCCTGCTCGGCGACATCGCCGTCGAGGTCGTTGACGAGGACGCTGGCCCCGTGCTCGGCCAGCAGCTCCGCGGTGGCCCGGCCAATCCCGCGGGCGCTTCCGGTGACGACGGCGACCTTCCCGTCGAGGACTCCCATGCGTTGTCTCCTTGTCGTTGGTAGAGCGGTCGAGCCGGTGGCCGCCGCAGGCGGCCGGCCGGGCGACCGCGTTTGAGCGGTCGAGCCGATGGCGGCCACAGGCGGCCGGCCGGGCGACCGCGTTTGCGGACTTATAGCCGGACTTTTGTAAACCCGGCCCCGCCACCCCGCCGACTGCTGTAGGTTCGCGCCAGGGGAGCCGTCCTCCCACCACACACCGCTCCACAGGGGGTTCGTCCACGTGAGTCCTTCACGTCCGCAAGACTCCTGGGCCAAGGCCTGGGAAGAGCGCTATCCGACGCAGCCGGAGCCGAAGGTCAGCCGTCGAGCGCGGCTGCGCCGCCGGTACGGCCGGGGGCCGTGGCTTCTCGCCAGCGTCCTTGCTTTGGCCGCGCTCCTGGTCCCGGCGTTCGCCATCGCCCAGGGCGGCGGAAGCCAGACGTTCTCGTCCAGCAACCGCTACACGCTGCTCGCCCGCAACAGCGGGAGCGGCGGCGCCACCGCCCAGACCTGCAACACCTCGCCCGGCCAGCAGGCGTGCGAGAACAACGTGAACCGCGGGACCAACTACGCCGCGACGTACCGCACGAAGGGCACGACGGCGGTGTACTTCCAGACCAGCGGGTCCGGGACGGCGACCCCGTTCCAGCTCAGCCCGAACGGCACCGGCGAGATCCAGTACCTGAACGCCGACACCGTCGGGGGCCTGCAGGAGTCGCAGATCTTCGCCAACTTCCAGCAGGTCTCGTCGACGTCGGCCGGCGTGACCAAGACCGAGGGGCAGCCGCAGACCGAGTCGGTGTCCTGCCCGTCGGGCTACAACCTGATCTCGGCCATGGCGTCGATCAACCAGACGTCCAACACGAACAACGGTCAGGCCGTGCTGCAGGGCGTGTCCCCGGTCGGTACGAACGGCGCAAGCGCCGCGGCGACCACCGCCGGTGGGGCGAACTCGAGCGCGACCTACACGCTCACGGTCCACGGCGTCTGCGCGACCGTCTAGCGCGTCGCCGCCGTGCAGTGTGCGAGGGGCCGGCCTTCGGGCCGGCCCTTTGCGTTCCCTACAGGTGGCCGGTGTGGAGCAGCCGGAAGCAGTCCCAGTTGTTCGCGCCGGCGCCGCCGTCCCAGATCTTGGCCGCGATCGCGTCCTGCACCGACTTGGAGGCCTGGTAGGCCTGCGCCGTAGGGCCGCCGAACCGCTTCCAGGTGGGGATGATGATCTGGTAATAGCCTGAGGCGGTGGCCCAGTTGGGCGGCAGGTTCTGGCCTCCCGACTCGCATTGGACGACCGCCCACGGGATCGCCCACGGCCCGCCGGGGCCGATATGCGACGCGTTGGCCTGCGAAGCCAGCAGCTTCGTGAGCTGGTGCTCGAGGCGCCGGCGGTTCGCGCGCGTGCGCTGCAGCGCCTGCAGCCGCGCCGCCCGGGCGCGCTCATAGGCGGCGCGCTTGGCGTCCATCGCAGTGCGCATGCTCTGCAGGGCGTTGCGGCGCTTGGTGTAGGCGGAGGCGATCTGCTGGCGCTTGCGCGTCAGGCGGGCGAGCTTCGCGGCCGCCGTCTCGGACTCGCGCTTGGCGCGCTTGACCGCCTGGATGATCGCCGCGTCCTGGTGCTGGAACCGCTTGACGAACTCGGCCCGCTCGAGCAGGTCGGCGAACCCGTTGGCGCTGAAGAGGACGTCGATGACGTCGGGGTCGCCGTTCTCGTAGGCCGAGACCAGCCGCTGCGACAGCACGACCTGGGCCCTGGCCAGCCGCCCGCGCAGGCGCGCCAGGCGCGCCCGCTGGGCGCGCAGCTGCGTCCGGGTGGTCGAGAGCTGCTGGCGGGCGGTGTTGAGGTCGGCCTGCACGGCGTCCAGCCGCCGCTGCAGCAGGGCGATGTCGCCCTCGATCTGGCGGATGAGCTTCGCGAAGGTCGCCGCGCTGGCGGACAGGCGCTGCTCGGCGCCCCGGGCGCCGTTGACCTGGTTCTGCAGCTTGGTCGGGCTGGGCGCGGCACGGATGGGTCCGGGCAGGAATGACCACAGTGCCAGCGGCAGCACGACCGCGGCCAGCGCCGCGGCGAGGAGGGTCCGCGTCTTGACGGTCAAGGCGCGGCCGGACGCTAGCCCACGCCCCGCGCCGTCCCCGGGCGCAGCGTTGCAGGTGCCTCGGGTGGCTGGCCGGCGGCCGCGTGCTCGGCGGCGTCGCCGGGAGCGAGCTCCTCGGTCCACACGCCTGGTGCTCGGGACTGAACGGGCGGATGGGCGCCACGGCAAGACCCCAGCCTTCAGTCCCACATCAGGCATCAGGCATCAGGCATGAGGTAGAGCCCTCGGCCTGATGCCAGAGAACTGATGCCTGATGCCTAACTGGGCGCGGTAGCCCAGTTACCCGTTTAGATATGCAATGCATTGTATACACCACACAAGAGGGTGGATGAATGAGATCTGACGGATCTCCCGTCCTAGAAGGGGGACACGGCTTGACCACCGCGCCCGTGGAGCGACCGCCTTCCCTTGCGGAGCACGTCCGTCGCGTGCTGCGCGAGGACATCCTGGCCGGGCGGCTCGCACCGGGTGACCGCGTCACCGAAGCGCAGGCCGAGATGCGCACGGGCGTCAGCCGGACGCCCGTGCGCGAGGGCATCCGCAAGCTCGAAGCGGAGGGGCTCGTGATCTCGAACCGCGGCCGCGGAACCTACGTCGCGTATCGACTCTCACCCGATGAGGCAATGCTCATCTACGAATGTCGCCTCGTTCTGGAGCCGTACCTGACGCGCTTGGCGACGGAGAGGATGACGCCGGAGGCGCTCGCGACCGTGCGGGCGGTGCTCGACCGGTTCTGCGCCGTGCGCGACGGCCATCCGCACGAGGCCGGGCGGCTCGATGCCGAGTTCCACCTCACCATCTACGAGACAAGCCGCAGCGAGCTCATCAACGTGCTTCGCGGCTACTGGTCACGGCTTCAGCTCGAGCTGTCCGAGCGGGTCTACAAGACCGAGGTGCCGCGCCGGTTCAGCAGCGAGCACGTTGCGATCTACGAGGCGCTCGAGCTCGGGGATGCCGAGACGGCCGGTGAGCGGATGTACCAGCACATCGTCCACGGCCAGCGCGTTCTGAGCAAGGCCTTCGGACGCCGGGCCACCATCGTGCCGGCTGGCGGCGAAGACGGCTAAGGAGGCATCGGTGGACCAGTTCCTCCACTACCTGGGCCTCCCGTTCCTCTGGAAGGGCCTGCTGATCGCGATGGAGATCGCCGTGGCGTCGTTCCTTGGCGCCATCCCCTTCGCGATCGGGCTTGCCGTGATGCGCCTCTCCAACAACCGGCTCCTGCGGATCATCCCAACTCCGTTCATCTGGGTGATGCGCGGCACGCCGATCCTGCTGCAGCTGCTGTTCTGGTACAACGTCCTGCCTCGCGTCGGCATCCATGTCAGCGCGACGATCACCGCGATCATCGGCCTCGGGCTCAACGAGATCGCCTTCCTCGCGGAGATCTTCCGCGGCGGCCTGCAGTCGGTGAAGCAGACCCAGCGGGACGCCGCCGCGGCGCTCGGAATGCGGCCGTGGCAGATCCTGCGGCGCGTGGTCATCCCGCAGGCGCTGCGGTCGATCACCCCGTCCCTGGGCAACGAGGCGATCATCATCGTCAAGAACACGTCGCTCGCCTCGGTGATCACCGTCGGGGAGCTCACGCTTCGCAGCGAGCAGCTCGTGTCGGCCAACTTCGAGTACGTCGCCGTCTTCCTCGCTGCCGGCGTGATGTACCTGATCGCGACCTCGGCCATCGTCCTCCTCCAGGGCCGGCTGGAGGCGCGCCTCAACATCGAGCGCAAGGCCCGGAGCATCGCCGCCGCAGCCGCCCGCCGGGTGGAGGCAGGGCTGGGAACGCCGGCCCTGGCCGCCGCCGGGGGGGCGGACGTCGAAGCGGAGGCGCCCGGCCGGACCGAGCCCGACGGCGGGGCGGCGTCCGGCGTCGCTCGCTGGCTCAGGCGCATGCCCGGGCTACGGCGCGACAGCCAAGCGACGAGTCCCCCTTCGCCGGACGCGCCTCCCCCGGCAGAGCCGCCGAAGACCGCCGAGCCTGCGGCGACCGAGGCCCCCGTGGCGGCCGCCGATGTGTTCCCGATGTTGCGCAAGGACGCGACGAGTGAGGGGATGGCCGCCGACGTCACCATCGAGAACGTCGAGAAGTCCTTCCACGGCCGAAAGGTGATCAAGGGCGTCTCGCTCGAAGTCGAGCAGGGCAGCGTCGTCTTCCTGATCGGTCCCAGCGGGTCCGGCAAGACCACGCTGCTCAGGACGATCAACCACCTCGAGAGCATCGACGGGGGAAGCATCACGGTCGGAGGCGAGTACGTCGGTTATCGCTCGACGGCCAAGGGGCTCGTGCCCACACGCGACGTCGCGGTCGCGCGCGCCAAGTCGCGCATCGGGATGGTCTTCCAGCACTTCAACCTCTTCGACCATCTCACGGTCATGGAGAACATCCTCGAGGCCCCCGTGCGTGTCTACGGGCGCCCGGCCGACGAGGTTCGACGAGAGGCCCGCGCGCTGCTGGCATGGGCGGGCTTGAGCGGTCACGAGGACCACTACCCCCATCAGCTCTCGGGCGGTCAGCAGCAGCGGATCGCGATCATCCGGGCGCTGGCGAACCACCCACGCCTCATGCTCTTCGACGAGCCGACCTCGGCGCTCGACCCGGAGCTGGTCAACGACGTGCTGCAGGTCATCCGCCGCCTCGCCGAAGCCGGCATGACGATGGTCGTGGTGAGCCACGAGATCGTGGCCGCCCGGGACTGGGCCGACAAGGTGGTCTTCATGGAGGACGGCCTGATCATCGAGGAGGGCCCGCCCGAGCAGATCTTTACCTCGCCGCAGAGCGACCGTACCCAGCGATTCGTCCGGATGATCGCCGAGAGGGGGGCTGGCACGGGGCGGAAGGGCTCGCAGCCGGCCACGATCCCGTGACTCGGCACGACCTCAAGAGGAGCGCAGACATGAGTACCCACCCACACCTCGCGAAGCGCTCGCGCTGGCCCCGCCTCCTGGCGCCATGGATCGGGGCGGTGGCGCTGGCCGCCTCCGTGGCGGTCGCCGGGTGCGGCGGCGACTCGGACAAGGGAACCGGCGGATCGGGAGGCGGAAAGACGTACACCATCGCAACGTCCGCCGACTTCCCGCCGATGAGCTTCCGCGCCTCTGACGACCCCAACAAGGTCGTCGGGTTTGAGGTGGACATGCTCGGGCACGTAATCGACCGCATGGGGGCCAAGTACAAGCTCATCACCAGCGACTTCAACGGCCTCATCCCGTCCGCGCAGAGCGGACGCGTGGACGCCGTGATGTCGGATGTCTACGACACCGCCGAGCGCCGGAAGGTCGTCGACTTCGTCGACTACCTCAAGAACAGCTTCGCAGTGATGGTCGCGGGCTCGAAGGCCGGGGGCGTTCACAGCTACAACGACCTGTGCGGCAAGTCGATCGGGGTGCTGACGGGAAGCGCTCCCGAGCTGGAGATCGCGAGGGCCGCGAGCAAGAGCTGCACGAAGGCGGGCAAGCCGGCGATGACCATCCGCTCGTACCCGGCCGTCTCCCAGGAGCTCCCGCAGCTCGACAACGGAAGCCTGGACTCCATCCTGGAGGAGTGGACGAGCCTCGCCTACATCGCCAAGAAGGCTGGCGGCAAGTACGTCGTTGCCTTCCCCGATCCGCACACGACCAACGTGGGATTCGTGGTGAAGAAGGGCAGCGCGCTGAAGGCCAAGCTCCAATCCGCGGTCCAGCAGTACATCCGCTCGCCGCAGTACAAGCAGGATGCCCAGAAGTGGGGCATTCCCGCGCGTTCGCTGCTCCCGCCGAGCGCCACCTAGAGGGGGTCGTTGGGATGTATGAGCGTTTCGGACTGGCGATCGAGAACTTTGCGCCCGCCCCGAGAAATCCGAGCATCGAGGAGCTCGTCTCCTACGCTCGGCGGGCCGAGGAGCTGGGGTTCTCGTCTCTCTGGGCATGGGACCACATGCTGCTCGGCACGAGGCGTCCGTTCCCGTTCCTGGAGTCGCTGTCGACGCTGACGGCGCTGGCGATGGTCACGCGGACGGCGCGGCTGGGGACCGGTGTGCTCGTCCTGCCCCTGCGCAATCCGGTTGTCCTCGCCAAGACGACCGCGACGGTGGACCGCATCTCCGGCGGCCGGCTCACCCTGGGGCTGGCCACCGGCTGGTACGAGCGGGAGTTCGACGCGTGCGGAGTCCCGTTCAAGCGGCGCGGGAGGATCTTCGAAGCCAACTTCGACCTGCTCCAAAGCATGTGGAGCGGCGAGGCGGTAAGCGGCGAGGCGGGCGGGATCGAGTTCCGCAACGCGGTGATGCTTCCGCCCCCGCTCCAGCGCCCGCGGCCGACCGTGCTCATTGGCGGGTACGTCGATCGCGTCCTGCGCCGCGTCGCTACCCGCGCGGACGGCTGGCTGACCTACTTCTACACGCCGGACAGCTTTCGGAATGCATGGGGCAGGATCGAGGCGTTCGCCGAGGAGGCGGGACGCGACCCGGGTTCGCTGCGCAATGTCGCGCAGTTGCCTATCTGCGTGGGCCGCTCCTTCGAGGAGGCCGACAGCAAGGCCCGCGGCTACATCGCCGACTACTTCGACTTGCCGGAGTGGAGCGAGTCCAGCGCGGACAGCGCCATCAGGGGCACGCCCGAGCAGTGTGCCGAGCAACTCGCCGCGCACTTCGAGGCGGGCGTCCAGCACGTGGCGCTCGTGCCCTATGCATACGACCTCGAGCAGGTCGAGCGCATCGCAGCCGAGGTCCTCCCGCTCCTGGACGGCGTGGGGGTGAAGGCGGCGTGAACGGCGCCCTCCAGGACAAGCGAACCTCGCTTGGTGAGGCCGCGGAGGCCGTCTCCGATGGCGACGTCGTGGTCGCCGGTGGCTGCTTGTACGCGCGGCCGCCCTGGGCGATGCTGCTCGAGCTGTTGCGCGCCGGCAAGCGCGACCTCACGCTGGCACGCAACCTGATGTGTTACGAGTCGGAACTTTTCCTGGCCCGTGGAGCCGCCTCCAAGCTCATGGCGAGCTGGGTGGGAATCGGCCTGCGCTGGGGTATTCCGAAGGTGTTCCGCGAGTTCGTCGAGCGCGATCCGACGATCTACGAGGAATGGAGCCACCTCACACTGGGGCTGCGCTTCCTCGCTGGCTCGATGGGCGTGCCGTTCCTGCCCACCGTGTCGCTCCTCGGCTCCGATCTGCTCGAACGCACGCCCGCGGAGCCGATGACATGCCCGTTCACCGGCGAGCGCCTGGTCGCCGTACCCGCATGTGTCCCGGACGTGGCGCTCATCCACGCCCACCGTGTCGATGCCGAGGGCAACGCGCAGGTGGACGGGCCGGCGTACATGGACCTGGAGTTCGCTCGGGCGGCCAAGACGGTCGTGGTCACGGCAGAGGAGATCGTTCCCTCCGAAGCAATCGTCCGCCACGCTGACCGAACGCTGATCCCGGGCTTCCTCGTCGACGCCGTCGTCGAGGTGCCGTTCGGCTCGTACCCGTGCGAATGCCACGGGTTGTACGAAGCCGACTTCGATCACTTCGACCGCTATGTCCAACTGGTGGACGACGGCGGGATCGAGGGCATCGAAACCTACCTGCGCGAGACGGTGGACGAACCCGGCAGCTTCGCGGGCTTCCTCGACGCCGTCGGGACATCGAGGCTGCTCGAGCAGCGTCGCCGGGCCAAGGAGCTGATCGCGGCATGACTGAGGCCACCGTTGCCCCGCTGCGCGCCGGGCCCGCCGACCTTATGACCGTCGCCGGCTCGCGGCTGCTGCGCGACGGCAGCGTGGTCTTCGCGGGCGTCGGATCGCCGCTGGAGGCGAGCGTACTGGCCAAGCGCCTCCACGCCCCCTCTCTGACGATCGTCCTCGAAGGCGGTTCCATCGGGCCGCGCATGATCCCGGGCAAGCTGCCGATCTCCACCAACGAGATGCGGGCCGCTCACGGCAGCTTCATGCTGGTCGGGATCACCGACATCTTCCTGTACGCCCAGCGCGGCTGCTTCGACTACGGATTCGTGGGCGCGGCCCAAGTCGACCAGTTCGGCAACATCAACACGAGCTTCATCGGCGATCCCGATCGACCCAAGGTCCGCCTTCCGGGCAGCGGCGGCGCCAACGACATCGTCTCCAGCTGCCGCGAGATCATGATCATGACGCGGCACGAGCGGCGGCGCTTCGTCGAGCGTGTTGACTTCGTGACGAGCCCCGGCTACCTGTCGGGGCCCGAGTCCCGCCTCGAGGCGGGACTGACCAGGAGCCTCCCGGTGGCGGTGATCACTGACCTCGCGCTCATGGGCTTCGACCCGGCGAGCGGACGCTTGCGACTCGACGCCGTCCAGCCCGGGGTGACGGTCGATGGCGTGCGGGACGCCACGGGGTTCGAGTTGCTCGTCGCGGACACCGTCGCCGAGCTTCCGTCGCCGACGGAACAGGAGCTCGTGGAGCTGCGCCGCCTGCACGACGGCGAGGAGATGCCGCCCGAGAACTCGATTGCACCGACGAGGAGAGAGAGGTGACGGCGACCAGATGATCGGACCATTCATCGACATGCACGGCGCGGTCGACGTGCACGTGCACTCCGAACCCGACCTCTTCCCGCGAATCGCCGACGACGTCGGTGTGGCACGCCATGCGGCGGACATGGGGCTGCGTGCGATCGTCCTGAAGTGTCATTCCGAGCGGACGGTGAGCCGGGCCTTCCTGACCCGGAAGCTGGTTCCGGGGATCGAGGTCCATGGCGGAATCGTCCTCAACCGCGCGGTGGGCGGCATCAACCCCGCCGCGGCCGAGGCCGCCCTTCTGCTCGGCGCCAAGCAGGTCTGGATGCCGACCGTCGACGCCGCCCACCACGCGGCGATCTTTGGCAGCACCGGCGCCTATGACAAGCAGGCGAGTACGGTCGCGAGGGAGGGCGAGGTCGGCATCACGATCCTCGACGACTCGGATCACCTCGTTCCCGAGGTCTACGACGTCATCGACCTCGTCGCCCGCCACCGGGCGATCCTCGGAACGTGTCACCTGTCGCCGGCAGAGATCTACGCGCTCGTCCCGGCGGCGCTGGAACGTGGCGTCGAGAAGGTGCTCATCACCCATCCCTTCTTCAAGGTGCCCGGGTTCCAGCGGGAAGACGTCGAGCACTTCACCGGTCTCGGCGCCTTCGCGGAGTTCGGCTACTGCACCGTGTCGCCGATGTGGAACCACGCTCCGCTCAGCCGCGTCGCGGACGCGATCAAGACGGTGGGGGTCGAGCGGTGCATCCTCATGAGCGACGGCGGGCAGCGGCACAACCCCATGCCGGCCGAGTGCCTGCGGGTATTCGCCCAGTCGCTGTTCGAGTCGGGACTTTCCGAGGAGGAGATCGACCGGCTCATCAAGGTCAACCCTGCCGACCTGCTGGAGCTGGGCGAGGAGCCCGCTCCGACGCCTGCCCAGGAGGGCGACGGCAGAGCGGCAACCGGTGAGCAGGCCATGATCAGCCCCGTGGAGGCATGAGATGAACACGCGAGTCGGACTCATCGTTCCCTCTTCCAACACCGTCATGGAGGTCGACCTCTACCGCCGGTTGCCGGCAGGATCGACCCTTCACACGGGCCGCATGCACCTGGAGGAGACCACTCCGGAAGCCGAGGCGGTGATGCTCGACGAGCAGCTCTCGGTGACGATCCGCGACCTGGCCACCGCCCGACCCGACGTCATGGTGTTCGGCTGCACCAGCGCTGGTGCGCTGCGGGGAAACGCGTACGAGGCTGACCTCATCCGGCGAATCGCATCCGAGACCGGGGCCGAGACCTTCAGCGTTGCCGCCTCCGTGCGCCGGGCGATCGCCTCGCGCAACGTCATGCGCGTGGGGGTCATCACCCCTTACGTCGAAGGGCTCAATGACAAGATCCGGGAAAGCCTCGCAGAGGACGGGCTCGAGGTGGTGGACATCCGGGGGCTCGGCATCACCGAGAACTTCGCCATTGCCTCCGTGGAGCCCGAACGCATCGCGAGGTTCGCCTCAGAGACCTTCGGCGACGGAGGCGGGATCGACCTGCTGTTCGCCTCATGCACCAACTTCCGGGCGCTGGATGCCCGCGAGCGAATCGAGCACGACCTCGGCGTTCCCGTCGTGACCAGCAACTCGGCGCTGCTCGAGGCAGTCCTCGACCGGCTCGGCGCGCCCGCCGGCACCCGCTAGGACGGCGACGATGTACGCCGCCGCCTTCGAATACGTACGGGCCTCGTCGTGGAACGAGGCGGTACACCACCTGTCCGAGGCCGGCGACGAGGCCCGCGTGGTTGCCGGCGGCCAGAGCCTCGTGCCGATGATGATGCTGCGGCTTGCCGAGCCCACCGTTCTGGTGGACGTGGGCCGCGCGGCGGAGCGGTCGATCCAACGCACCGACGGCACGCTCGTGCTCTCCGCGCTCGTCCGGCACGTGGACCTCGAGCGCTCGCCCGTCGTCGCCGAGGCGTGCCCGGTGCTCGCCGAGGCGGCGACGCACATCGGCAACATCCGGGTCCGCCACCGTGGGACGATCGGAGGCAGCCTCGCCCACGCCGAGCCGACCGCCGAGTTGCCCTGCCTCGCCGTTGCGCTCGGCGCCTCCGTGCGGACGCTCGGGCCGGGGGGTGAGCGCACGATCGCCGCGGACGATCTCTTCGTGACCCACCTGACGACGTCCCTGGAAGTCGGCGAGGTCATCACCGAGGTGGAGGTGCCCGTCGGCGGCGCCGGCCGGGGCACGTGCTTCCTGGAGATGGCGCGGCGGACCGGCGACTTCGCGCTGGTCGAGGTCGCGGCGGTGGTCGACCTCGACGGGAACGGCCGCTGTGCCGGAGTGCGCCTGGTCGTGGGGGCGACCGCGGACCGGCCCGCCGACGTCTCCTCCGCCGCCGAGCCGCTGCTCGGCGAGGAGCCCTCTGAGCGCGCTGCGCAGGAGGCCGGCCGCGCAGCCGCCGAGGCCCTCGAGATCGGCCCGAGCACGCACGGCTCCGCGAGCTACCGGCGGGAGATCGTGGGGGTCCTTGCGAGGCGCGCGCTGCTCAGCGCAACCGTGCGGGCTCGCGGAGCGCTTGGACAGGATGGTGATCGACGATGACAGCGACCGAGGTGTCCTTCGAGCTCAACGGCCGGCCGGTGCAGGTTGGGGTCGAGCCCAACCAGTCGCTCATCGAAGTGCTGCGTACCCAGGTGGGCGCCACCGACGTCAAGCACGGCTGCGGAGAGGGCGTCTGCGGTACTTGCACCGTCCTTCTCGACGGCGAGCCGGTGAACTCATGCCTGCTGTTCGCCGTCCAGGCCGACGGCGCCAGCGTAACCACGCTGCGCGGCCTCGGGCACGACGAGGGCAACCTGCATCCGTTGCAGGAGAGCTTCCTGGAGCACGGCGGATCGCAGTGCGGGTTCTGCACGCCTGGGATGGTGCTCACAGCGCACTGGTTCCTCGGTCAGAACCCTCGTCCCACCCGAGAGGAGATCCGCGAGGCGCTGGGGGGAAACCTCTGTCGCTGCACCGGCTACACCAAGATCGTCGACGCCGTTGATGACCACGCGCGTGCGAACCGAAGCGACCACGAGGAGGAGAATCGTGTCGCCTGACACCGTCACCATCGAGGCCCCCGATCGCCGCGAGGCGCCCGAGGCCGGCCGGCGGCGGCTCCCGGTTCACCAGGACTTCGTCGAGAAGGTCGCGGGCTCCCTCCGCTACGCCGACGACTGGGCGCTGCCGGGGATGCTGCACGGCGTCGTCGTGCGCGCGACCATCGCGTGCGGCCGCGTCACGCACGTCGATGCCAGCGCCGCGCTCGCGGTTCCCGGCGTCCATGCGGTGCTCACCGCCGACGACGTGCCGCACAACGCCGTCGTCGAGGAGGCGAGCGGGCTCGGCATAGACCCGGTGCCCCAGCCGGTGCTCGCCGACGGGCGCGTGCGCTACGACGGCGAGCCGGTCGCGCTGGTCGCGGCCGAGACGCCGGGCGCGGCCGCCGAGGCGGCGCAGCTGATCGAGGTCGACTACGAGGAGGAGCCCGGGGTCTTCGACGCCGAGGAGGCGCTCGAGGCCGACGCGCCGCCGGTGCACC
This sequence comes from Solirubrobacteraceae bacterium, assembly GCA_045805605.1. Classification (GTDB taxonomy): domain Bacteria; phylum Actinomycetota; class Thermoleophilia; order Solirubrobacterales; family Solirubrobacteraceae; genus DATBDE01. The sequence continues at coordinate 13,505 of JBJMKX010000069.1, forward strand.
CCGGCGGCAACCTCTACGTGTCCTGGCGCGCTGCGCAGGGCGACGTCGAGGCCGCCATGAGCGCCGCCGACGCGGTCGTCGAGGGCACGTACCGGACGCAGCACGTCGACCATGCCTATCTGGAGCCCGAGGCGGGCGTGGGCTGGATCGACGGCGATGGCGTCGTGACCCTGCGGGTCTCGACGCAGGTCATCGAGCACGCCCGCGAGGTGGCGGAGGTCCTGGAGCTGCCGCACAGCAAGGTGCGGGTGATCGGGGCGTACATGGGCGGCGGCTTCGGCGGCAAGGAGGACATGACCGTCGAGCCGCACCTGGCGCTCCTGGTTTGGAAGACGAAGCGTCCCGTGCGGATGGTGTGGACCCGCCAGGAGTCGCTGCTCGCGCGCCAGAAGCGCCATCCGATGGTGATGCGTTACCGCACGGGTGTCACGTCCGAGGGCGAGATCGTCGCGGAGGACATCAGGATCATCGGCAACGCCGGCGCCTATCCGCTGCTCAGCTCACGCGTCCTCTTCGCGTCGGCGGTCAACTCGACCGGGCCGTATCGCGTTCCCAACGTGCGGGTCGAGACCAGCGCCGTATTCACCAACACCGTCCCCACGAGCGCCATGCGCGGGTTCGGCGCCATGCAGGTCGTGTTCGCCTACGAGTCCCAGATGGATCGAATCGCCGAGGCGCTGGGCCTTGACCCCGTCGAGGTCCGCGAGCGCAACTTCGCTCGTCGCGGCGACCTGAGGCCGACCGGCGAGCAGCTCGACACCGAGGTGGCCATCGGCGAATGCCTGCACACGGCGCTCGAGGCGCTCGGAGAGCGCTCGCCGGGGGCGCCGGGCAAGCGCGTCGGGCGCGGGATCGGCTGCAACCTGCAGCCGTACGGCCGCGCGGTGTTCTTCCACGACCGGGCCTCGGCGTGGATCGGCCTCGAGCGCGACGGCACGCTCGTCGTGCGCGCGGGCGTGACCGACCTCGGCGGCGGACAGGCGGCTTCGCTCGCGCAGATCGCCGGCGAGGTGCTGGGCGTCGGCATCGATCGCGCCGCCGTGCACATTGCGGACAGCAGCCTGACGCCGTTGACCGGTGGGACCTTCGCCACGCGACAGCTCTACATGTCGGGCAACGCGGTTCTCACGGTCGCGCGCGAGCTTCGCGACCGGCTCGCGCCCGTCGCGGCCGAGCTGCTGGGCGGCGCCCCCGACGACCTCGAGTTCGCCGACAACGGCGTCTGCCTCCGCGAGGCACCGGACCGGCGGATCGCCACCGCCGAGCTTGCACGGGCCGCTGAGAACAAGGGCGTCATGCCGTGGCACATGGGCACGTTCCATGCCGAGACCGGCAAGTTCGATGTGAGCGCGGGCCGGGGCCGGTCGTTCCCGGACGTCACCTACGGCGCCCACGCTGCCGAGGTCGAGGTCGACGAAGAGACGGGCGAGGTACGCATCCTCAAGTACGTCGCGTGCCACGACATCGGCCGGGCTATCGATCTTCAGCGTGCCGAGGGCCAGATCCAGGGCGGCGCGGTGCAGGGCATCGGCTACGCCCTCGCCGAGGAGGTGCCGATCGAGGACGGCATGTGCACGTCGACACTGTTCGCCGATTACCTGATCCCGAGCTCGGGCGACCTGCCCGACGTGCGGGCGATCGCGCTTGAGCTCCATCCCGGCAAGGGTCCATTCGGCGCACGTGGGATCGGCGAGCCTCCCATCGGTCCGCCGGCGCCGGCGCTGGCGAGCGCGATCGCCGACGCGATCGGCGCGCGCGTGGACCAGCTTCCCATGACGCCCGAGCGCGTCCTTGAGGCGATGCGCGGCGCCAGCCGCCCGTCCGGGACGGAGGCGCTCGCGGGCTGATGGCGCCGGCGCCGCCCGCGCGCACGCTGGAGGCGCTGGTCGTCGCGCCGCGGAGTGCCGGGGACGTGCGGGCCTCGCCGCCCGGCGACGCGCCGCGGCGCTTTCACGCGACGATGCCGGGCTACGCGCCGACGCCGCTGCGAGGGGCGCCCACGACGGCGAAGCAGCTCGGCGTCGCCGAGGTCCTCGTCAAGGACGAGTCGTCGCGGCTCGGCCTGCCCTCGTTCAAGGTCCTTGGTGCCGCGTGGGCGGTGCACCGCGCGCTCCTCGAGCGGATGGGTCTGGGTCCCGATGAGGTACCGAGTTTCGATGCGCTCGCATCACGCGTCCGGCACCTGCCGCCGATGACGCTGAGCGCGGCCACCGACGGAAACCACGGGCGCGCCGTCGCTCACATGGCGGCGCTGCTGGATCTCGAGGCGCGCATCTACGTGCCGGCCGGTACCGCCCGCGCCCGGATCGACGCCATTGCGAGCGAGGGCGCGAGCGTGGAGGTCGTCGACGGGGGTTACGACGACGCAGTGCGGCGTTCGGCGGCCGACGCCGGTGAACGCTGCCTGGTGATCTCCGACACGTCGTGGCCCGGGTACGAGGATGTCCCGCGCTGGGTGATCGAGGGCTACGCGACGATCTTCTCGGAGATCGACGACCAGCTCGCCGAGCGGGGGCTGGGACGCGTCGACATGGTCGCGGTACCCATCGGCGTCGGCGCGTTGGCGGCGGCGACGGCGGCACACTTTTGGGCCCGGGACGGCCGCCGGCCGGTGCTCGTCGGTGTGGAGCCGACGTCGGCGGCCTGCGTTCTGGAATCCGTGCGCCGCGGGTCCATCGCCAGCCTCGAGCACGAACAGCACTCCATGATGGCCGGCCTCAACTGCGCGACGCCGTCGCTCATCGCGTGGCCGGTCGTCTCTCGCGGAATCGACGTGTACATGGCGGTTGGGGACCAGCGCGTGCCTACGGCGATGCGGCTGCTCGCCGAGGACGGGATCGTGGCCGGCGAGACTGGTGCGGCTGGCCTGGCGGGCATGCTGCGCTTGCAAGAGGCGGCTGATGCCGGACAGCTTCCGGCCGAGCTGAGGCCCCGCTCGAACACCCGGGTCCTGCTCCTGTGCACCGAGGGCGCGACCGATCCCGAGGCCTACCGGCAATTGACGGGGAGCTCGCCCGAGAAGGCTGCGGCCGCCCGACCTCGCGACTACAGCCCGTAGGAGCGGCCAATAACGTCGAGCATGATCTCGTCGGTGCCCGCGCCGATCCGGTTGAGGCGCATGTCGCGCCACACCCGCTCGACGCCGTACTCCTTCATGTAGCCGGCGCCCCCGTGGATCTGGATGCACTCGTCGGCAACCTCGACCGCCATCCGCGACGCGTACAGCTTGGCCATCGAGATCTCCCGCACCGGGTATTCGCCGTTCTGGAACCGCCAGGCGGTCGTGTAGACCATCTGGCGCGCGGACTCGATCTTCGTCGCCATCTCGGCGAACTTGTGGCGGATCACCTGGAACTTGCCGATCTGGCGGCCGAACGCAGTGCGCTCCTTGGCGTACTGCAGCGTCATGTCGAAGCAGCGCTGGGCGCCCGCGACGCAACCTGCAGCGCCGATCAGGCGCTCGCCCTGGAGCTCCCACATGATGTGGTAGAAGCCCTTGCCGACCTGGCCGAGCACCGCCGTCGACGGCACGCGGACGTCCTGGAAGGCGAGCAGCGCGGTGTCCGACGCGTGCATGCCGAGCTTCTCGAGCTTCTTCTCGCGGATGACGCCGGGCAGGTCCATCGGCACGAGGAACAGCGTGAACCCGTCGTAGCCCTTGTCCGGGTCGGTCTTGGTGACGAGGACGATGAAGTCCGCCCGGTGCCCGTTGGTGATGTAGGTCTTCGACCCGTTGATCACCCAGTCGTCGCCGTCGCGGACGGCGCGGGTCCTGATGGCGGCGACGTCCGAGCCGGCGTTCGGCTCGCTGATGCCAAGGCTGAGGATCTTCTCGCCGGCGATGGCGGGAGCGGCCCACTCGCGCTTCTGCTCCTCCGTG
>JBJMKX010000070.1:0-40852 GCA_045805605.1 Solirubrobacteraceae bacterium
GGATCCGGACCATCGAGGCGGTGAAGGAGGCCGGCCTCGAGACCTGCGTGGGCGGCATCCTCAACCTCGGCGAGACGCGTGAGCAACGCGTGGAGATGGCGTTCCAGCTCGCCGAGATCGACCCCACGAGCGTCCCGATCAACCTGCTCAACCCGCGTCCAGGCACCAAGTTCGGGGGGCGTGACTACATGGATCCATGGGAGGCGGTCAAGTGGATCGCCATCTTCCGCCTCATCCTCCCGGCGGCCCTCTTCCGCCTCTGCGGCGGGCGGATCGAGAACCTCGGCGAGCTCCAGCCGCTCGCCGTCAAGGCCGGTCTGAACGGCGTGATGATGGGCAACTTCCTCACCACGCTCGGCTCGGAGCCCGAGGACGACCGCGCGATGTTCGAGGCGCTCGGCCTGAACACGGCGCGCCAGCCCGACAACGGGTCGAACCCGCGGCCCGACAACCGCTCCGGGTGGCTCTCGGGCGACGTGCCGGAGACCCCGATGGACCGCCTGATCGACAGGCAGGACGAGGTCCCGATGTGGGACCCCGCCACCCAGCTTCGCCACAGGAAGAAGACGTCCGTGCCGCCGCGGCCCGACGGGGCGCCCAACGCCTTCCCGGCCGTCGTGCAGGTGGAGCCAGCCGGCTGGGGGGATTAGGCATGACCGACATCCAGGAGCATCTCGACGAGATCCGCGAGCTGGGGCTGTACCGCCGTATGCGTCTGATCTCGGGGCCGCAGGGCCCGCGCGTGTTGCTCGACGGCCGCCCGGTGCTGCTGCTCTGCTCGAACAACTATCTCGGGCTCGCCGATCACCCGCGCGTGCGCGAGGCCGCGGCCGACGCGGCGATGCGCTGGGGGGTCGGCGCCGGGGCGTCGCGGCTCGTGTCGGGCAACATGACCGTGCACCGCCGGCTCGAGGAGCGGATCGCCGAGTTCAAGGGCTCGTCCGCATGCGTCCTGTTCGGATCGGGCTACCTGGCGAACACCGGCGTCGTGTCGACGCTCGCGCGCGACGGCGACGTGGTGTTCTCGGACGCGCTCAACCACGCGTCGATCGTGGACGGCTGCCGCCTGTCCCGAGCGGAGACGTTCGTGTACGACCACTGCGACATGGAGCACCTCGAGTGGGGACTGCGCGAGGCCGACGGGCGCGGCGCGCTCATCGTCACCGACGGCGTCTTCTCGATGGACGGCGACATAGCACCGCTCGAGGAGATCGTCGAGCTCGCCCAGCGCTACGACGCGCGCGTGATGGTGGACGACGCACACGGCATGGGCACGATCGGTCCCGCCGGGCGCGGCGCCGTGGCCGACGCCGGCCTGGAGGACGAGGTCGACGTGGTGGTGGGCACGCTCGGGAAGGCGCTCGGCTCCTACGGCGCGTACGTGTGCTGCGACAAGTCGATGGCCAAGTGGCTCGTGAACTCGGCGCGCACGCTGATCTTCTCCACTGCCCTGCCGCCGCCGGCCGTGGCGGGCGCTGCGGCCGCGCTCGAGATCCTGGTCGAGCAGCCCGGCCGCGTGGACAAGCTGCGCCGCAACGCCGAGGCCCTGCGCGACGAGCTCGACGACCTCGGCGTGGACTGCGGCGACTCCGAGACGCACATAGTCCCGCTCGTGGTCGGCGACGCGGGCGCCACGGTGGCCGCGTGCGAGCGCGCGCTCGAGGAGGGCATCTTCGCCCAGGCGATCAGGCCGCCCACCGTCCCGGAGGGAACGTCGAGGCTCCGTATCGCGGTGATGGCCTCCCACACCCGCTCCGAGCTCCGCTCGGCGGCGGGCGTGCTGGCCGCGGCGGTGCGCGGGGCCGAGGCGCGGCCCGCGCGGCGCGAGCCGGAGACGCCGCGACCGGCGCGCGTGTTCGACGGCATGGCCGAAGCCGCCTAGAACCTCGGGAGCGAAAACCGAGCAGACCAAGGAAGAGGCTCGAAGGCTTGGTGCGCCAAGCCGAGAGCCGATGACGCCGGGATGCGATGGTTTGCAGCCGCCGAGGCGGCACAATGCCGAGGCAGTGCGAGGCATCTTCGTAACCGGAACCGGGACCGAGGTCGGCAAGTCGGTCGTGGCGGCCTCCATCTGCGCGGCCCTGGCCGCCCGCGGCATGAAGGTGGCCGCGTTCAAGCCCGTGGTGACAGGGACCGACGACGCGCCGGACGGCGGCTGGCCGCGCGACCACGAGCTGCTCGCCTCGGTGGCGAGCGCGGGACAGGCCGCGGATGACGTGGCGCCGATGCGGTTCGGTCCCCCGGTGTCGCCCCACCACGCGGCCGACCTGGCCGACACGCGGATCGAGCCGCGCGAGCTCGTCGACGCCGCACGCGGCGCCGCCGAGGGACGCGACTTCTTCGTGTGCGAGGGCATCGGCGGCCTGCTCGTGCCCTTCACGACCGGCTACATGGTCCGGGACCTCGCCATCGACCTGGGACTGCCGGCCGTGGTGGCGGCTCAGGCCGGTCTCGGAACGATCAACCACACGCTCCTGACGCTCGAGGCCGCCCGCACCGGAGGCCTCGACGTCCTGGCCGTCGTTCTCACGCCGTGGCCCGACGAGCCCTCGGACCTCGAGCGCTCGAACCGGGAGGCAATCGAGCAACTGGGCAACGTGCGGGTCTGCGGCCTGCCGGAGACCTCGCCGGACGGCCTCGCCGAGGCCGGCGAGGCACTGCCGCTCGACGATTGGCTGGAAACGGAATGAACCTCCGCACCTTCCTCCCGCCGCTGCCGATCCCGGTGTCCGCGCCGCCCGAGCCGGGCGAGCCCGCACGCGAGCTGCCGGACCCCGGGCTCGAGCCTGGACAGCCGGCGGTGGTGGCCCTCCTGCGGCACACCGGCTGCCCGTTCGCCGAGGCCACCGCGCGGCTGCTGCGCGAGGCGTCGGAAGCGCACCCGGATCTCGACTGGGTGGCGGTGAGCCACGCCTCCACGATCGCCACAGCGCGCTGGCGCGACGCCATCGGCGGCCTCGAGGGCGTGCGGCTGCTGATCGACGACGGCCGCGTGCACTACGCCGCCTGGGGCCTCGGCCGCTCGAGCCTCACGCACTTCATGGGCCGCCGCTCGCTCGGCGAGGTGGCGCGGCTCGCGCGGCAGGGCATCCGCAACCGCCATCCCGCGGGCACGCGCTGGCAGCAGGCGGGCACGTTCGCGGTCGACGGCGAGGGCGTGGTGCGCTGGCGCCACCTGCCCGAGCACGCGGGCGACCTACCGGACCTCGCGGCCGCGGCGGAGGCGCTCGGCTAGCTCGCGGCGGGCATCGCGATCGCCGTCACCACCAGGCCGTCCCGCGCCAGCCAGCGGCCGCTGAACCCCGTCAGAGGGGCACCGTCCACCTCCGGCCCCGGCACGAGCAGCCGCGCCGCGAAGGTCCCGCCCGCGGGGTCGATCGCGATCGTCGCGTCCTCGAAGCCGAGCCACCGCCGCGCGAGCGGGAACCACGCCTTGTAGACGGACTCCTTGGCGCTGAACAGCAGCCGGTCCCAGGACACCGACGGATCGGCCGCCGCCTGGCCCAGCAGCCACTCCCGCTCCTCCGGCAGCGCGATCTTCTCGAGCACGACCGGCTTGATGGGCCCGTTTGGCTCTGCGTCGATCCCCACTGTGGCGATGTCGCGCGACCACGCCACCGCGGACGCGCGGTAGCCGTCGCAGTGGGTGATGCTCCCCGCCACGCCGTCCGGCCACACGGGCGCTCCGCGCTCCCCGCGCGGAATGGCCGCGGGCCGCAGGCCGAGCTGCCCGAGCGCGCGGCGGGCGCAGAGACGTGCGGTGGCGAAGGCCAGCCGGCGCGCCTCCACCGCTCGCGCCACCACTTCCTCCTCCTCCGGGAACAGCGGAGCGTCGTCGGCGTCGTCGAACGCCTCCGCCGCGGCAACCGCCGAGGGCAGCAGCTCCTCGATCACGATTCCGGCGCCGGCAGGATGCGCCGGAGCTCCGCCGGCGGCCGCGAGCGGGCCCCCCACTCGCGCGGGTAGCCCACCGAGACCTCCTCGAATCGAACGCCGTCGTGCCAGGTGGTGCGCGGGATGTGCAGGTGTCCGTAGATGGCCGCCACCGCGTTGAAGCGGCGGTGCCAGTCGGCGGTGCGGTCGGTGCCGCACCAGATGGCGAACTCGGGGTAGCGCAGCACGAACGTTGGGTCGCGCACGAGCGGGTAATGGCCCGCCAGGACCGTGCGGGTGCCCGGGTCGAGGGCGGCGAGGCGCCGCTCCGTCTCCGCGATCCTCGCCGAGCACCATGCCTCCCGGCTCGGATGCGGGTCCGGGTGCAGCAGCCGCTCGTCCACGCACATGACGCCCGCCGCGCGCGCCTTCGCGATGGCCTCGTCCTTGGTCGCCGCGCCGTCGGGCCGGAACGTGTAGTCGTAGAGCAGGAAAAGCGGCACGACCGTTACCGGCCCGCCGTCGCCCTCCCACACGAGGTAGGGATCCTCCGGCGTGGCGATCCCCAGGCCGCGGCACACATCGACCAGGTGCATGTAGCGCTCCTCGCCGCGAAGCTGGCACGGGTCCTGCGGATACGTCCAGAGATCGTGGTTGCCCGGCATCCAGAGGACCGTGGCGAAGCGGTCCTTCAGGGTGCGCAGGGCCCACTCGATCTCCTCCACGAAGATGCCCACGTCGCCCGCCAGGATCAGCCAGTCCTCGTCGGACTCCGGCCGCATGCCCTCGACGAGCCGGCGGTTCTCGCCCTCGGTCACGTGCAGGTCGCTTATCGCGAGCAGCGTCATATCCCGGGCGACAACTTAGAGTTCCCGGCCGTGGCGAAGAGCGGCGACCGCTTCGAGCTGCCCGACGGGAGCACCTTCGTGGTCGAGCGATCGACGGCCGAGACCGGCGGGGAGTACGTGGAGATGACGGCCACGGTGGCCGCCCGCACCTTCTCGCCCCTCCCCCACGCCCACCCCCGCGCGACCGACCGCTTCGAGGTGCTGGAGGGGCGCGTGCAGGTGATGGTGGACGGGTCCTGGAGGACGCTCGGCCCCGGCGACGAGCTCACGATTCCGCCCGGGACCGTGCACACGATGCGCAACCGGTTCGACGATCCCGTCAGGATCCGCGTCACGCACACGCCGGCCATGCGCCTCGAGGACTACTTCGAGCGCTTCCACGGCCTCGCCCGCGCGCGCGGGATAAAGGGCGCGAGAGACCCGCGCGTGCCGATCCTCGTCTCGATGCTCATGCTCGAGTACCCCGACACGCTCGCATTCCCGCGCAGGCGGGAGCGCACCGTGGCTCGCACCCTCGCGCGCCTCGGACGGGCGCTTCGCTTCAGCACCGCGCCGTGACGGTCAGGCGGGCGTGCTCGCCTGCTTGCGCTCGGCCTCCGCCTCGCGGAGCTCGATGCGCCGGATCTTCCCGGTGAGCGTCTTCGGCAGGTCGTCCACGAACTCGATCTCACGCGGGTACGCGTACGCCGAGTGGCGCTCGCGCACGAAGCGCTTGATCTCCTCCGCCGTCGCGTCCGTGCGCTCGTGGCCCTCGGCCACGACGATGAACGCCTTCACGATGCTCCCGCGCTTCTCGTCGGGTGACGCGACCGCCGCGGCCTCGCGAACCGCGGGGTGCTCGACGCACGCCGACTCGACCTCGAACGGCCCGATCCGGTAGCCGGCGGAGATGATCACGTCGTCGGCGCGGCCCGCGTACCAGTAGTAGCCGTCCTCGTCGGCCTGGGCGGCGTCCTTGGTGTGGAACCACTCGCCGCCGAAGGTCTCCTCCGACGCCTCCGGGTTGTTCCAGTAGCCGAGCGGATAGTGCGGGTTGGAGCGGGCGCGCAGGCAGATCTCGCCGCGCTCGCCCTGTGCCACCGGTTGCTCGTCCTCGTCGATGATCGCCACGTCCCACCCCGGCATCGGCTTGCCCATCGACCCCTCGCGCACCGGCATGAACGGATAGTTGGCGCACAGCGGATAGGACTCGGTCAGCCCGTAGTAGTCGAGCACCGTGTTCCCGTACTGCTCCCGGAACCAGCGGATCGCCTCGGGGTTGAGCGGCTCGCCGGCCGAGCAGACGATCCGGAACCTCTGCGGAAAGCGGGTGCCGGCGTCTTCGACGGCCATCATCGCCCGCATCGCCGTCGGGGTCGTGAACACGTTGGTGACCTCGTGCTTGGAGAGCACCGAGAGCTGCTGCTCGGGGTCGAACCCGCCCTTGCGCTGAAAGACGAACTGCGTCGCGCCCAGGCGCCACGGGCCGAGCAGCGGCGCGATGCCCGCCGCCCACGCCCACTCCCCCATGCCGTGAAACAGCTCGCCCTCCCGCACGTCGTGGCAGTAGACGAACTCCTCGTGGGCGAGCAGGTAGCGGTGGGCGTGGAGGATGCCCTTGGCCAGCCCGGTGGTGCCGCTCGAGTAGTACAGCTGCGCCGGGTCGTCGGCGGCCGTGTCGACGGTCTCGAACCGGTCGGCTCCGTCCTTGAACGTGTCGGCGTCGAGCACGATGAGCTCGCCCGCCGGCGCGTCCTCGAAGCGGTCGCGGTTGGCGGCGTCGGTGATCAGCAGCTTGGCCTGCGAGTCGCGCAGCCGATGGGCGATCCCCTCGTCGCCGTAGAGCACCGACATCGAGAGCAGGATCGCGCCCACCTTCCACGTGGCTACGAACACGGCAGCGGTTTCGGGCGTCGCCGGCAGCACGACGGCGACGCGATCGCCGCGCTCGACCCCGTGTCCACGCAGCACGTTGGCGAACCGGTTCGAGAGCTCCTGCAGCTCGCCCCAGCGCACCTCGCGCTCGTTTCCGCGGACGTCCTCCCACACCATCGCAAGCTTGTCGGGCGGATGCTTGTCGCACACGTCACGAGCGATGTTGTAGCGGGCGGGTACGTTCCAGCGGTGGTTGGCGACGGCCTCCTCGTAAGTCATGTTACGAGTGTTTCCCCGCGGCCCGATGCGTCAACCCGCGCCGTTCGAAGCGCTTGCTGTTAGCACAACTCGTTGCTAATCTGCTAGCACAAACGACGAACCACGGAGGAAAGATCATGGCTACCCAGACCAAGACAAACGGCGGCCCGACGCAGGAGTTCGAGGCGACGGCCGAGCGGCTCCGCGACCTCAACGAGCGCATCCTCGAGTCCAGCCGCAAGGCGGGCCAGAGCTACGTGGATGCCTATGAGAAGACGCTGAACAGCATCGCCGACTTCGAGGACCGGATCGGCAAGGCCAGCCAGGTGGAGTGGATCTCGACGCTCGCCCATGCCCAGGCGGACTTCACCCGCAACTGGGCCGAGGCCTACACCGGTGCCGCCCGCAACGTCCTCAAGTAGCTTCGCCAGCGCCGGGGACGGCGCCAACCTGTACTACGAGCGCACCGGGGCGGGAGCCCCGGTGCTCCTCGTTATGGGCCTGGGGATGAACGCCACCGGCTGGTGGCGGACGATCCCCGTCCTGGCCCAGCGGCTGGAAGTCATCGCGTTCGACAACCGCGGCTCGGGGCGCAGCGACGTCACCGACGGGCCGTACACGATGGAGCAGCTGGCAGACGACGCCGTGGCGGTTCTCGACGACTGCGGGATCGACCGCGCCCACGTCTACGGCATCTCGCTGGGCGGGATGATCGCCCAGCAGGTCGCGGTCCGGCATCCCGATCGCGTCGACCACCTCGTGCTCGGCGCCACCACGCCCGGCGGCCCGCGCCACGTCAAGGCCGCGGACGACGTCCTGCGCCTGGTCGGTGCCCGCGGCGCGCTGACCGCCGAGCAGGCCGTGTGGGCGTCGGTGCCGATCAACTACTCGCGCCGCACGCGCGAGCGCCACGGCCAGCGCATCGCCGAGGACGTCGCGCGCCGGCTCGAGTACCCGATCACGGGGCGCGGGTACGGTGCGCAGCTCCCGGCGGCGCTGCGGTTCGCGCTCGGCAACGGCGCGAGCGCCATCGCCGCCCCCACGCTCGTCGTGCACGGCGACGAGGACGTGCTCGTGCCGCCGGAGAACGGCCGCCTGCTCGCCGAGCTCATCCCGGGCGCGACGCTGCGCAAATTGGCCGACGCCGCCCACATCTACCCGACCGACGAGCCGGCGGCTGACGTTGAGGTTCTGGAGTTTCTGAGCCGCTAGGGATGTGCGGCGTGGCGCTCGGCCGTCTGTGGTCGCTGCGTCCGGGGTCGCGCTGGAACGGCAGCGACGAAGGAGGTGGGTCGGACCGGGACCGCGCTCTTGGGGCCGTGGATGGCTCGGTTGCGTGGAAGGTTTTGTCCCCTATAGGGGCCAAAAGGTTCCACTCGCTCGGTCCGTCCCCCCTTCGTTGCCGCCGTTCGCCGGACCCGCCCGAGCGGCCGCGAAGAACGCCCCCTACCGCGCGGTCCAGCCCTGATCCAGGGTGACCGGCGCGCCGGTGAACGCTCGGCCTGCCGGCCCGAGCAGGAAGGCGACGACCTCGGCCACCTCGGCCGGCTCGATCAGCTCCTTGACCGCGTGCGGCGCGAGGATGACGTCCTCGAGCACGCGGTCCTCACTCATCCCGTGCGCGCGTGCCTGGTCGCCGATCTGCCGCTCGACCAGCGGCGTGCGCACGTAGCCCGGGCAGACCGCGGTGGCGGCGATCCCGCGGTCGGCGCCCTCGAGCGCCAGCACCTTGACCAGGCCGAGAACGCCGTGCTTGGCCGACACGTAACCCGCCTTGAACGGCGACGCCACGAGCCCGTGCACGGAGGCGATGCACACGAACCGGCCCCGTCCGCTGCGCGCGAGCTCGTTCCAGGCATGCTTGGCGAGCAGGAACGGGCTCGTCAGCAGGAGCGCGAGCAGCCCCTCCCATCGGTCGGTGGGGAACTCGGCGACGGGCGCGACGTGCTGGAAGCCGGCGTTCGGTACGACCGTGTCGATATGGCCGAACCGGCCGATGGCGGCGCCCACGACGTCGCGGTTGGAGGCGGCGTCGGTGAGGTCGGCCGGGTAGGGCTCCCCGGGCCCGTCGGGATCGGGTTCGAGGTCGACGGCGAGCACGTCCGCGCCGCCTTCGACGAGCCGCTCGGCGACGGCGCGGCCGATTCCGGAGGCGGCACCGGTTACGATCGCTGCCCGCCCATGAAGGTCATCAGTCATGGCTGACCCCCTACCCGGCCTGGCGCCTCGGTTCACCGAGGCCATGACGGCCGGCAGCGTCGCCTCTCTGGAAGGCACTCTCCGCTGGTGGGCGGATGCCTGGACCCGCCCCGCGCCCGGCTTCGACCTCCTGCGCTGGACGCAGCTGGTCGCCGACCGCCGCCCGCCGCGCTGGGCGCACGCGAACGAGGTGGTGCTCGAGACACCGATCGCTCGGCTGCGTGACTTCAGCCTTCCCGGCGCGGACGCGGTGATCCCCACGCTCGTCCTGCCGCCCCAGGCCGGGCACGACTCGTGCATCGTCGACTTCTCGCGCCGCCAGAGCCAGATCACGGTGCTGCGCGACGCCGGGCTGCACCGGCTGTACTCGCTGGACTGGGTCGGCGCTACCTACCCGACCCGGGATGCGACTGTCGAGGACTACCTGGTCGTGATCGACGCCGCCGTGCAACGCGCCGGCGGCGGCCCCGTCAACCTCGTGGGCGACTGCCAGGGCGGATGGCTGGCGACGATCTGGGCCGCGCTTCGCCCAGAGCTCGTGAACACGCTGACGATCGCCGGCGCCCCGGTCGATTTCCATGCCGGCGAGCCGGTGATCGGCGACTACGTGAAGGCGCTGCCGCCGGCCTTCTACGAGGCCCTCGTCACCATGGGCGGCGGGATCCTGCCCGGCGAGCTCCTGCTCGGCGGGTTCATCGCCATCAACCCGGACAGCGAGGTCTCGCGTCAGCTCGCCCTACTGCGCCAGCTCCATGAGCCCGAGCTCGTCACCCGCTACGCCGCCTTCGAGGACTGGTTCAAGCACACCCAGGACATTCCCGGTGCGTTCTACCTGTGGATCGTCGAGCACCTGTTCCGGCGCAACGCACTGGTCGAAGGCACGCTCGAGATCCGGGGAGAGCGGGTGGACCTCGGCCGCATCCACGCGCCGCTCTACCTGCTGGGCGGCGCTGCCGACCACATCACGCCCCCGGCGCAGGTGTTCGGGCTCGCCGAGACGGCTTCGACGCCGGCTGACCAGGTGCACCGGCGCGTGACGAGCGGCGGTCACCTCGGCCTGTTCATGGGCCACGAGGCGCTGCGTGACCACTGGCCTCCCCTGATGGCGGAGGTCTATGCGCGCTCGCGGCGCCGGCGCCGGCGCGGCTCGCCATTGGCCGCGAGAAAGCCCTCGTAGGTCGTCAGCAGGGCGCGCCGCTGGGCGGCGGTCAGACGCGGATCGGCCTTGATGGCCTCGACCACGCCCGGGCCCGCGGCCGCGTCGTTCTCGTCCAGCCCGGCCTGGGCGTACAGGGCGTCGGCCGAGGTCTGCAGCGCCTCGGCGATCGACTCCATCACCTTGTCCGACGGCTCGCGCAGGCCGCGTTCGATCTGCGACAGGTAGGGGTTCGAGATCCCCGCCATGGCGGCGAACTGGCGCATCGAGAGCTCGGATAGCTCCCGCTGGCGGCGGATAATCTCGCCCAGCGAAAGGGCTGGATTTTCGTGCTTTGAGGCCATCGTTTCGAATGATGGCAGCGGGGATAGGCGGTAGGCATGGCTGAGGAGAGGGACGAGCGGCTCGTCCAGCGCAACGCGTTCGGCGAGCTGATGGCAATCGCGACCGAGAACGTAGTTGCCCTGGCCAAGATCGGCGCCGACGCCGGCGACCTCATGGTGCGCAATCTGCGCTTGGCCGGCCGGCGGGACATCGCCCGGCTCGGCCGGCAGCTCGCCCGTACCGAGGACAAGCTCGAGTCCGTCCTGCAGGAGATCGAGCGCCTCCACGACGAACTGCGCGCCGAGCGCGAGCGGTCGGCGCGCACCAACGGCGCACCCCGCTCGCGCACCGAGTCGACGTGAATCCGGCCCGAGCAGCGGTCGAGTTCACGAACACGATCCTCACGACCGAGGACGCGCCGATCGGGACGACGCCGCGCGAGGTCGTCTGGACCCATCGCAAGGTCACGCTGTACCGGTACCGGTCGAACCGCCGCGAGCACGCCGTGCCGGTGCTGCTCGTGTTCGCGCTCATCAACCGCCCGGCGATCTTCGACCTGCGCCCGGGCAACTCGTTCGTCGCCTTCCTGCTCGAGCAGGGCTTCGACGTGTTCCTGCTCGACTGGGGCGTGCCCGACGACGAGGACGACGACATGGGCCTGGAGGCCTACGTGTGCGACGAGCTGCCGTGGGGCATCCGCGAGACCCTGCGGACCGCGGGCGCGGAGGAGGTCAGCCTGCTGGGCTGGTGCATCGGGGGGACGTTGTCCGCGATCCACTGCGCGCTCGCCGACGACGGTGCCGTGCGCAACCTCATCCTTCTCACCACCCCGATCGACACCACCGGCTCGCGGTACTCGAACTGGGTGGCCCGCGACAGCTTCGATCACGACCTGGTCGCCGACGCCTACCCGGCGGTGCCCGGGCGGATGGTCGACTTCGCCAACAAGCTGCTCAAGCCGGTCCAGAACTTCTGGACCACCTACGCGGACCTGTGGGACGCGACGCAGAAGGGCACCGCCCGCGTCGACGCCTACCAGGCCATGGCGCGCTGGGTCGGCGACAACCCGCCGTTTCCGTCGCGCGCCTATCGCGAGTGGATCGAATGGCTGTACAAGGAAAACCGCCTGGTCCGCGGCCGGATGCGGCTGCGCGGACGGCGCATCGACCTGCGGCGCGTCGAGCAGAACCTGCTCGTCGTGACCGCCGGGGCCGACCACATCGCCCCGCCGTCGAACACCGCGCCGATCTTCGACCTCGTTTCGAGCGAGGACGTGACCCACTTCGACCGGCCCGGAGGCCACATCGGCCTCATGGCCGGGTCGCGCGCGCGCGAGGACATCTGGCCCGACCTGGCGGCCTGGCTGGAGGAGAGATCAAACGCATGACCACCACCCCCGAGACCAAGACCACTACCACGACCGGCGACAAGCTGGCCGGGCGCGTCGCGCTCGTCACCGGCGGCAACCGTGGCATCGGCGCGGCGATCTGCCGCAGCCTTGCCAACCAGGGCGCGTCCGTGGCCGCCGGCTACAGCTCGAACAAGGAGGGCGCCGAGGCCTTCCTCGAGGACCTGCTCAAGTCGGGCGCCGAGGGCTCGATCCACCAGGGCAACATCGGCTCGGCCGAGGACTGCCGCAGGGTCGTCGGCGAGGTAATCGACCGCTACGGGCAGCTCGACATCCTGGTCAACAACGCCGGCATCACGATCGACAAGCCGGTGCTCAAGATGGACGACGAGGACTGGTACAAGGTCCTCGCGGTCAACCTCTCAGGCGCCTTCTTCATGTCCAAGGCCGCGCTGCCGAACATGGTCGAGCGCGACTACGGCCGGATCGTGAACATCTCGTCGATCATCGGCCAGCGGGGCAACATCGGCCAGGCCAACTACGCCGCGTCCAAGAGCGGGCTCTTCGGGCTGACCATGACGCTGGCCCGGGAAGCGGCCAAGCAGTGCAAGAACATCACCGTCAACGCGATCGCGCCCGGCTTCATCGAGACCGACATGCTCTCGTCGGTGCCCGAGAAGGTGCTGGACTCGATCAGGTCCCAGATCCCGCTCGGCCGGCTGGGCAAGCCCGAGGAGGTGGCGCGCGTCGTGCACTTCATCGCCGCCGACGCTTCCGGCTACATCACCGGACAGGTGTGGGGAGTCAACGGCGGGATGGAGATGGCGGGGGCGTAGGCCTCAGGCATCAGGCGTCAGGCATCAGAAGGGGGCGACTCGCGTCGCCCCCTTTTGCGTTCGAGCCCTCAGCCTGATGCCTGAGAACTTATGCCTGATGCCTACTTCTCGCCTCCGCCGTCCTCGGACCCGACCTTCGACTCGAGGTCCTTCATCACGCCCGGATCGCGCAGCGTGGTGACGTCACCCAGCTCGCGGCCCTCGGCGATGTCGCGCAGCAGGCGGCGCATGATCTTGCCCGAGCGCGTCTTGGGCAGGTCGGCCGACCAGATCAGCCGCTTGGGCCGGGCGAACTTGCCAATCCGCTTGGCCACCGTCTCGCGGATGTCCTGGACGAGGTCGTCATCGCCCTCGTTCTCCTTGCCCTCGAGGGTCACGAACGCGCACACCGCCTGACCGGTGTCCTCGTCGGACTGGCCGATCACCGCGCACTCGGCCACCCGCCGGTGCGACACCACCGCCGACTCGATCTCGGCCGTGGACATGCGGTGGCCCGAGACGTTGATCACGTCGTCGATGCGCCCGATGATCCAGAAGTAGCCGTCGCGGTCGGTGCGCGCGGCGTCGCCCACCAGATAGGTGTCGCGGCCGAACCGGTCGAAGTAGGTCTCGACGAACCGGTCCTCGTCGCGGTACAGGGTCCGCAGCATCCCCGGCCACGGCTTGGTCAGCACCAGCAAGCCCTGCTTGCCCTCCACCTTCTCACCGGTGGACTCATCGCGCACCTCGGCCTCGATGCCGGGCAGCGGCTGCGTCGCCGACCCCGGCTTGGTCGAGGTGATGCCGGGCAGCGGCGAGATCATGATGTGGCCGGTCTCGGTCTGCCACCACGTATCCACGATCGGGCACCGCTTGCCCCCGATCACCGAGTAGTACCAGAGCCAGGCCTTCGGGTTGATCGGCTCCCCGACCGTCCCGAGCAGCCGCAGCGACGAGAGATCGTGCTTGGCCGGGTAGTCGGGGCCCCACTTCATGCAGGCCCGGATGGCGGTCGGCGCGGTGTAGAAGAGCGTCACCTTGTACCGCTCGCAGAGCTCCCACCAGATGTCCTTGTCCGGGTAGTCGGGCGCCCCCTCGTACATCACCGACGTCGCCCCGTTGGCCAGCGGCCCGTAGACGATGTAGCTGTGGCCGGTGACCCAGCCGACGTCGGCCGAGCACCAGAACACGTCGGACTCGGGCTTGAGGTCGAACACGTACTTGTGGGTGTACGCCACGCCCGTCAGGTAGCCGCCGGTGGTGTGCATGATCCCCTTCGGCTTGGCCGTCGACCCCGACGAATAGAGGATGTAGAGCGGGTGCTCGGAGTCCAGGGGCTCGGCCGGGCACTCGTCGTCGGCCGCCTCCATCGCCTCGTGCATCCAGACGTCGCGGCCGTCCTGCATCTCGCAGTCGGCGTCGGTGCGCTTGACGACGAAAATCTTCTGCAGGCTGTCGAGGCCGGCCATGACCTCGTCGACCTGCTGCTTGATCGGCGCAGTCTTGCCCTTCCGCCGGGCGCCGTCGACCGTGATCAAGGCCTTGGCCTCGCTGAACTCCATGCGTTCGCGCACGGACTCGGCCGAGAAGCCGCCGAACACGACGTTGTGGGGGGCACCGATCCGCGCGCACGCCAGCATCGCCACGACGACCTCGGGGATCATCGGCAGGTAGATCCCGACGATGTCGCCCCTCTCGATCCCGTGGTCCTTGAGGGCGTTGGCGAGCTTCTGGCTGTCGCGCAGCAGGTCGGCGTAGGTGACCTCCTCCTCCTCGCCCTCCTCGCCGCGCCAGTGGAACGCGACCCGGTCGCCGAGCCCGTTCTCCACGTGGCGGTCCAGGCAGTTGTAGGCCACGTTGAGCTTGCCGCCCACGAACCACTTCGCGAACGGTGGGTTGGACCAGTCGAGTACCTGGTCCCACTTCTCGAACCAATGCAGCTCCTCGGCCTGCTTGGCCCACCACCCCTCGGGGTCCTTGCGCGCCTCCTCGTAGACCGAGGGATCGCTCCACAGAGCGTCGCGCTTGAACTCCTCGGGCGGGTCGAACTTCTCTACCTCCTGCAGCTCCTGGAGCTCCCGCTCCAGATCCGAACCGGTTGTGGCGGTGTCTGCCATGACCGTTCCTCTCCTTCTCTCTCCTTTGGTTCCTCAGAGGCACAGCGGAGGCGGTGCGAGGTGCGTCCCCGCCACCGCCTCCGCATGATGACGACTCCTGGTCACTACTCCCTCTTCAACGGAACCACGGGCAGCACCGTCCGCCCGAACGTCGAGTTCGTCACCACTGCGAACGAGGCGTACCAGGCGACGATCGCGGTCGCGAGGCCGACGTAGCCGCCGAGCTTGATGACGTCTGTGTTCGCACCGCGGTTCCCGAAGCCGAGCAGGAAGAACGTGATTGCCAGCAGGAAGAACACCAGACTGACCGCGGCGGTCGTGCGCAGCGACGCAACGAACATGTAGGTCGTGAAGATGCCCCAGGCGATCAGGTAGAGGCCGACCGCATGCCCCACGACGCCGGGGTCCTTGATTTCCTCAGCGAAGAACTGGTTGAAGAACCACAACGAGACCCAGAACGCACCGAATGAGGTAAACGCGACGGCGCCGAACGTGTTGCCGGTCCGGAACTCCCACATGCCGGCGGCAAACTGCGCGATCCCGCCATAGGCGAGCGCGAGGGGAAGGACGATGACCTCTCCGCTCTTGGGCGCCAGCTCGGCGTTGAAGAAGCTCAGGACGAATGTGGTGAGCGCGAACGCGGCGAGGCCGAGCGGGCCCGGATCGGCGACCCTGGGAAAGTGGAGGACCCGTGGTGCGGTCGGATCCTCGGCGGTTTCTACGTCGCCGGCGGTTCTGCCGGGGGCCTGCCTGCCGGACGGGGTACCTTCCATCCTCTCCTCCTCTGGGTCGGTGGACTCAGTGGGACCCCCTCGGATGAACTACCCGACAGCGTGGGCGTTCACTCCCCGATGACCTTGATCACCAGGCGCTTGGCCCGCTGGCCGTCGAACTCGGCGTAGAAGACCTGCTGCCAGGGGCCGAGGTCGAGCCTGCCGTCGGTCACCGGGACGATCGCCTGGTGGTGCACGAGGAGGTTCTTGAAGTGGGCGTCGCCGTTGTCCTCGCCGCCGCGGTGGTGGCGGTAGTCGCCAGGGTCGGGCAGGAGCTCGCGGGCGACGTCGTTGGCGGGCTCCTTCCAGCTCGGAGGCGCAACCTTGTCGAGCCATTCGAGGGTGTCCTCGTGCAGGCCGGGCTCGTCGTCGTTGACCCATACGCCGGCGGTGATGTGCATGGCGCTGACCAGCACCATGCCTTCGGCGATGCCGGCGTCGTCGACCGCGCGCTGGACGTCCTCGGTGATGCGGATGAGCTCGCGGCGGTTGTCGGTGGTGAAGGTGCGGTAGACCGTGTGCGACTTCATGGCGGCATCATGACGGCATGGACCTAGGGCTCTCCGGGCGCGCGGCGATCGTCACCGGCGCCACCCGTGGCATCGGGCTGGCGACGGCGCGGCGGCTGGTCTCCGAAGGGGCCGCGGTCCTGCTCGTGGGCCGCGACGCCGAGGCGCTCGAGGCGACGGCGGACTCGCTCGGCGGCGACGTGGCCACGGTGGTCGCCGACGTGACGTCGTCCCACGCCGGGGACCGCATCGTGGGGTCGGCGGTGCAGCGGTTCGGGCGCGTCGACGTGCTGGTCAACAACGCGGGGACGAGCGAGAACAAGCCGCTGGAGGAGTTGACCGACGAGGACTGGGAAGAGCAGTGGGAGCTCAGCGTCATGGCCCCGCTGCGGCTCATGCGCGCGGCGGTCCCGCGGATGGCCCAGGCGGGCTGGGGTCGAGTGGTCAACGTCTCGTCCTCGTCGGGCAAGCGGCCGTCGCCGTCCAACGCGGCGTACTCGGTGGCCAAGGCGGCGGAGCTGTCGCTCTCGCGCGTGTTCGCCGACGCCTACGCGGGCGACGGCGTCTTGATCAACGCCGTGGCGCCGGGGGCGGTGGCGTCGGAGCTGTGGACGGCGCCCGGCGGCCTCGCCGACCAGGCGGCGCAGCGATCGGGCACGTCGCGCGAGGAGGCGCTGCAGGCGGCGGCGGGCAAGATCCCGCTCGGGCGGCTGGGCGAGCCGGAAGAGATCGCTGCCGTGATCGTGTTCCTGTGCTCGGAGGCCGCGTCCAACGTCGCCGGAGCCGCGTGGTCGGTCGACGGGGGGACGGTGCAGACGATCGTCTAGCGGCGCGGCTCCAGCACGAAAACGCGGATGTCGCGGCTGGTGCGTTCGCGGTAGTGGTCGAAGCCCGAGTACTGGTCGCTCATGGCGTTCCAGAGCTCGGTGCGCTCCTCGCGCTCCGCGATCCGGGCGTGCATCTCGCGCTTCTCGCCCCCGATCTCGACCGTCGCGTCGGGGTTGGCCTGGAGGTTCAGGGCCCAGGCCGGCGCGTTGGCGTTGCCCGCGTTCGAACCGATGACGACGAGGTCCTCGCCGCGGCGCAGGTAGAGCACCGGCGCCGTGCGGCGCCGGGCGGACTTTCGCCCGATGGTCGTGAGCAAGAGCACCGGCGCCCTGCCGACGCGCCCGAGTACCCGGCCGCGGGTGGCACGGTAGATCGGCACGTTCCACTTGCCGGCCAGGCGCAGGCCGGCGGCGCCCAGCGATTCCGAAAATCGCGTCAGGGTGCGATCGCTCAGGATCGCCACTAGCCGCGCTTTTTCTTCTTCTTCCGCTTGCGCGCGGAGGTGGCGGGCGATGGTCGCGTGGCCGGCTTGGCCTCGGCCTCGACCGGCTCGCCATCGGCCGCCTCGGCCTGGGGCTGGGGCGCCCCTCGCCGCTGTCCTCCGCCGAACAGCATGCCGAGTAGGCCACCGGGCGGCCGGGCAGGCGCGGCGTCGCCCCCGCCGCCGCCACCGGCGCCCCCGCGGCGCGCCTGCATCTGCTCCGCACGCTGTCGGCGCAAGTCCTCGCTCGAGGGCCACGGCTCCGCCTTGCCGGTCTTCCACGCCGGGGGCAGCCCGTTGGGCCAGCGCCCGGAGTACAGGTAGGCGATCGCACCGAGCCAGAAGAACTGGACGATCGGAGCGGGCCCGCCGCCGAGGCCCGAGAGCGTGCTGGCCAGCAGGCTCAGCAGCACCGGGAAGACGCCGACGAGGATGCCGAGCACGCCCATGAACCGGGTCAGCAGCCCTGCCCGCATCGCGTTGAGAGAGATCATCACGAACGCGAAGCCGAGGGCGAACTGGCCGGCGATGCCGGCCGATCCGGTCGCCACGCGGACCCCGCCGGTCAGGATCTTGTCCGCCTCGGGGTCGGTCTTGGGGCCCTTGACGAAGTTGGCCGACTTCTGGGCCAGGTAGACCTGACCGACGATCCCGGCGACGGTCAGGAGGATCGGGCCGGCGATCGCCAGCACGCGGGCGGCGGGCTGGAGCTGCGGCCGGCGCGCCTTGGTCGCGCGGTAGAGGAAGAGCAGCGCGATGCCGGTGCCGATCGTGCCGATCGAGATCACGACCTGGCTGATGACGAAGCCGCTCGCGTTGTCGTGGAAGTAGATGAGGGCGCTCGTGAGCTCCGGAACCTGATCGGCCTTCGGCTTCGGCGCGACGAACAGCCCGATCAGGGGCAGCAGCGCGCCGACGACGGCCGCCGCGATCGCCCAGTTGCGGTTGCGCGCCTCCCACGCGAGGGTCTCCTCCGGGTCGGCAGCCCGGGCCGGCGTCTTTGGTTGCGGCACGGCGATCAATCCTGCCGGACCTGGCCGGCGATGGCACGCTGGCTGCGGACGGGCGGCGGCGAGAGCTCGGCCGTCGCGTCGCCGCGGTCGACGGCCCGCGAAACGCGGTCGCCTGCCACGAGGAGCAGGTCGAGGGCCGGCGCGGCGAGCCGGATCAACGCCTCGATCCGGTCGCGGACGCGCTGCTGAGTGGGGGTCATCGAAGCCAAGAGGGGAAGTCTAGGTGGCGCGTCGTGACGTAGACTCGCCCCGGTGCGCATTCGCGACGTGATGACCGAATCCGTGGTCACCGCGACGCCCGACACGAGCGTGCGCGAGGTGGCCGAGACCATGCGGGAGCGGAACGTGGGCTCGGTGGTGCTGGTCGAGAACGGGCAGCCGGTCGGCTTCGTCACCGACCGCGACCTGGCCGTCTCCGTGCTCGCCGACGGGCGAGACCCGAGCGACCGTGCCTGCGACCACGCCTCGGCCCCCGTCGTCACCGCCGCCCCCGACATGGACATCACCGAGGCGGCCGAGCTCATGGTCGAGCACGGAATCCGGCGGTTGCCGGTGCTCGAGGGCGGCGAGCTCATCGGCATCGTGACGCTGGACGACCTAGCGGTACGCACGGGCGACGCCGAGCTGGCCATGAACCTCGCCAGCTCGATCACCCGCGCGGCGCTGCCCGAGTTCTACTTCCACCACCGCGGCGGTTGAGCCAGGCCGGGCCCATCGCGGTCTACGGGGCGACCGGGTACACCGGCCGGCTGGTGGCGCGCGAGCTGCAGCGGCGGGGCCTCGACTTCATGCTGTGCGGGCGCGACGCGAGCAAGCTTCGGGCGCTGGCAGGAGAGCTGGCTGACCCCGACGTCCGCGCCGCCGGTGTCAACGACCGCGACGCCCTGCGCCATGCCTTCGGCGACTGCGCGGCGGTGATCAACTGCGCCGGGCCGTTCACGCTGCACGGCGAGCCGGTGGTGCGCGCGGCGGTGGAGACCGGCACCCACTACGTCGACACCACCGGCGAGCAGGCGTTCATGAAGCTCGTCACCGACCGCTACGACGAGCCGGCACGGGCGGCCGAGGTCGCCGTGGTGCCGGCAATGGGCTTCGACTACGTGCCCGGCGACCTCTTGTGCCGGCTGGTGGCCCGAGAGCACGAGCCGGTCGAGGAGCTGCGGCTCGCCTACGCCGTGAGCGCCTTCGGCGCGTCGCGCGGCACGGTCAGGTCGACGCTCGAGATCGCCAAGGGCGGCGACGTCGTATGGGAGGACGGCGCGTGGCAGCCGGCCGGTCCGGGGCCGATGCGCTCGAGCGTGGTGTTCCCGGAGCCGTTCGGGCGCCAGGTCGCGGCGAAGTACCCGTGCGGGGAGATCGTGACCGTGCCTCGACACACGCGCGTGCGCACGATTGTCGCGCGAGTGGCGGTCTCGACGATGGCGCCGGTCGGCCCCCTGGCCTCGCTGCTGCCACCGCTGATGGCGGGCATCGGGGTGGCGCTGCGCACACCGGTGCGAAGCGCCCTGCACGCGGCGCTGATGGCGCTGCCCGAAGGCCCCGAGGAGGACGCGCGCCGCGCGGCTCGCTTCCTGGTCGTCGCCGAGGCGATCGGCGCGGACGGTCGTTCGGGCCGCGGAGCGGTGACCGGCTCGGACGTCTACGGCCTGACAGCAGTGACCTCGGTCCACGGGGCCTCGCTGCTGGCGGACTCGGGTTATGACCGCTCGGGGGTACTGTCGCCGGCGAGCGCGTTCGACCCCGTCGGGTTCTTGAACGACTTGTCCGACCACGGGTTGGCGTGGCAGACCTCCTGAACGGACGTGGGCCGAGTTAGGGCTGACATAGCGACCCAAGTCGGCCCAGGCCGCAGAGGATTGCGCGGAAGACCGCAGACGCCGCCTTCACGCCGCCAGCAGCGACGCGACCGCCTGAGGGAGAGCGCCACCCCGAGCGGCGCCCGGCAACGCGTCCGCCAGCGCATCCGACGCCGCCCGGACGTGCGGCGGAGCGCGAGGGCCGTCTAGCACCCACACCGGCACGTCGAGCGCCCGCAGCTCGCGCCGCCCGACCGACCACCCCGCCGCGGCGCCATAGTCCGCAAAGAACGCCCGATGCGCCTCCGCCGCCCGCGCGGCAAACGCAGGGCCGCGGTCGGCGAAGTACGCCCGCACGGCCTCTGCCGGCCCCTCCTCGCGCAGGACGCGCTCGAGCTCCGCCCGCTCGGCCGCCAGCACCTCGGACGCCTCGGGCACGAAGGCGAACAGCGGCGGGTCCACGGCGACCACCCCGCGCACCAGCGCACGGTGCCGCCGCGCCAGGTCGAGCCCGATCACCCCGCCCAGGCCGTCCCCAACGACCACCGCAGGACCAAGCCCCAGCCGCGAGACCAGCGCCGCCGCGTCCTCCGCCTGCTCCTCGACCGTCGTCCGGTGATACGGCTCCGGCGCCTCGCTCGAGCCGTACCCGCGCCGGTCGTACGCCACCACCCGGCCCGGCAACGGCGGCCATTCGGTCCCGCCGATCCCATGCACGAGCAGCACCGCGGCGCCCTCGCCGTGCTCCGTGTACGACAGCGAGACCCCCGCGCCCTCGATCACCGGCGCCATGGGCGTACCATGGCACGCATGGAAGAAGGGTTCGGAGGCCTGTTCGGCGACCCGGAGGAGCTGCAGCGGCGGATGGCCGAGTTCGCCGAGCAGATGCAGGGTGCCCAGAAGCTCGCGTGGGCGGACAACGCGATCAAGCTTGCGGTCGACCTCACGGTGGCGGCCATCAACCGGGTCAACATCCAGGGCACGACCGAGGAGCAGGCGGAGCAGATCCGCGCGGTCATCGCGCGTGTGTTCCCCGACGCGGTCACCTTGGTGCGCGAAGCGCGCCAGGGCCTGCAGTAAGCGGCGGTGCCCCTCAGCTCTTCGCGGCCGCGGCCTCGGCCGCGCGGTCCTCGCGGCCGCGGCGGCGCACTTCCTTGAAGGACCGAATCCGGAACACGACCGCGAGGGCGCCGAAGCCCACCGCGAACGAGAACGCCGCGATCGCGATCTGCTGGCCGACCGAGAAGGCCGCCACCGCCTCGGCGCTCGCGGTGCCCGCGAAGACCTTGATCAGAAGCGCTTGCTGGACGCCCGCGCCCCCGGGCGTGAACGGCACCGCCGACGCCACCGCGTTCGTCCCCAGCACCAGCAGCACGTTGCGCACCGAGCCGCCGATATGGAAGGCCTCGAGGAGAAACCAGAACGCCGTGCAGCGGAAGACCCACGCCCCGAGCTGGACCAGGAACACCTCGCGGAAGTAGCGCCGGCGGTCGAAGACGATCGTGATCCCCTGGCGGACCCGCGCCCAGAACGCCCTGACCCGGCGCGAGAGCAGCGCGAAGGCGAACATGACCAGGATCCCCAGCGCGGTCAGGAGGAACAGCGTGAACTGCGGGTGCGAGGCGAAGAACGACAGGTCGAACGCGTCCAGGTCGGAGAAGTCCGGCGGCTTGGGGAACACCCCCTGCGTGAACGCGTAGGCCAGGATGATCGACCCCATCACGAGGTCGAAGATGACTTCCACGAAGATGCTCGACCCCACGGCCGGATAGGACGAGTTGGGGATCGAGCTCTTGACCAGATAGAGCTTGATCAGGTCGCCACCCCGCGCCGGGATGACGTTGTTGAACCCGTACGAGGCCACGTAGGCGGCCCAGATGTTGCGGAACGGGAAGGTCTCCTTCGGATACGCGGCGCGCAGGACGTTGAAATACGCGCGCGAGCGCACGGTCAGATAGATCCCGAACGCGATGAGCCCCGCGATCATCGCCAGCCAGTTGATATCGGCCAGCTTGGAGAAGAACTCGCCCACCGAGTCGATGAAGCTGCTCAGCGAGGCCACGACCGCGGTCACGCCAGGAACAGTACGGCGCCGCAACCCCCGGGGAGGGTGCTGTGTTCTTCCTAGACTGCCGCCCGATGCGCCGCCCCTCGACGCTCATATCTCTGGTCCTGCTCGCCTTTGCGCTCGTCGCCGTGCCGGCGGGAGCGGCCAAGCGCGCGCAGAACCAACCGCTCGAGATCGGCCTGCAGGACGACCAGGTCTTCGTCGCCCAGAACCTGCTCACGCCGCAGAAGGGCTACGACCTGGCCAAGGCGCTCGGCGTCTCGCGCCTGCGCATCAACCTCGGCTGGGCCGGAGTCGTCGGCGACACGGCCAACGACGCCCAGGTGCCCCGTCCGGTCCCCTACGACTGGAGCGACGTCGACCGCGCCATCGACCAGGCCGCCGCCAACGGCCAGCGCGTCCAGCTCACCCTGCTCGGCCCGGTCCCCGCGTGGGCCAGCGCCCGCCACGGCAAGCCCTCGAACTACAAGCCCAACCCGCGGCTGTTCGCCCAGTTCGCCCGCGCGGCCGCCCAGCACTTCAGGGGGCGCGTCGACCGCTATTCGATCTGGAACGAGCCCAACTACTCGAGCTGGCTCAATCCGCACGTCAGCGCGCCACAGCAGTACCGCACGCTCTACACAGGCGCCTACCGGGGCATCAAGCGGGCCGACCCCAACGCCCAGGTGCTCCTCGGCGAGACGAGCCCGATCGGGCGCACAGGCGTGGCGTCCTCGCCGTTGACCTTCCTGCGCCAGATCACCTGCTCGAAGGCGGACTACACGGCCGCCCGCAAGTGTCCGCCGCTGCGCACCGACGGATACGCGCACCACCCCTACACGCTGCTGTCCGGAACGGCGTACGGCCCGTACTTCCCGGGCCTGACCACCGACGACGTGACCACGGGGTCGCTCGTCCGCCTCGACCACGCGCTCGACAAGCTGCAAAAGCGCGGCGCCCTCATCAACACCGGCGGCGGGACTTCGCCGACGCGCAACCCCCTCAACCTCTACCTGACCGAGTACGGCTTCTACGCGCGCGGCAAGACGACAGCCAGCACGCTGCCCGAGACCCAGCGCGCCGCCTATCTGCGCAAGGGGTTCCAGCTCTCGCTCAAGGATCCCCGGGTCAAGCTCGTCGTCCAGTACCTGCTGGCGCCGCAGTCGCCGCTCTACTCGTTCGACACCAGCCTGGTCGACAAGCAGGGCGAGCCCGACCTCGCGTTCCAGTCGCTCGCCGCGTGGGTCCAGCAGGCGGGAGCGGCGGGCCAGATCGTAGTGCCGACGCCGTTCACGCTGCCGCCGGCGCCCGTCACCCCGTAGTTGGCCTTCTACGCCCGCGACCTCGCCGCGATCCACGACGCGGGGTTCGGCGGCTTCGCGCGCGACGCCGCCCCAGGGCTGCTGCGCCGGCTGCGCCGGGCGGGCATCAACAACGGCCTCGTCGTCGACCTCGGCTGCGGCAGCGGCATCTGGGCGCTGGCGCTGACCGACGCCGGGTACGACGTGCTCGGCGTCGACCAGTCCGAGGAGATGCTTCGGATCGCCCGCCGGCAGGCTCCGCGCGCCCGCTTCGTGCAGGCGTCCGTCGTGAACTACGCGCCGCCGCCCTGCGCGGCGATCACCGCCCTCGGCGAGGTGCTCTGCTACGCGGGCTCGCTGTCGGTGCTGGGCCGCGCGGACGCGGAGCTCCTCCTGTTCGACGTCGCCACACCGGCCCGGGGCCGCCTGACCGCCGGCCGAACGTTCACCGAGGGCGACGGCTGGCTGCTGTGCAGCGAGGTCACCGCGGCCGACGGCACGCTGAGCCGCCGCATCACGACATTCATGCGCGCGGGCCGGGGCGGCTGGCGCCGTGACGACGAGGAGCACCGCCTCACGCTGTTCAATACCGCCGAGGTCCTGGCCGAGCTCGATCGTGCCGGCTACGAGGGCCGGCGCGTCCCCAGCTACGGCCGCGAGCTGCGCCCGTACCCCGGTCTGGCCTACTTCGAGGCCGTTAGCCGCCGAGCGCGGCCAGGACCAGGTCGTCGTGCTGGGCGGGCTTGACCTTCCTGAGCACCTCGGCCACCCGTCCGTCGGGATCGATCACGAACGTCGTGCGCTCGTTGCCCCAGTAGGTGCCCCCGTGCATCGACTTCTCCACCCAGACCCCGTAGGCCTCGGCCACGGCGTGGTCCTCGTCGGCCAGCAACGTGAAGCCGAGGTCGTACTTGTCCGCGAACTTCTTCACGCGCTCGACCGGATCGGGCGAGATGCCGAGGACGACCGCGTCCGCGGCGTCATAGTCGGCCGCGTGGTCGCGGATCCCGCACGCCTGGGTCGTGCAACCGGGCGTGTCGGCCTTGGGATAGAAGTAGACGACCACCTTCTGCCCGCGCAGCTCTGACAAGCGCACCGGCTCGCCGCTCTGGTCGGGCAACTCGAAGTCCGGCGCCGTCTGACCAACTTCGACCATTCGGTTTCCTTTCGTTCAGGAAGTTCATCGCGAGTATGGGCCTCGACCGTCCGCCTGACCGGTACGACGTACTCCGCGGACGTGATTTCTCCCCGCCGTGTCCTTGACCAGGTGGCGTTCGCGGATCGTGGCCGGGCCCGCCCGGACCCGGCGTGTCCGAAGCGACGTCGGGCACGAGTATTCCCTACAGTCGCCGCCTGAGCGAGTCCACTATGAGTGAGGCCATCCGCGAGCACCTGACGGTGGATGACCTCCACTGCATCTGCTGCGCAGACGTGATCCGGCGCGAGGTAAGCGTCCTTCGCGGCGTGCTGGACGCCGAGGTGGACCTGCCGACCCGGCGACTGACCGTCGAGCTCGATCCCACACGGGTCGATAGGGACCAGATTGGGCGGACCGTGCGCGCCTGCGGCTATCGGTGCGACGGCGAGCCGGCGCGCTCCAGCCCGGAGGAGCTGGGCCACGTCGCGCAGATGACGCCGATCACCTGCGCGACGACCTGCGATCGGATGCAGTACGAGCTGCCGCACACCAGCGCGATGGCCGAGCACGAGGAGCCAGCTCGAGCGCCAGGTGGACACGGCGGCGGCCTGGGCCACGACATGGCGGCTCCGGACATGGCCACGGCCATGGAGCGCGACATGCGCAGGCGCTTCTTCGTCGCGCTGGGGTTGACGATCCCGGTGATCCTGATCTCCGACATCGGCTACGACGCATTTGGCATCCACCTCATCAGGTCGCTCGACGCACGCAACGTGGTGATGCTCGTACTCTCGACCCCGGTGGTCTGGTACGCCGGCTGGGTGTTCATCGGAGGCGCATGGACATCGTTGCGCGGGCGGGCGCTGAACATGTCCGTGCTCGTCGCCACGGGCGTGCTGGCAGCGTGGCTGGCCAGCGTACTGCTGACCATCGTGGGGCGGGCGACGTTCTACGACGCGGCGACGATGCTGGTGACGTTCGTCCTCTTTGGCCACTGGATGGAGATGAAGAGCAGGCGCGGGACGAGCGACAGCCTCAAGGCCCTGTTCGACATCGTGCCGCCCAAGGCGACCGTCGTCCGCGGTGGCGAGGAGGTCGAGATCCCAACCACGGAGATCGTCGTCGGCGACCTCATCCGCCTGCGGCCCGGCGACAAGGTCCCGGTTGACGGGCGCGTGACCGCGGGCGCGTCCTCGGTCGACGAGAGCCTGGTCACCGGCGAGTCGATGCCGGTCGAGAAGCGCGTCGGCGACGAGGTGGTCGGCGGGTCAATCAACCGCTCGGGCGCCCTCACGGTCGAAGCGACCAAGATCGGGTCCGACACCGCGCTGGGGCAAATCATCGACCTCGTCGAACGCGCACAGAGCTCCAAGGCGCCCGGCCAGCGCCTGGCCGACCGCGCCGCAGGGGTGCTGGTGATCGTCGCCATCTCGGCCGGCATTGGCACTTTCGCGATCTGGACATTCGCTTCAGACGAGAGCTTCCTCACCGCGCTGACGTTCGCGATCAGCGCGATCGTGATCGCCTGCCCCGATGCGCTCGGCCTGGCCACCCCGACAGCCGTGGCGGTGGGGACCGGCATCGGCGCCCGTCACGGGATCCTGATCAAGGACGCCGCCACGCTCGAGGGGATCGGCGACCTGGACGCGATCGCGCTGGACAAGACCGGAACACTCACGGTCGGCGAGCCCGCGTTGACCGACGTCGTCACGAGCAACGGAAAATTCGAGACCGACGTGCTACGGCTGGCGGCCAGCGCCGAGCAGTCCTCCGAGCACCCGCTCGCCTCCGCGATCGTCGCCGGGGCGCGCCAACGCGACACCGCGTTGAGCGAGCCGAGCGCCTTCGAGGCCATCTCGGGCTTCGGCCTTCGCGCCACCGTCGACGATCACGTGGTCCTTGTCGGCAACCGCCGGCTCATGGAGCGCGAGCGTGTGCCAATCGACGCGCTGGCCAGCGAGGCCGAGCGGCTGGCCGGCGAAGGAAAGACCGCGATGTACGTTGCCATCGACGGGCGTCAAGGAGGGCTCGTGGCCGCCGCCGACCAGGTCCGAGACAGCGCCCGCGCAGCGATCGCGGGCCTCAAAGAGCTCGGCCTGGAGGCGGCAATGATTTCCGGCGACAACGAGCGCACGGCGACCGCGGTCGCGCAACAGCTCGGCATCGATCGAGTCTTCGCCGAGGTGCTGCCCCAGGACAAGGCCAACTACGTCAAGCGCCTGCAGGACGAGGGCAAGAAGGTTGCGATGGTCGGCGACGGCGTCAACGACGCGCCGGCGCTTGCGCAGGCCGACATCGGTATCGCCATTGGCGCCGGGACAGACGTCGCGGTCGAGACCGCCAACGTGGTCCTCATGCGCTCGGACCCGCTCGACATCACCGGCGCGATCCACCTGTCGCGGGCCACCATCCGCAAGATGAAGCAGAACCTCGGCTGGGCGTCGGTCTACAACGTGCTCGCCATCCCCATCGCTGGCGGCGCCCTGTTCCCCTCGCTCGGCGTCGAGCTGGCCCCGCAATGGGCCGCCCTGCTGATGTCCCTGAGCTCGATCATCGTCGCCACCAACGCCGTGCTCCTCAAGCGCGCCGAGCGAGAGCTGCCGACGCGCACAGCGCCGCCCGTGCCGGCGCCCGCGTAGCGGCGGGCGGGCCGGGCTTACGCGCGAGTCCTACCTGATCTGATTCGCCGGGATGAGCAGCGATCTCGGCGTTGTCGTTGGCTTGGCGCTACTCGCCATGCTCAACCCGTCGCTGGTGGCGGCGACCGCCGTCATGCTCCTGGTCCCCCGCTCCAAGTCCCTGATGCTGAGCTACCTCCTCGGGGCGTACACGACAGCCATCACCGTGGGCTTGGTGATCGTGTTCACCCTTCAGGGGTCGAGCTTTGCCAACACCGCGAAGCGGACGGTCAGCCCGTCTGAGCAGATCGCGGTGGGCGCGATCCTGCTACTGGTCGCCTTCATCCTGCAGACGAAACGCGACGCGCCCGCGCGTGAGCGGCGCCGGCGGCGCAAGGAGGCCAAGGCGCGGGCGAGCGAGGCGCGGGAGCCGTGGGCCGAGCGCATGCTCGGCCGCGGGTCGACCGCCGTTGCCTTCGCCGTGGGGGCCCTGTTGAGCTTCCCGGGCGTCTCCTACCTGACCGCGCTGGGACGCATCGCGAAGGTCGGCCTGGGGACCGTGCCGACGGTCCTTCTCGTTGTCGGC
The DNA here is from genome assembly GCA_045805605.1 of Solirubrobacteraceae bacterium. Lineage (GTDB taxonomy): Bacteria > Actinomycetota > Thermoleophilia > Solirubrobacterales > Solirubrobacteraceae > DATBDE01. Next base: position 27,883 of record JBJMKX010000070.1, read on the forward strand.
TTCTGCCTGATCCAGCTGATCCCGCTCGAGCTACCGCTGCTCGGCTATGCCTTCGCGCCCGAGCGGACGGAGCGTGCGATTGCGTCGTTCCGCGCCTGGCTGGTCCGGCGACGCCGCCGAGTCGCGACCATCGCCGCCTTAGCGCTGGGGATCATCCTGATCGTCCGCGGTGTCGTGGGCGCGTGGTGACAGCGACACCGCCTTGGGTACGGGGCCCGGCGCGGCGGTGACGCCGGGTCGACGGTCGACGCAACCACGGTGGTCAGCTTGCGCGCGTGCGGGGAAGCTGCTCGCAGTGGGTCGCGAAGGCGGTGACCATCGTGCGGAGCTGCTCGCGAATCGCCTCATCGATCAGACGGCTGTCCTGGTCGAACCGCTCTCCGGAGTGGTCGACGAAGAGCCACTGGTCGAACCACGGCCGCATCCTCAGGTAGCGGAACACCGATACCCAAGCCGTCTGGGCGTTGCGCGTGCCCGACCCTCCGCCGGCCCCGATGACCGCGACCGGCAGGTCGCCGAACACGTGGCGGATGTCAGAGGCCGGGCGCGACGCCCAGTCAATCCCGTTCTTCAGGAAGCCCGGGATTCCCCAGTTGTACTCGGGCGTAGCGATGAGCAGCCCGTCCGCCGCCCGCAGCGCATCCTTCAGCTCTACGGCTTGGGGAGGGAGGCCGTCGCGCTCGATGACGTCTTGGTTGAAGAGCGGAAGCGAACGGATGACCGCCAACGGGCTGAAATCCAACTCGGTCCCAGGCGGAGCCAGGGCTGCGGCTTCATTGAGCAGTGCCCGGTTCCGCGAACGTTCACGGAGGCTTCCGCCGAGGGCGAGGATGCGCATCGGTTCGTCCCTTCTTGCCTGCGTCGGGGTGCCGGGATCGGCCGCGACTGAGCGAATGCGTCAGTCGATCTCGGCGAAGAAGATCGTCACGCCGCCGGTGGCGAAGTTCGGGATGTCGTTGACGGCGGCCTGTCCTTCCTCGGATCCGAGTCCCGCTTGCAGCGCGTTCATGTCGTCGAACGTCAGCTCGGCGATGCGCTGATAGGGGAGTTCGCTGCCGTCCGGCGTCGCGATGCCCTGCGCGGATTCGAACCGCTGCAGGCCGGGGACCGCCGTTGCGAGCGCTGTGTGCGTGTCCGCGTAATAGCGCTCGAAGGCGTCCGCATCCTCCGGAGGCCCGTAGAGCACGACTGCCTTGACCATGGTGCATCCTTTCGCTCGAGTCGCGTGACCCTACGCGCTCAGGCCCGCTGACGGTGCCTGGATCCTGCCGCGAAGGACGCGGCCGCTCGTCGTGCCGAGGAGGAGTGAAGCGACGAGCGGCGCTCGCCTGTTTCGAGAGCGAAGTCATCCGCGCAGCGCGGTTCCGGGTTGGGCGGGGGCGACGTAGCATTCGTTTCATGGCGAGCGCAACGCCGGCGTCGCGCCTCGCCGATCGGGCGCCGGCCGTCCCGGTCCACGCAGAGCCGCTCGGGGTCATCTGGGAGCGGACCGGCAGTCGCCCGGGCGGGCTGACGCCCGAGGAGGTCGAGCAGCGGCGCGGCACTGCGGCAGTGCGGACCGAGGGAGGCTCGACCATGGCCGTTCTCCAGGAACTGGTCGAGTCGGTCGTGGAGCCGCTCCAGCTGTTGCTGGTCGCGGTCGGTGTGCTCTCGGCGATCTTCGGGGAGCTGCGCGACGCGATCGCAATCTTCGTGGTCATCGCGCTGGTCAGCGCCGTCGAGGCGATCTCCGAGGTCCGAGCCAAGCGCGCGCTTCGGGCGCTGCGTGACCTCAGTGCCCCCAATGCGCTCGTCCGGCGTGCCGGCACCGTGGCCGCGGTCCCGCTCGACGCGCTCGTCATCGGCGACGTGCTGCTCGTCGAGGCCGGCAGCGTCGTGGCCGCCGACGCGCGCGTCGTCGAGGCCGACGGCCTGGCCACCGACGAATCGCGGCTGACGGGCGAGCCTGTGGCGGCCGCCAAGGGACCCGACCCGGTCGCTGCCGACGCGCCGCTCGCCGAGCGGTCGTCGGTGCTCCACGCCGGCAGCGCCGTCGTGGCCGGAGCCGGCGAGGGCGTCGTCGTCGCAGTGGGCCCGGACACCGAGATCGGGCGTCTCGGGCGGCTCGTCGCGGAGGCCAGGGAGCCACCCACGCCGCTTCAACGCGCGATGGCCGAACTGGCGCGCGCGGCGCTCATCGTGGCCGTGGCGGCGTGCGTGCTCGTGCCGCTCGTCGGCGTGCTCCGTGGCCAGCCCGCACGCGAGATGCTGCTCGACGGGCTGACGCTCGCGTTCGCGACGATCCCCGAGGAGCTGCCGATCCTCGTCACCGTGCTGGTGGCGATTGGCGGGCTGCGTCTGGCGCAGCATGGCGTGCTCCTGCGCCGGCTGCGCGCCGCCGAGGCCGTCGGGGCGATGACCGTGCTGCTCGCCGACAAGACCGGGACCCTGACCGAGAACCGTCTCGTGATCGAGCGCATCGACGGCGGCCGCGGGCACGTGCTGACCGTCGCCGCGGCGGCGCACGGGGCGGCGGCCGCGCAGGACGCGGTCGATCGCGCGCTGGCCGAGGCGGCCGGCGAGCGCCGGTCGAGCGAGCGGCCGGCGAGGCATCCGTTCGACCCGATCCGCAAGCGCGAGAGCGCCGTGTGGCGCGAGGCCGACGGCGCGTGGGTGGCTGTGAAGGGCGCGCCGGAGGCCGTGCTCGCGGCATGCGCGATGTCGGCCGCGGAACGGGCGTCCCTGCTCGAGCGCGTCGGGCGCCTCGCGGACGACGGGCTCCGGGTCATCGCCGTGGCCGAGCGTCGCGTCGCCGCGGTTCCGCGCGGTGCCGCCGACGCCGAGAGGGACCTCGCGTTCGTGGGACTGGCCGCCTTCCGCGATCCGTTGCGCCCCGGAGTGGGCGACGCGGTAGCCGAGCTCGCCCATGCCGGTGTGCGGACGATCGTCGTCAGCGGCGACCACCCCGAGACGGTCGCCGCGACCGCCCGCGAGGCCGGGATCCACGGTCCCAACGTCATGCACGGCGGCGCGCCGCTCGACGCCCTCGACGATGACGAGCTCGCGGAGCGCCTGCGCGGTGAGGCCGTCATCGCCCGTGCCACGCCCGAGGACAAGCTGCGGCTCGTCCGCGTACTCCAGGACCGCGGGGAGGCCGTCGCCGTCACCGGCGACGGCGTCAACGACGCGCCCGCCCTCGCCGCGGCGAACGTCGGCATCGCCATGGGCGCGCGCGGGACCGATCTCGCCCGCGAGGCGTCCGACCTCGTGCTCGTCGACGACGCCTACCCAACGATCGTCGGCGCCGTCGAGGGCGGTCGCGGCCTCGCCTCCCAGCTACGGCGCGCGGTCGCCTTCTACCTCGGCGCCAAGATCGCGCTCGTCGTTGTCATCGCCGTACCGCTGGTGCTGGGGCTGCCCGCCCCCTTCCACCCCGTCCACATCGTCATCCTCGAGCTGTTCATGGACGTCGGCGCGTCGGTGGCCTTCGTCTCCGAGCCGCCGGCGCCCGGCGCAATGGACCACCCCCCGCGCGATCCGGCCCGACGGTTCCTCGACGACACGCAACTGTCCGCCATCGCGCTCACGGCCTTGGCGCTCACCGCCGCCGTCCTGCCGACCTTCCTCCTCGTCCACGCCGAGTGGGGCACCGACACGGCGATCGCGGCAGCCGTTGCCAGTTGGCTCGTCGCGAACGTGGCGATCGCGTGGACCCTGCGCGCCCGGCCGGGTCTGGCCTGGCGGAGCAACGTCGCGTTCCCGGCGTGGGCGCTGATCGCCGTCGCCAGCGCGGTGGTGCTGTCCCTCACCGCGGCGGGGGCCACGCTCGGCGTCGACCCGCTGACCGCCGGAGCGGCTCGCATCACGGTCGGCGTCACGGCGGTCGGCGTCGGTCTCGCCGTCGCAGGACGCGCCGCGCTGTCGCTTTCCCGGCGTCTCTGATCGGCGCTGGTAGCGGTACTGCTGCTGCCATGCAAGTCGAACTCCCCGCGAGCTCGGTGCCTCGGCTCCTGGTGGTTCGTCCAACCCGGAGCAGCCATGCCGTCGGACAACGTCCAGCAGATCGAAGCGATTTACGCGGCGTTCGCGCGCGGCGATGTCGCCGCGGTGATCGATGCGGTGGACGCCGATGTCGAGTGGGTGACGCCACCGACCCTGCCGTGGTCGCGCGGCATCTACCGGGGTCGAGCCGAGCTCGGCGAATACTTCCACAGCTTCGCCTCCGCGCTCGAGGACCCCGAGGTCCATGCGCACGAGCTGCACGCGCTGCCCGGCGGTCGGATCATCGCGCTCGGGGTCGAGCGCGGCCGCGCTCGAAGCACGGGCACGACCTTCGAGGCGCGTTTCGTGCACCTCTGGAACGTCCACGAGGGCGGCGTCAGCGCGATGCAGGGCCTCATCGACACCGCCGCCATCCAGTCGGCCTTCGCCTAGAGCCGATGAAGGGTGAAGTCGGGAGCGCTGCCGCCGGGCGCCATCACTTCAGCAGCCGCGACAGGCGGCGGTCCTTGAGCACCCGGCCCTCGGTCTGCTCGGCGGGGCAGTAGGTCATCACGTAGTCCTCGTAGAAGACGGCCTCGAGCTTGGTGCCGCAGCGGGGGCACGGCTCGCCCTGGCGGCGGTGCACCTGCAGCGGCATAGGCAGCTTGTCGGGGATCGGGAGGTCGATGACGCGCTCGTAGTGGTCGACGACCGCGCCCACAGTGGCGACGGTCTGCGCGCGCAGCTCCTGCGACTCCTCGAGCGAGAGGTCGTCGCCGCGCTTGAAGGGCGACAGCCGCGCGTGCCAGAGGATCTCGTCCACCCACGAGCGGCCGATGCCGGCGATCACATGCTGGTCGCGCAGCAGCGAGTGCAGCGGCCGCGGCTCGGCGAGCAGCTCGTCGAACGGGGGCGGATCGGGCCACGCCTCCGGCCCCATGTTCAGGAAGACCTCGTCGTCGATCACGGCGTCGGTGGACAGCAGCTTGACCCACGCCGCCTGCTTCGTGCCGAACTCGCGCAGCCGCAGCTCGCGATCGCCCGGCAGCCGCACGAGCAACCGCGAGGTGCGGTCGCGCGGGCCGGCGCGCTTGTCGAACAGCTGCAGCCGCCCGGCGCTCATCAGGTGCACCACCAGGGTGAAATCGCCGGCGAAGTCGATCAGGAACAGCTTGCCGCGCCGCCGCACCCCCGCGAACGCGCGCCCGTGCAGCTTGGACAGGGGCGGATCGAAGCTGCGCAGCGCGTTGACGCCCGGCGCCATGACCGACTCGACCTCGACCCCGCGCAGAGCGGCGTCGAGGCGGCGCGCGGTGATCTCGACCTCGGGCAGCTCGGGCACGCACCCAATGCTAGGAAGCGCGAATCAGCGCCCCGATCGTGCGGCGCATCACCGCCCGGGCATCGGCGACGCTCAGGCCCTGGTGCGCGCGCAGCGCCTCCCAGGTGTTCCAGTCGGTCACCGCCCCCAGCGCGCGAACGACCTCCTCGCGCTCGCCGGCCGGGCGCGCGTCGAGCTCGGGCGCGAAGACGCGCTCGGCCTCGGCCCGCTTGAACGCCCGGAACGCCTGCAGGCCGGCGTGGCTGCCCTCCGAGAACGGCTCGTCGAGCAGGGCCGAGCGGCGGACCGGGGTGATGAACTCGAGCACCCTCGCCCGCTGCTCGACGAACGCCTCCAGCCGATCGTCGAAGGGCCCCGTGTCGGGCAGGTGCTCGACGATCTGGCTCACCCGCTCCGTCTGGCGCATCCCCACTGCTCGCAGCAGCGTCTCGCGGTCGCCGAAGTGCTGGAAGATCGAGCGCGGCGACACTCCCGCTCGCGCCGCGATGTCCTCCACCGAGGGGCGCAGGTCGCCCGCGTCGAGCAGGCCGAGCACGGCGTCGACGATCGCCTCGCGGGTGCGCCGCGCGCGCGCCCTCCGCCCGTCGATCTTCTGCGCCGCGGTCACGCTCTGAATTCTTGCAGTCCTTGTGCAAGTTCGAGTACATTCGAGAGGTGGTGCGGTACCTCATCGTGGCGGCGGTCCTCGCCGGGCTGCTTCTCCCTGCCGGCGCGTCGGCCGCGGACATCGGCGGCGCCGAGCTCACCAACGCCGGGCCCGGTGACGGCTCCTGCGACGTCGCGAGCACCGAAGGCACGCGCACCTCGTACACCTGCCGCTACGGCCCCGTCGAGGTCGACGGCTACCAGGTGCGCCAGGTGACCGTCAACGGGATCCCGCGCCCGCCCGGCGCCGGCCACATCACCGGCATGGACGTCGACGTGGTCGACGCCAAGGGGACGCAGGTGCCGATCCAGCGGCTGATGCTCCACCACATCGTCTTCGCAAACCTCAGCCGCCCCGACGGCACCTGCAACCACTTCAAGCTCTGGGACAACAAGACCGACCTCGGATTCTCGCCGCAGCGGTTCTACGGCGCCGGCGAGGAGCGAGCGAAGTTCGCCCTCCCGCCCGGGTACGGCTACAAGCTCGACGCCGCCGACAACTGGCTCATGGCGTGGATGTTCATGAACCACCGCGGCGTCACCGACCACGCCTTCATCCAGTACCACGTCACCGTCGACACCTCGCCCGAGATCGCCGACGCCAACCCGTACTGGCTCGACGTCCGCAACTGCCAGGCTGATCCGGTCTTCGACGTGCCCGGCGGTGGCGGGCCCTCCGCGACCTTCAAGCAAGAGTCGACGTGGACCGTCCCTCAGAGCGGCCGCCTCCTCGGCGGCGGCGGGCACGTGCACGGCGGCGGCCAGAGCCTCGTGGTCACCGAGCCCGACTGCGGGGATCGCGAGATCGGCCGCTCCGAGCCGCTGTGGGGCATGCCCTCGAACCCCTACTACCACGTCAAACCGGTCCTCCACGAGCCCGGCCCGATCGCCATGAGCTACTGGGGCTCCCTGCACGGGATCCCGGTGACCGCAGGCCAGCGGCTCAAGCTCACCGCCACCTACGACAACTCGCGGCCGCATACGCGCGTCATGGGGATCGAGATGATCTACATCGCTCCGGACTCCTCGGTGGACCAGGGCTGCGGACCGCTCCCGGGCGACCGCTTCCAGCTGCAGTCAGACCAGCCGGGCCGCACGTCGCCGCCCCGGTTCACGGTGCCGCTGACCGGCCTGAACGCCCGCGGTCGGGCGATCCGCATCACCCATCCGCCCGGGCCGACCAAGGCGGTCGACGGCGGCTCGGCCGACGTCGACGTCGCCGACTTCCGCTTCTCGCGCCCCAACCTGCTGGTCCGGCGCGGCACGACCGTGCGCTGGCGCTTCGAAGACGGGCCGCTGCACAACGTCACGCTGGCGTCGGGCCCGCGCGGCTTCTCGTCGCCGAACCTGAACGGCGGCCGGTCGTTCAAGGCCAAGCTCACCAAGCCCGGCCGCTACCAGCTCTTCTGCGCGCTGCACCCGGTGGCCATGACCGAGTCCATCGTGGTCAAGTAGCCGCGCTCTTACCGACTTGTAGGTTTCGGCTTACGGTCGGTTAACGCCGGCAAGCAAGGGTTGCGCCATGACTCGCGTGCTCGCCATCGCCTCCGACCCGGCCCTCGACTCCGTCCTCGTCGACGAGGTCCGCCGAGCGCATCCCGACCGCGTGACGGTGCTCCTCCTCGCCAACGGCTTCGCCGCCGACCGCTGGGCGTGGGGCGACGGGGCGCGGGAGCGCGCCCTGCGCGACCGCCTCGCGCTCCTGCTGGCGCAGGTCGAGGCCCATACCGGCGCCGTCGTGACCGGCGTCGTGGGCGACCTCGCCGCGGTCGACAGCGTCGACGCATACGACGACGTCGTGCGTTCGCCGGTCGCGCTCGCCGCCGCCTAGGCGACGATCTCCTCGACCTCTTTGGGACGCAGGAGGTCGATGAGCTCGGCGGCGCTGCCGTCGACCCGCACCCCCGCGATGCCGCCCTTCTTGAGGTCGATCCGAGCTCCGGTCAGGTCGTGGACGGTCTGCGAGAAGTCGGGCTCGTGGCCGACGACGAGGACACGGGCACCGTCGCCGGCCGCGGCCAGCAGCGCGCGCGCCTCGTCCGCATCGAAGCCGGCCGACAGGGGCTGGTGGATCAGCGGGTCGGCCTTGAGCGCCGCTGCGGCGAGGTGCGCGCTGTCGCGCGCACGCACGCGCGGACTCGTGTAGACGGCGGCGAACTCGAGGCCGAGCCGGGCCAGGGCCTCGCCGGCCATGCGGGCCTGCTTCTCGCCCTTCGCCGTCAGCCGCCGGTCGGCGTCGTGCCGGGCCCCGTGGGGCTCGGCGTCGCCGTGGCGGAAAAGCCAGAGCTGCTGCGCCATCAAAGCCGCAGCCTATCGCTGGTTCGCCGGCCTGGCGAACCGCAAACGAGACGGCACCTCCGGCATCCCCGAGCAGGCCCGCGGCTAGCATCACCCCGCCTTGAGCACGATCGTCGACACGCACGACGAGGCGGCGCGGCTCGATCTTCCTCCGCTGCTCGTCCGCCGGCCGCTCGAGGCCTTCCTCGACGAGCGCGGCCTCGGCTCTGGGCCGGTGGAGGCCGAGCCGGTCGGCGAGGGCCACTCGAACATCACCTACCTGATCCGCCGCGACGGCGGCGAATGGGTGCTGCGCCGCCCGCCGCGACCGCCTCTTCCGCCCAGCGCCCATGACGTTCTGCGCGAGGCGCGGCTCCTGATCGCGGTCGCCGACCGGCCCGTGCGCACGCCCGAGGTGGTCGCCACCTGCGACGACGACGGCGTCATCGGCGCCCCCTTCTACGTCATGGAGAAGGTCGAGGGCGACGTGATCACGACGGAGATCCCGGCGCCGCTCGACACGCCCGAGCAACGCCGGCGCATCGCCGACGAGCTCATCGACGCCCTGGTCGAGATCCACGCGGTGCCGTGGGAGGCGTGCGGGCTGGAGGGCTACGGCAAGCCGACCGGGTACCTCGACCGCCAGCTGCGGCGGTTCGGGGGGCTGTGGGAGCACAACAAGACGCGCGAGGTCGAGGTACTCGACCGCGTCACCGCGTGGCTGACCGAGCACAGGCCCGCGTCGCCGCCCGCAACGATCGTGCACGGCGACTACCGGCTCGGCAACACGATGTTCGCGCCGGGCGGCCCCGCGCGGCTGGTGGCGATCTTCGACTGGGAGCTGGCGACGATCGGCGATCCGCTCGCCGACCTCGGCTATCTGACCGCCACCTACCCGGAGCCGGGGGACGACGCCGGCACGCTGTTCTCGCTGGCCGCGGTCACCACGCGCGAGGGATTCCCCACCCGGGCAGAGCTGCTCGAGCGCTACGAGGCCAAGTCGGGACGGTCGATGTCGGAGCTGCGCTGGTACCAGACGCTCGCGCTGTGGAAGTCCGCGGTCTTCCTCGAGGGCTCCTACAAGCGGCTGCTCGCGGGCACGACCGACGACCCGTTCTTCAAGATGCTCGACCGGGGCGTGCCGGAGATCGCCCAGCGGGCCTGGGACGTCGCCCACGGTGCCTGACGGCGCGCGGCGCGGGTTGCTGGTCGACTTCGGCGGCGTCCTGACCACGGACGTCTTTGCGTCCTTCCGCGAGTTCTGCGAGGCGGAGGGCCTGCTGCCCGACACCGTCCGCGACCGGTTCATGAAGGACCCGATAGCGCGCGAGCTGCTGGCCGACCTCGAGACCGGTCGCTTGACCGAGGAGGAGTTCGAGTCGAAGTTCGCCGCCGTGCTCGAGCTCAAGCGGTCCGACGGGCTGATCGACCGCCTGTTCGCGGGCATGCGAGCCGACGAGACGATGCTCGACGCCGTGCGCGCGGCCAAGCGCGCGGGCGTGCGCACCGGCCTCATCTCGAACTCGTGGGGCCACGGGCGCTACGACCGCACGCTGTTCCCCGAGCTGTTCGACGGCGTGGTGATCTCGGGCGACGTCGGGCTGCGCAAGCCCGACCCGCGCATCTACGAGCTCGGCGCCGAGGCGGTGGACCTCCCTCCGTCGGCGTGCGTGTTCGTCGACGACCTGCCCGGCAACCTGAAGCCGGCCCGCGAGCTCGGCATGGCGACGGTGCACCACGTGGGCGCCGAGCAGACGATCTCCGAGCTCGAGGACCTGCTCGGCGTCACCCTGCGGCGATGAGGGCCACACCGGCGAGGGCGGCGACGATGCCGACCTCCTGCACGCGCCGCACGCGCTCGCCGAGCACCAACCGGGCCAGCAGCACGGTCGCCACCGGGTAGAGCGAGCCGAGCACCGCGACGACGCTGACGAGCCCCTCGGTCGCTCCCCAGGCGTAGAGGCCGTTGGCGCCGGCGTCGAGGAGCCCGACGAGGACGAGGGGCGCGAGCCGGCGGGGCGAGCCCGGCAGCGGGACGCGGGCGGCGCCGACCACGAGCAGCACGGCGCTGACCGAGGCGACGCGGTTGGCCAGCAGCGCCCACGGGACGCTGGCGTCGGCCCCCGCGTCCATCCCGACGAAGAAGGTGCCGAAGCCGAGGGCCGCGACGAGGGCGAGCGCGACGCTGGTGCGCTCGGGAACGCGGCCGGGGTTAGGTCTTGCCGCTACGGCAAGACCTGACCCCCTTTGCGGCTCGTCGAGCTCCCGCGACGCGAGCACCACGCCGACGACCGCGGCGACGATCCCGGCGAGCTGGAGGGCGGCGGGGCGATCGCCGCCGGCAATGCCGACGACCACCGGCACGGCGGCGCCGGTGGCCGAGATCGGCGCGACGATGCTCATCGTGCCGATCGCCAGGGCGCGGTAGAACGCGCTCAGGGCGATGGCGCCGGCGAGGCCCGCGGCGGCCGCGGGCCAGAGGTCGACGAGCGGCGGGGCCTGCGGCCGCGCGATCGCGATCCCGATGGCGATGGCGACGAGCCCGGACGCCTGGCTGACGAGCAGCACGGCGAGCACGCGCACGCGCCGGCTCTGGAGGCCGCCGAGGAAGTCGCCGAGCCCCCAGAACAGCGACGAGGACAGGCCGAGCGCGACCGCGAGCACGGACGGATCGTGGCAGGGCGGTAGCCGTGGCCCGCTCGGGGCTTCTACTCGTCTGCGTCGTCGTCGCCGAGGAAGAGGTCGGCGTCCTCGACGTCGGTGTCGAGCGGATCGGCGTCCGGCTCGATCATCTCGTCGTCGTCGGCCGGGTTCGAGGACTGCGCTTCGCCGAGGTCGGCCTCGCCGAAGCCCTCTTCGTCAGGGCGCGGGTTTTCCATGTCCGGGGAGGTAGCCTGGGCGGCATGTGCCGAAACATCCGAACGCTTCACAACTTCGATCCGCCGGCGACGCGCGAGGAGATCCACGCGTCCGCCCTGCAGTACGTACGCAAGGTCAGCGGCATGAACAAGCCCTCGCGCGCCAACGAGGAGGCCTTCGAGCGCGCGGTCGCCGACGTCACCGCGATCTCGACGCGGCTGCTGAGCGAGCTGACGACTACCGCGCCGCCGAAGGACCGCGAGGTGGAGGCGGCCAAGGCGCGCGCCCGCGCCGCCGAGCGCTACGCCGCCTGAGGGCTGCGCCTAGCTGCGCCCGCTCGCGAGCAGCAGGTTGCGCACCTCGCGCACGGCCACGGGCAGGGTGGTCGTGTCGAAGACGTGGCCGAGGCGAATCTCGGCCAGCGTCTGGAGGCAGCGCTCCGACGCCGGGTTGCGCGCCACCCACCCGTCGACACGCTCGGCGGCCGAGGTCTTCGAGTCCGTGTCGCGCAGCACCTCTGCCGTCAACCCGCGATGCAGGCTGTATAGGTCGTCGCGCAGCGCGGCCCGGGCCAGCGCGCGCCAGCGGTCGTCACGCGGGAGGGCGACGATGCGGTCGCGCAGCCAGTGCAGCTCGAGCCGCTCGCCCAGCTTGAAGTAGACGGCGGCTACCTCCTCGACGTCGAGCCCCGCGTCGACGGCGACCTCGACGATGTCGAAGGTCGAGAACATCGTGGCCAGCCCGGCCACGCGGTGGGCCAGGCCGGGCGGCACGCCGGCGCGCTCGTACTCGTCCGCCTCCACCATCAGCGGCTCCACGTCGGAAGGGCCGAGCAGCCGCTGGAGGGCCTTCTGGAGCGCCGTCGCCCCCGGCGAGAAGAAGCTCACGGTCGCGCCGATGTCGAGCGGGCGCGAGCGGTGCGCCAGCAGCCAGCGGGAGCCGCGCTCGACCAGCCGGCGGCCCTCGAGCAGCAGCCGGACCTGCATGTCGGCAGCGACCTTGCTGTCGAGCGCCTCGATCTCGCCCCACTGGGAGCGCATCGCGAAGATGTCGCGCGCGGCTGCGTAGACGCGCGCGATCTCCGATGCGGGCGCGCCGCTCTCCTCGTGCAGCCGGAAGGCGAACGTCGTGCCACCGCCGTGGGTCATGTTGTTGATGACCTGCGTTGCGATGATCTCGCGGCGCAGCCGGTGGGCTCGGATCTGGTCGCCGAACCGCTGCGACAGCGGGTTCGGGAAGTAGCGGTCGAGCTCGGCGGACAGGTGCGGGTCCTCGGGCACGTCCGAGTCGAGCAGCTCCGCGTACAGGTCGATCTTGCTGTACGCGAGCGCAACCGCCAGCTCGGGTCGCGTCAGCCCCCTGTCGTCGCGGGCGCGCTCGGCCAGCTCTTCGCCGCTCGGCAGCGCCTCGAGCCCGCGGTCGAGGTTGCGTGACTGCTCGAGCGCCTCGAGAAAGCGCGTGTGGACGTCGACCATCCCGCCCGACTGCGCCTCCGCGAGCGAGAGCGACTCGGTCTGCTCACGGTTGTCCTTGAGCACCAGCTCGGCGACGGTCCCGGTCATCGCCGCGAGCAGCTCGTCGCGCTGCTTGCGGCTCAGGTCGCCGCTCGTGACGACCTGCTCGAGCAGGACCTTGATGTTGACCTCGCGGTCAGAGCAGTCGACGCCGCCGGAGTTGTCGATCGCGTCGTTGTTGATGCGCCCGCCGCGCAGCGCGTACTCGACACGGGCGTACTGCGTGAGCCCGAGGTTGCCGCCCTCGCCGACCACCCCGCAGCGCAGGTCGGAGGCGTTCACACGCACGCCGTCGTTGGCCTTGTCGCCGGCGTCCGCGTGCGTCTCTCCGTTGCCCTTCACGTAGGTCCCGATGCCGCCGTTCCAGAGCAGG
>JBJMKX010000071.1:0-5780 GCA_045805605.1 Solirubrobacteraceae bacterium
GGCTTCGAGATGGTCGCGGACCGCGTCGATCACCGGAGCGGGCATCAGCGACGCACCGGCGTTGTTCAGGTGGGCGACATGGGCGCAGCCGGGCGTCTCGGCCCGCAGGCGCTCGACCTCGTCGGCCGCGAGCTCTGCCACCTCAGTCCTGGAACTTCGCCGGGCGCTTCTCGAGGAATGCGGCGACGGCCTCGGGCGGGGCGACCCCGGTCAGTGCCGTCATCTGCTGGCGGTCCTCGTACTCGACGGCCGCCTGCTCGGAGCCGATCTCCAGCGCCGACCACATGCCCTGCTTCGTCAGACGGACGCCCCACGGCGACAGCCCCGCGATCTGCTCGGCGGCCTCGAGCGTGCGATCGAGCAGGCGCTCGTCGTCGACCACCTCGGCAACCAGGCCCATGCCTTCCGCCTCCGCCGCGTCGAAGCGCCGCGCGGTGAGCATCAGCTCGTGCGCCCGCGAGGCGCCCACGAGGCGCGGCAGCAGCCAGCTGATCGCCATGTCGCAGTTGGAGACGCCGATGTTGAGGAAGGCCGCGCGGAACACGGCGCCACGGCCGGCGTAGCGGATGTCGCTGCCGAGCGCCAGGGCGAGGCCGAAGCCCGCGCACGGTCCGTTCACCGCCGCGATCACCGGCTGGGGCGTGGCCCGCAGCCGAACGATCAGGCGCGACATGTGCTCCTGGTTGCCGAGCCGGTCGCGCGCCTCGTCGCTGCCGTCGTTGCCGGGCGCCGCGCCGTAGCCGGTTCGGAGGTCGAGCCCCGCGCAGAAGCCGCGGCCGGCCCCGGTGAGCACCACGGCGCGGCAGCTCCGGTCGGCGGCCACGCTGTCGAGCTCGCGATAGAGCGCCTCGCCGAGCTCGGCGTTCATGGTGTTCAGGTCGTCGGGGCGGTTGAGGGTGACGAGCCGCACGTGCGGGCGCACGGTCTCGCTCAGGAGGACATCTGCCACGGGACTGCTCCTTCGTCGGGTACGGGTGAGCCCCGTATTACGACAGGCTGACCATCACGTGCTTCAGCTCGGTGTAGTCCTCGAGCGCGTAGGCCGACAGGTCCTTGCCGTAGCCGGACTGCTTGAAGCCGCCGTGCGGCATCTCCGACACGAGCGGGATGTGGTCGTTGACCCACACGCACCCGAAGCGCAGGGCGTTGGCCACCCGCATGGCGCGGCCGACGTCGCGCGTCCACACCGAGCTCGCCAGCCCGTAGGGCGTGCCGTTGGCCCACTCGATCGCGCGGTCCTCGTCGGTGAACGCCTGCACGGTGATCACCGGACCGAAGATCTCCCGCTGGATCATCTCGTCGGTCTGCTCGAGCCCCGCCACCACGGTCGGCTCGAGGAAGAAACCGGGCAGCTCCGGCTCGCTGCCGCCCACCACGACCTCGGCCCGGTCGGGCCGCCGCTCGAGGAACCCCTCGACGCGCTCGCGCTGGCGGGCGGAGTTCAGCGGGCCGAGGGTGGTGTCGTCGGCGAGCGTGTCGCCGAGCGTCAGGCCGCGCGCCTGCTCGGAGAGCCCGTTGACGACGTCGTCGAGCACGCGCGAGCTCGCCAGCACGCGCGTGGCCGCGGTGCAGTCCTGGCCGGCGTTGTAGAACCCGGTGCCGGCGATGGTCTCGAGCGCCAACCCCATGTCGGCGTCGTCGAAGATCACCACCGGAGCCTTGCCGCCGAGCTCGAGGTGCACGCGCTTGAGCGAACGCGACGCCACCTCCGCCACGCGCTTGCCCGACTCCACCGAGCCGGTGATCGACACCATGTCGACATCGTCGTGGCTGACCACCATCTCGCCGACGTCGCCGTGGCCGCAGACGACGTTGAGCACGCCGGCGGGCAGGAACTCGGCGGCGATCTCGGCCAGCCGCACCGTGGTCACCGGCGTCGTCTCGGCCGGCTTGAGCACGATCGTGTTGCCGGTCGCCAGCGCCGGGCCGATCTTCCATACCGCCATCATCAGCGGGTAGTTCCAGGGCGCGATCTGCCCGATCACGCCGACCGGCTCGCGGCGGATGATCGACGTGTGCCCCTCGAGGTACTCGCCGGCGGCGCGGCCCTCGAGGACCCGCCCGGCGCCTGCGAAGAAGCGCAGGTTGTCGACCATGAACGGCAGCTCGTCTTCGCGGAACGCGTTGATCGGCTTGCCGGCGTTGGTGGCCTCGAGCTGGGCGAGCTCGTCGGCCCGCTCCTCGAGCGCGTTCGCGAGTCCGAGGATCGCCTCGGCGCGCTCGCCCGGCGTCTTTTTCGCCCAGGCGGGAAACGCGGCGCGCGCGGCGGCGACCGCTCGATCGACGTCGTCGGCCGAGGACACCGGCGCCTCGGCGATCGGCTCGCCCGTGGCCGGGTTGAGCACGGGCTCGTGGTCGCCGGTGGCCGAGGGCTCGCCGGCGATGAAGTTGGTGAGGGAGGACAGCGCGGTGGACATGCGGCGAACGTAGCTGCCGTTTCGCGCGATGTCCACAGGAGTCACAGATCGAGCACGATGTCCCCGCGCGGCTGCGAGCAGCAGATGAGCGCGCTTCCGTCGGCGGGAGGTTCGACCGGATCGGGGGCGTATTCGACCTTGCCGGCGATGAGGGTGGTCTCGCAGTTGTGGCAGACGCCGGTCCGGCAGGACCAACGGACCGGTACGTCGCATGCTTCGGCGAGCTCGAGCAGACTGGCGTAGTCGCCGCTCCACCCGACGGCGAGGTCGCTGCGGGCGAACTCGATCGTCGGGCCGTTCCCGGCTTGGCCGGCGGGCGGGTGGGGCATCCGCGCAGGGGTTGTTGCGATGCCAGGCGTCAGACCGGGTGCGGGCCCGAACGGTTCGGTGTGGATGCGTGCGGCGTCGATCCCCATCGCCGCCAGACCGGCGCTGATCCCTTCCATGAACGGTGTCGGTCCGCACAGGTATGCCTCGGCATCGCGGGGTGGCTCCAGGTCCGCGAGCAGCGACGGCGTGAGATGGCCCGCGCCGTCGAAGTCGCGGCCTTCGAGGTCGTCGGGACCGGGACGGCTGTAGTACACGTGGGCGCGCACGTTCGGAAGCGAAGCGAGGAGGGCCCGGGCCTCGGCGGCGAACGAGTGCTCGCGGCTGCTCCGGGCGCCATGCAGCCACCAGATCTCCCGATCGGAATGCTCCTGTGCCAGTGCCTGAAGCATGGCGAGGACCGGGGTAGCACCGATCCCGACGCTGATCAGCAGCACGGGTGCTTGCGTCCGGTCGAGGATGAAGGTGCCGCGCGGTGCTGCGATGTCGAGTTCGTCGCCGACGGCGAGCCGGGTGTGCAGATAGCCGCTGGCGGCGCCGTCTTTTTCGCGCTTGACCGTGATGCGGTAGTAGCCGGCGTCGGGCGGTCCGGAGAGGGAGTAGTTGCGGAGCACCGACCGCTGCTGCCCGCCGGGCGAGACTCGCAGGGTGAGGTACTGACCGGGGCGGGCGGCCGGCAGTGGTGCGCCCTTTGGATCCTCGAGGCGTACGGAGATCACCGAGTCGGATTCGCGGGTGATTGCGGTGACCGTCAACCGACGAAACCCGGGCCAGGCCGGGGGCGGGCTCGTGACCGCGAGGCCGGCGTTGCCGCTGCCCGGTCCTGGCTCGAGCAGCGCTCGGAACGAGGCCTGCCAGCCGGGGCTGAGCGCCGGGATCCGGAGCGCTCGGAGCAGTTGCTGGCGCCTGTGCCCAGGGAGGTAGAGCAGCGCGTCGGCCTCGGCGACGGACATCTGCTCGGGGCCGGCGCCGAGCTTGATGATGTCGTCTCCTGCTTCGACGTCGCCCTCTTCGAGCACGCGAAAGTAGAAGCCTGGACGGTGGTGTGAGACGAGCAGGGCCGGGATGCGCGGGTCGTTCATGCGGATCCCGACGCGGTAGCAGGTGACGCGGGGCTGTGTGACCTCGAAGATGGCGGTGCCGATCTGGTAACGGTCGCCGATGCACACCTCGTCGTCACCGAGTCCTTCGACGGTGAAGTTCTCGCCGAACTGGCCGTAGGCGAAGTCGTTTCGTCCGAGCTCGCGTTCCCAGTACCGATAGGAGTCGACCTGGTAGACGAACACGGCGCGCTGCTCGCCGCCGTGCCCGCCGAGATCGCCCTGACCGTCGCCGTCGAGGTTGAGCCTGCGCACCCGGCGGCGACCGGTGACGGAGTCCTTGAAGACGCCGGTAAAGACGGTCTTCCCCTGCCAGGACACGTCCTTCGGCATGCCGACGTTGACCGACAGCAGGGTGCCCACGAGTTTCTCGTCCGACATCGTCGGCGCAGTATCTCGCAGCCGCCGTGGCCGTCGTGCCGGATTGGAACGGATAGGGTTGGCCGCCCAGCCAAACGCCTCAGGAGCAGCACGTTGGCCTACTTCAAAGACGACCAAGAGGTCTACGCGTACATCGGCAAGCTGTTCGAGGACCTCTCGGTCGATCCGGAGCTGTCGCCCAAGTTCCGCAGGGCCGACACGATCGTGCAGTACCAGTACCGCAACCCCGAATCGCAGATCACGGTGCGGATGAAGGAGGCCGAGGAGCCCAAGGTCGACCTCGGGCCCACCGACATGGAGCCCGAGGTCGTCATGACCATGGAGGCCGACACCGCGCACAAGTTCTGGCTGGGCAAGGTCAACGTCACCGTGGCTCTCGCGCGCGGCCAGATGAAGGCCAAGGGGCCGGTCGCGAAGATCCTCAGGCTGGTCCCGCTCGTCAAGCCGGTCTTCCCCAAGTACCGGCAGCAGCTCGCCGAGTCCGGCCGCGAGGACCTCGTCGACGTCGCGTGAGCGTCGAGGAGGTCACCGGCGACCTGCACGGTCGCCAGATGAGCGGATTCAAGGACTTCTACCAGTTCATCGCGCCGACACGGGTGATTGCCGGGCGGGGCCTGGTCGAGGGGCTGGGCTTCGAGCTGTCCAAGGAGGGCGCCAGGCGCGTCGCGATCGTCACCGACCAGGTCATCCGCGCCACCGGCCTGATCGACAAGGTCGAGGCGGGCATCGCCGACGGCGGCCTCGAGGTCGCCGCGATCTACGACGGCGTGCCGCCCGACAGCGACTCCGCCGCGGTGGTGGCGGCGGCCGAGCAGGCCAGGGCCGCGGGCGCCGATGCGTTCCTGGCCGTGGGCGGCGGGTCGGTGATGGACACCGCCAAGGCGGCCAACGTGATCTTCACCCACGGCGGCGAGCCCCGCGAGTGGGAGGGCTACTACGGGCTCCCGCGCGCCGATGATGGACTGGGCCGGCCGTACGAGCTGGCGCCACTCGGCTGCATGCCGACCACGGCCGGCACGGGCTCCGAGGTCTCGTTCGCCGCGGTGATCAAGGACCGCGCAGAGCACATCAAGTTCCAGGTCGCAGACTTCCCGATGTACCCGCGGCTGGCCGTCCTCGACCCCGAGGCCACGCGTACGCTGCCGCCGCGCATCGCGGCCGCCACGGGGATGGACGCGCTGACCCACGCCATCGAGGGCTACGTGTCGCGCGAGTGGACGCCCCACGGCGACGCCTACGCGCTGCAGGCGCTGCGGCTGATCCGTGACAACCTCGAGCGCGCGGTCCAGACGCCCGAGGACGACGGCGCGCGCGGCAACATGCTCATCGCCGCCAACCTGGCGATCGCCCCGACGTCGTCGGGCGCGATCGGCATCACCCACTCGATGTCGCACCCGGCCGGCGCCCACTTCGACGTCCCCCACGGCATCGCCAACGCGATCAACCTGCCATGGGTGATCGAGTACAACGCCGCCGGGGGGACCGACATCGCGGACCGCTACCGCGACGTCAACGAGCTCTTCGGCCTCGAGGCGGGCGGCGACGGCGCGACCGT
>JBJMKX010000072.1:0-18904 GCA_045805605.1 Solirubrobacteraceae bacterium
GGCGCGCTCGTCCAGCGCATGCTCCTGGCGAAGCGTCTCGAGCGCTTTCGCTTGCGAAAGCGCGAGTACCCCGCGGGTGACCGCCCCAAGAGCCTCGCCGAGCTCGTAGGGCCGCCCCACGCCTTCGCCGCGCCAGAACGGCACCGCGCCCGGCACGCCGGGCGCCGGCGTGACCACCACGCGGTCGCGGCCGATCTCCTCGATCCGCCACGTCGAGGCGCCGAGCAGGAAGGTCTGGCCGGGGCGGGCCTCGTAGACCATCTCCTCGTCGAGCTCGCCCACCCGGCGGCCGTCAGGGAGCGTCACGAGGAATAGGCCGCGGTCGGGGATCGTGCCCGCGTTGGTGATGGCCAGCGAGCGTGCGCCCTGGCGGGCCCGGATCGTCCCCTTCAACCGATCCCACACGATGCGGGGGCGCAGCTCGGCGAACTCGCTGGACGGGTAGCGGCCGTCGAGCATGTCGAGCACGTTCTCGAGCAGTGCACGCGGCAGGTCGGCGAACGAGTGCGTGCGGGTCACCAGGGCGTGAAGCTCGTCGACGTCGAGGTCGTCGACCGCCGCCATGGCGACGATCTGCTGGGCGAGCACGTCGAGCGGGTTGCGCGGCACGACGGTCGACTCGATCGCCCCCTCGCGCATGCGCCTGGCGACGACGGTCGCCTCGAGCAGGTCGGCGCGGAACTTGGGGAAGATCCGCCCCTTCGACGTCTCGCCGACCCCGTGGCCGGCGCGGCCGATGCGCTGCAGCCCGCGCGCGACCGACTTGGGCGACTCGACCTGCAGGACGAGGTCGACCGCGCCCATGTCGATGCCGAGCTCGAGCGAGCTGGTGGCGACCAGGCACGGCAGGCGCCCGGACTTCAGCTCCTCCTCCACCACCGTGCGCTCCTCGCGCGCGAGTGATCCGTGGTGGGCGCGCGCGATCTCCTCGCCCGCGAGCTCGTTGAGGCGCAGCGCCAGGCGCTCGGCCGCACGGCGCGCGTTGACGAAGACGAGGGTCGAGTGGTGCTTGCGAACGAGCGCGAGCAGCTCGGGGTAGATCGCCGGCCAGATCGAGCGGCGGGTTGCCTCCCCGCTGGCCAGCGGGTCGAGGTCCGGCGCCTCGGTGCCCTGGTCGGGCTCGACCATCGACTCGACCGGCACGTGGATCTGGAGATCGAGCGGCTTGCGGATGCCGGCGTCGACGACGCGACATTCGCGCCGCGGACCGACCAGGAAGCGGCCGACCTCCTCGAGCGGCCGTTGGGTCGCGGACAGGCCGATGCGCTGCACGGGGCGCTCCGCGAGCGCCTCGAGGCGCTCGAGCGTCAGCGCGAGGTGGGCGCCTCGCTTGGTCGCCGCCACGGCGTGGATCTCGTCGACGATCACCCACTGCGCGCCGGTCAGCATCTCGCGCGCCTGGGACGTGAGGATGAGGTACAGCGACTCCGGCGTGGTGATGAGGATGTCGGGCGGCTTGCGGCGCATGGCGGCGCGCTCGCGCTGTGGTGTGTCGCCCGTGCGGATGGCGACGTCGAGGGACGCCCCGATGCCGCGCAGCGGTGCGCGCAGGTTGCGCTCGATGTCGTAGGCCAGGGCCTTCAGCGGCGAGACGTAGACCAGCCGCGTGCGCCGCTCCCCTTCGGGCAGCGGGTCGCCGGCCAGGCGGTCGATGCCCCACAGGAAGGCGGCCAGCGTCTTGCCCGACCCGGTGGGCGCGGAGATGAGGACGTGCTCGCCCGAGGCGATCGCCGGCCACGCCTGCTCCTGGGCCGGCGTGGGCGCCGCGAACGCGGCCTCGAACCAGTCACGGACGGCGGGGGAGAACTGGTCGAGCGGCATCGTCCTCAGGGTACGGCGCGCGGCAACGGCCGGCTTGAGCGTTTCGGACGCCGCAGCTCGTCGCCCCGTTGACCTGGACGTGCTGGAGCGGCGAGGCGTTGAAGGCGCCCTGCGCGGGACGCTCAGGTACAGAGTGAGAGCGACAGCTCCCGCAGCCGCCGTCGCGCTTCGCCGTCATAGGCCTGGGCCTCGGCCCGCGCCTCGCGACGGCCGTTGAAGTACTTCCCGCTCACGCCGTCGAGCTCGGGATCGACCGCCAGGCGCTCGGTCGCCTGCGCGCCCTCCTCGAGCGAGCTCACCGCGCTTCCGCGGGCGTGGAGCACAATCTTCGTCGGCATGTAGGTGGCTGGGTGCAGGCAATTGGCGGTGACCCCGTCGAGCACGTCGGCGAGGTCGAACGTGTGCATCACCTGCGCGAGCTTGCTCTGGCAGTAGGCGCGGGTCGGATCGTAGTGGCGCTCGAGCATCACGTCCTCGAAGTCGATCGGCATCTGGCCGGCCGAGCTGACGTTGACGATCCGCTTGGCGATCCGCGGCCGCAGGCGCTCGGTCAGGCAGAACGGCGCCAGGTAGTTGACGGCGAAGCGCAGCTCGTAGCCGTCGTGGCTCTCCATGCGCTCGCCGTCGCCGGGAAGCGTGGTGCCGATGCCGGCGTTGTTGACGAGCACGTCGATGCGCTCTTCGCGCTCGAGCAGCTCGTCGGCGAGCGCCTTGACCTCGTCCAGCGACGCGAAGTCGGCGCGGTAGGTCCGTGCGGCGTGCTCCTGCTCGGCGAGCTTGCCCGGATCGCGTCCGTGCGCGAGCACGGTGTGGCCGGCCTCGGCCAAGTCGTGGGCGACCGTCTGGCCGAGCCCGTCGGTGGCGCCGGTGACGAGGACGATCATCGGGCGGCGACCTCCTTCGCGCGTTCGAACACGGCCTCCATCATGCCCACGGTCAGGCGTCCCGTGAACGTGTTCTGCTGCGAGGGGTGGAAGCAGCCGATCAGCGCCAGCCGCTCGCCGGTCAGCTCGGCGCCATGGCCGAAGCGGGGCTTGGGCCGCGGCGTCGGCTCGCCGAGCGCCGCCCGCAGGCGCAACGCCGCGTCCCAGGCAAAGCCGCCCAGGCACACGATCACGCGCACGTTCGCCAGCAGCTCGAGCTCGCGCTGCGCCCAGGGCAGGCAGTTGTCCCGCTCCGCCGGCGTGGGGCGGTTGGCGGGTGGGGCGCAGCGCACCGCGGCGGCGACGAAGCAGTCGCGCAGCTCGAGGCCATCGTCGGGCGCGACCGACGTCGGCTGGTTGGCGAGTCCGGTCGCGTGCAGCGCGGCGAACAACCAGTCGCCCGAGCGGTCTCCCGTGAACACGCGGCCGGTGCGGTTGCCGCCGTGCGCGGCGGGGGCCAGGCCGAGCACGTAGACCCGAGCGCGCGGATCGCCGAAGCCGGCCACCGGGCGGCCCCAGTAGCGCACGTCGGCGAACGACGCCCGCTTGACCCGCGCCACCTCCTCCCGCCAGGCCACGAGGCGCGGGCAGCGGCGGCATTCGGTGACCTTGCGCTCGAGCGTGCCGAGCGGCGACGTGGTCACCGGTTCTGGCTCAGCGCCCCGAGGAGCAGGCGCTCGAGCACCGGCTCGAGCTCGCGCGCGTCGGCCGGTACGCCGAGACGCACATGGCGCGAGGCCAGCTCGGCGCCGGCCGCGATGACCGCGAACGCGTCCTCGTGCGAGGCGAACCCCTTGGTCTGCTCACGGCGGGCGGCGTGACCCGCCTCGTCGTAGAGCGCGTCGGCGAAGGTCTGCAGGATCGCGTCGCGCCGCTCGGTGGCGCGTGGGCCGGCGCCGATGATCTCCACCAGCAGCGTCTGGGACTCGTTGCGGTGCGAGGCGAGCTGCTGCAGGAACGCGCGGATGCCGGCGCGCATGCGTTCGCGCGGGTCGTCGCCGGCGCTGGCGGTCGCCTCAGCCATCGCCCCGAGCACGGCGCGGGCGCCCTCGTCGAACAGGGCGAGGATGCACACCTCCTTGTTGGCGAAGTGCTCGTAGAAGGTGGCCTTCGACATCCCCGCCTCGCGGGAGATCGATTCCGCGCTGGCATCGGCGTATCCGATACGGGCGAACACGGTGGCGGCGGCCTCGAACAGCCTCTGGCGCTGCACCTCCCGGCGCACTTCGAGCGGAGGCGCGTGCCGTCCCCGCGGAACCGTCCCTCGCTCGATCGCCATGACAAGGTAAGGCTAACCGCGCGGGAACGCGCCATGTTCCACTTGACCAACAAAATACCGTCGGTATTAATACCACCGGTATGGCAAAGACGGTCGAGACCAACCGCACGGGGCCGCGCGACGAGCGCAAGCGGCGAACGCGCGCCGACCTGGTCGAGACCGCACGCGGCATCTTCGAGGGGCGCGGATTCCACGCCGCCTCGCTGGAGGAGATCGCCGATGCGGCGGGCTACACCAAGGGCGCCATCTACTCGAACTTCGCGGGCAAGGACGAGCTCTTCCTCGCCGTCCTCACCGAGCACATCGAGCGGCGTGCCCGCGCGGTCGTCGAGGTCGCGCTCGACGGCAAGGACTTCGAGGCAAGCGTGCGCGCGGTCGCCCGCTCGGGGGTCGAGTTGGGCGAGCGTGAGCCCGCGTGGACGCCCCTCCTGGTCGAGTTCTGGACCCACGTCTCGAACCACCCGCAGCTGCGCGACCAGGTGCTCGCCCTGTACGAGCGCCAGCTCGATGCGTTCACGGACGTGGTGGAAGAGCTCGGTCGCCGCCACGGCAAGCGGTTCCGCATCGCCCCGCGCGACGTCGTGCGCGGCACGGCTGCCCTCGGGCGCGGGCTCGCATTGGAGCGCCTGGTCGCCCCCGAGCGGTCGCTGGCCCGCGTCTATGAGGAGCTCTTCGTCGCCGCGACCGTGGGAGTGGCGGAGTGAGCGCCGCGCTGGCCCCGGCGTCGGCCCTGCAGCGGCTGCAGGGGCTCGCCCGCGAGCTCGCCGCCCGCGACGCCTGGCCGCGCGAGCAGCTGCTCGCCCACCAGCGCGAGGCGCTGCGGGCCGTCCTCGACCACGCGACCGACTCGTCCCCGTACTACCGGGAAGCGCTCGGCCGCGACGCGTCGTCGCGGCCGCTGCACGAGCTCCCCACGCTTCCGAAGCAGACGCTCGTCGAGCAATGGGACCGGATTGTGTGCGACCGGGAGCTGCGGCTCGCCGAAGTCGAGGCGCACGTGGCGGGGCCTAGCGCGATCGAGCCCTTCCGCGGCCGGTACCGCGTGTTCTCGACCTCCGGCTCCTCGGGCATGCGGGGGCTCTTCGTCTTCGGGCCGGAGGAGTGGGAGACGTGGGTCGCGCTGCACCTGCGGATGTTCATGCGCGTCGGCCTCAGGCCCGGAACCAGGCTCGCGCCGATCGGCGCCCCGGGGGCGTCGCATCTCACCCGCCAGCTGTTCGCCGCCTTCCGCGCGGGTCGGGACGGCGCGCCGCAGCTCTCCGTGCTGACGCCGCTGGATGAGACCATCGACGCGCTCAACACCTATGAGCCCGAGGCGATCCTCGGCTACCCGAGCGTCGCCGGGCTGCTGGCCGGCGAGCAGCTCGCGGGCCGCCTGCACATCGCACCGCGGCTGGCGATGTTCGGCGCCGAACCGACAACCGCCGATCTGCGCAGCCGCTTCGAGGCGGCCTGGGGCCTGCGGCCGGGCAACATCTACGGCTCGACGGAGGTGCCGACCATCGCCTCGAGCACTCCCGAGCATCCCGACGCGCTGGAGATGTGGGAAGACGCGGCCGTGGTCGAGGTCGTCGACGACCAGGACCGCCCGGTCGCACCGGGCCAGACGGGGTCCAAGGTGCTCGTCACCACCCTGCTCAACCGCGCGATGCCCCTGATCCGCTACGAGATGACCGACCGGGTGACGCTCGGGATGGGGCCGAACCGTGCCGGCCGGCCGTGGGCGTGCATCGAGTGCATCGACGGCCGCAGCGCCGACACGATCCGCCTGCCGGCGGGCGAAGGCGGCGAGGTCGACGTGCTCCCGTACGGTCTCGGCGAACCGTTCGCGCGCATCCCCGCCGTACGGCAGTTCCAGATCGTGTGGGACGGCGCGCGGATGGAGACGCGGGTTGTGCTGGCGGGTGGCGCGCCGGCGGCCACGACGACGCGGGTGGAGGCCGAGTTGCACGAGACCCTGGCCGCGGCCGGCGCCGTGCCGCCGCCGATCGACGTGCGCGTCGTCGACGCGCTCCAGCGCGAGCCCGGCGCCGCCGCCAAGCTCAAACTGATCAAGTCGGTCGCGCCCTAGTGACTTGAGTCCGAAGTTCGGGCTCAGCTTCCCGAGTGGCTGGGCGCGGCTGGCGACGCACGCGGGATGAGTCGATGCCTAAGCATCGGCGATTTCCGCGGGTGGCGTCAGGCGGGTCCAGACGCCGGGAAGGTTCCCGCGAAATGACGACTCAGGTCATTAGGACCCGAGCGCCCGCCCGTAGTGGCGCTCGTAGTACGCGCGGTACTCGCCCGAGCGGATCGGCTCCCACCACCACGGGTTGTCGCGGTACCACGACACCGTGCGCTGCAGCCCCTCGTCGAAGCGCACCTGCGGCTTCCAGCCGAGCGCGCGCACCTTGTCGGACGACAGGGAGTAGCGGCGGTCGTGGCCAGGGCGATCGGTTACGAACTCGATCAGCGACTCTCCGCGGTCCGTAAGCGTCAAGATGCGGCGCACGACCTCGAGGTTCGGGCACTCGTCGGGCCCGCCGACGTTGTAGGCCTCGCCGGTCGCCCCGCGCTCGAGCACGGTGCCGATCGCGCGTCCGAAGTCCTCGACGTAGAGCCAGTTGCGCACGTTCATGCCGTCGCCGTAGACGGGCAGCGGGTCGCCGTGCAGGGCGTTGAGGATCATCAGCGGGATGAGCTTCTCGGGGTACTGGTAGGGGCCGTAGTTGTTCGAGCCGCGGCAGATCGCCACCGGCAGGCCGTAGGTGTGCGCGTACGAGGAGACGAGCAGGTCGGCGCCGGCCTTCGTCGCCGAGTACGGCGACGACGGGTCGAGCGGCGAGCTCTCGGTGAAGGAGCCCTCCTCGATCGAGCCGTAGACCTCATCGGTGGAGACCTGGACGTAGCGCAGCTCGTGCTCGCGCGCTGCCTCGAGCAGCGTCCATGTGCCGTTCATCTGCGTGGTCAGGAAGACCTCCGGCCCCGAGATCGAGCGGTCGACGTGGGTCTCGGCGGCGAAGTTGACGATCGCGTCGCAGCCGGCGACCGCACCCGCAACCGCGACCGGGTCCTCGATCGCTCCGTGCACGAAGGTGAAGCCCGGCTCGTCGGCGAGGTCGCGCAGGTTGTCCTCGCGCCCGGCGTAGGTGAGCTTGTCGAGCACCACCACCTCGTCTCCGTGCTCGCGCAGGCGCAGGCGGGTGAAGTGCGAGCCGATGAAGCCTGCGCCGCCGCAGACGAGAAGCCTCACGCGCGCGCTCCCGCCGTCCGCTCCGCCAGGAAGCCCGCAAGGCCCTCGGTCCAGTCGGGGAGCTGCGGGCCGTCGCGCTCGCTGCCGAGCACCGACCAGGCAGGGCGAGGCGCGGGGCGGTCGAGGTCGGCGCTCGATCCGCGGTGGACTCGGCACTCGACCCCGGCCTGAGCGAAGATCTCGAGCGCGAAGTCGTGCCACGAGCACTGGCCGGCGCTGGCGACGTGGAAGACGCCTCCAAGCGACCGCGCGGCGGCGAGCGCGAGCAGGGCGGGGGCGAGATGGCCGGTCCAGGTCGGACAGCCGACCTGGTCGTCGACCACGGTGACCTCGCCGCGGTCGACGGCGAGGCGCAGCATGGTGTCGACGAAGTTCCGGCCGGCGGTGCCGAACAGCCACGCCGAGCGCGCGATCGCGGCGCTCGGAAGTTCCTCGGCCACGCGCCGCTCGCCCTCGAGCTTCGTGCGCCCGTAGGCGCCCAGCGGCCCGACCGGATCGGACTCCACGTACGGGCGGGTGGCGGTGCCGTCGAAGACGTAGTCGGTCGACACCTGGACCAGGTGTGCGCCGGCCAGCGCGCAGGCGCGCGCGACGTTGCCAGCGCCGCCGCCATTGACGGCGCGCGCGGCGGCCTCGTGCTGCTCGGCCCCGTCCACGTCGGTCCAGGCGGCGCAATTGATCACGGCGTCGGGGCGGTAGGTGCCGATCGTCTCCACGGACGCCTGCGGGTCGGTCACGTCGAGCTCCGTGCGCGGAAGGGCGACGCAGTCCACGCCCGCGTGGTCGCACGCCCGCAGGACGTCGCGCCCCAGCATGCCGCCCGCTCCTGTGACCACGATCCGCATCGCCCTAGAGAATGCCGATCTCGGAGTTGTCGCCGACCATGAACCGGTACGCGCGCGGGGAGCGGCCGTCGCGTCGGATCGCCACGTTGCGGCCGAGCAGCGACGACTCCATCCGCCCGTCGAGGTCCTGCACCGAGGAGCCGGCGAGGAGGATCGAGTGTTCGACCTCGGCGTTGCGGATCTCGCATGCCTCGCCGACGGCGGTGTACGGCCCGACGTAGGCGTCGACCAGGTGCGCCCCGGCACCGATGACGGCGGGCCCGCGCACCGTCGAGCGCTCGAGTCGTGCCCCCGGTTCGATCACCACCCGCCCGACGGCCTGCGACTCGACCAGCTCGCCGTCCACGCGCGTCTCGAGGTTGTCGAGAATCAGCCGGTTGGCCTCGAGCATGTCGTCGAGGCGGCCGGTGTCCTTCCACCACCCGCGAACGATGTGCGGCTCGACGCGCATGCCGCCGTCGACGAGGTGCTGGATCGCGTCGGTGATCTCGAGCTCGCCGCGACCGGAGGGCTCGATCGCCTCGGCCGCCTCGTGGATCGAGGGCGTGAACATGTACACGCCGACCAGGGCGAGGTCGGTCGGGGGGCTCGGCGGCTTCTCGACCAGTCGGATCACGCGGTCGCCATCGAGCTCCGCGACGCCGTAGTTCTCGGGGTCGGGCACCGGCGTGAGGAGGATCAGCGCGTCGGGCTCGTTGGCGCGGAAGGCCTGCACCAGCTCGACGATGCCGCCCTGAAGCAGGTTGTCGCCGAGATACATGACGAACGGGCTGTCGCCGAGGAAGGCGCGCGCCGTGAGCACCGCGTGGGCGAGGCCGAGCGGCTCGTCCTGCACGACGAACTCCACCTCGAGCCCGAAGTGCGACCCATCGCCGACGGCGGTGCGGATCTCGGCGCCGGTCTCGGGGGCGATGATGATGCCGACTTGGCGGATGCCGGCCTGGGCCATCGCTTCGAGCCCGTAGAAGAGCACGGGCTTGTTGGCCACGGGGACGAGCTGCTTCGCGCTCGTGTGGGTGATCGGCCGCAGGCGGGTGCCCTTGCCTCCGGACAGGATGAGGCCCTTGAGCTCCTCCATCGCGGGAGCGGAGGGTAGTGTAAGTGCGCGCGGCGGCCAGGCGGCCGCAGGCCGGCTGAGCCGACGCGCGTAACTGGCTAGTAGGCGCCGCCCAGCTTGCGATGGTCCCAGCTGGTCAGCGCGTGCGCCACGAATTGGATGGCGACGCGCTTGGGCGCCTGCTGGGCGACCATCTCGCGGATTGCGTCGGACTCGTCGCCGGTGTAGCGGCTGAAGATCTCGAGCCCGAGCGCCGCGACGTCGTCGGTGTGGCGGTGCACCACGGCCCGCGCCTTGATCATCACCCCGCGCAGCTGGTCGTAGGCGTCGCCGGTCTCGATCTGCAGCGTCACGCGGTCGTCGCGCTCGATGTTGCGCGCCTTCTGCGACTTGGCGTACGTCCACGACCACAGCTCACCGTCGCGCACCACGTACCAGAGCGGCATCAGGTGCGGCCAGCGGTCGCGGCCGTTGGTCGCGCAGATGACGACCCGCTCCTCGGCGATGAAGGCCGCGACCTCCTCGTCGGCCATCTTGATCTGGTCGCGACGGCTCACGCCGCGGGTTTTAGCGAATGGCGCGTCCGGACGGCGAGACGACGAGCCATGTCCCGCCGAACTCGAGCACGTCCTGGCAGAGGATCTGCCCGGGCTTGCGGTCGTTGACGTAGTAGTAGAGCGGGTGGCCGGCGTAGGTCACCTGCGTGGTGCCGCCGCGGTCGCGCGTGAACAGGTACAGGGTGCGACCCTGGCCGTCGACGAGTAGTCGGCCGTAGCGCGATTCGTGCACCTTGACCGTGGCGGTGGCAGCCTCGGCGGCGGCGGGGGCGACGAGCACGGCGGCGAGGGTGGCGGCGAGCAGGAGCCGGCGCATGCATCAATGGTCTCGCCCAGCCGTTGCGAGTTACTTAACCCGTGCTCATTCGCCGCGACACCCTCGAAGCGATCCGCGACGGGTCGGTCACGCTAGCGTTCCGGCGCTGGGCGCGGCCGCGGCTGCGCGTGGGGACGAAGATGCGCACGTCGGTCGGGTTGGTCGAGGTCGTTTCGCTGGCTCGCGTAAATGATCTGACCGACGCCGAGGCCCGCGCCGCCGGTGAGGCCGACCGCGCGGCGGTGCTCGCCCGCCTGCGCCGCCGCGAGCCCGATCCGCTGTACCGGATCGGGCTGCGCTACGCCGGTGAGGATCCGCGGGTGGCGCTGCGCGAGCACGTCACGCCGGACGAGCTGCCCGCGCTCGCGCAGCGGCTCGACGCCATCGACGCCCGTTCCCCGCGCGGACCGTGGACATGGACGGTGCTCGAGCTCATCGAGCGCCGGCCGGCGACGCTGGCCGCCGATCTAGCGGCGCAGCTGGAGCGCCAGCGGCGGCAGTTCAAGGCCGACGTGCGCCGCCTGAAGGAGCTGGGATTGACCGAGTCGCTCGAGCGGGGCTACCGGCTGTCGCCGCGCGGGAAGGCGCTGCTGGCCTTCAACGCAGCCGCTCGGCGGCCACGCGAACCGCCTCGCGCGCGTCGGGCGGCTGGAGCACGGCGGCGTCGCCCGCCTCCATGAGCACCTCGCGCACCAGCCAGTCGGTGCCCGCGTAGGGGATCTCGACCACGATCGAGCCGTCGGCGAGCTCATCCAGCACCGTGCGCTCCTCGCGCATCCACCGCGCGCGCTCGGGAGAGATCCACACCTTCGCCCGCTGCGATGCCGGCACCTCGCCCGTGCGGGGCCAGCCCTCGATGAGGGCCGCGGTGTTGACCTCGGGGCGTGGCTCGAAGGTCTCGTCCTGCGCGGTGGCGGCCTTGATGCGGTCGAGGCGGAACGAGCGCTCGGCGTCGCGGCGGCGGTCCCAGGCGTGCAGATACCAGCCCTCGCGCGAGTTCATGAGCCCGTAGGGCTCGACGACCCTCGTCGTGAAGGTGTCCTCGGCCTCCTTCCAGTACTCGATTTCGAGCAGGCGGTGGTCGGCGATCGACCGCGACGCGATCTCGGCGATCTCGGCGTCGTCTCCGCCGCCGGCGGCGACCTGCAGGCCCTCGGTGGCCGGGTCCTGGCCGAGGGCACGCACGATCTTGTCGCGCGCGGAGGCCAGGGAGCCCTCGGGAATGTGGTCGCCGATCAGGTCGATGGCGGCGACGAGCGCCTTGGCCTGCACGGGCAGTAGGCGCGCCGGGCGGGCGAAGTTGTCCGAGTACGGCTCGGGGTCGACCTCGATGTGCCCGTCGCCGGTGACCTCGGCGTAGAGCACGTATGAACCGCCGCCGAAGTTCACGACGTTGAGGACGTTGACGTCCTCGCGCAGCTCCTGTTCGGTGATCTGCAGCTGCTCCAGCACGTCGTCGACGCGCGGGCGCTCGCCCGCCCGCCCGGCGGCGATGAGCACGCTCGCCAGCGTCACCAGGCGCGCGAACCGCTCGGGGCGGATGCCGCTGCTCTCGCGCTTGCCGTTCGAGGCGTGGGCATCGGGGCCGACGCCGTTGGCGCTCGGCGTTGTGCCGCGGCGCTTGGGCGCGAGCTCGAGCTCCCCGGTGTGCCGCTCGACGATCAGGGCGATGCGCTCACGGGCCTCGCGCTCGAGCTTGGGCGGGCCGAGCAGGCGTGCGTGCTCGCCGAGGCCGAGCACCCAGGCGACCAGCAGGCGGGCGTCGGCGTAAGGGGTGGCGAAGACGATCGCGTCGCGCTTGCCGGGCCGAACCTCGCCGTAGCGGCCGAAGTGGCGCTCGATGTGCCACGCGATGCGGCCGTCCACCTCGATCTCCGCCGTGCCGACCGGGTTCCCGAGCTGCCAGTCCGAGCGCGTGGCGTACGCCCGCGGGTCGAAATCGGGCGGACGCTGGAAGTCGTGCTCGGCCTTGGTCGCGTACGCCACCTTGCCGCGAATGCGCGAGAGGCGGAAGACCCGCAGCGAGTCGCGCTCATGGGAGTGGCCGACCAGGTAGAACTGGCCGCCCTGGAACAGCAGCGAGTACGGGTCGACCTTGCGCTGAGAGACCTCGTCGCGCGCGAGCGAGTGGTACTCGAACGTGATCGTCTTGCGGCGGAAGATCGCCGTCTCGACCTTGGCCAGGCGCTGCGAGAGCTCGTGGCCGCCGGCGCTCGCGGTCTGGCCGAGCGCGACCGACCGCTGGTCGGGCGCCCCGAGCGGGTTGGGCCGTCCCCACGAGATCTGCTGCAGCGCCAGCCGCAGCGGCTCGGCGTAGGCGAACTCGCCGTCGAGCAGCGAAAGCGCCGTCTGCAGCGCGGCGAGCTCGGAGTCGTCGAACTCGATGTCGGGGAGGTAGAAGCCCTCGGGCCGGAGCGAGTAGATCTCCTGCTCGGCGGCGCCGTCGGTGGGCTTGTCCACCGACAGTGCGATGCCGAGCGAGTCCAGCTCGGCGCGGTCGGCATAGAAGCGGCGGGCGAACGCGTCTTCGTTCATGCCCGAGTATCCCTCGACATCGCGGCGAATCTCGGTGGCCGTGACCGGGCGCCGTTCGGCCATCAGAAAGGAGATCAGCGAGAGCTGACGGATGAGCTTCTCGGTGTCCTTGGCCACGGCTGATCAACGATAGTTGGCGCCGGCGGCGCGCCTCCCTTCCGGCGGCTGAACACTGCGCGCACTTTCCGGCCATTTGTTCCAAACCGATGAGTTCCGCGCACGGGAGCGGTCCTAATCCCTGATGCCTACGCTGTGACGAGAGACGCCAAAGGAGGATGCCCGATGCCTGAGCCCCAGATCGGAAGCCGCGAGGAATGGATGGCCGCTCGCGCTGAGCTCGCGAAGCTCGAGGCCGAGCAGGCAGAACTTGACCGGAAGGTGACGGAGCAGCGACGCCGGCTGCCCTGGGTTCCGGTGGAGAAGGAGTACACGTTCGACACCGAGGACGGGCGCAAGACGCTCGCCGAGCTGTTCGACGGTCGCTCTCAGCTCCTCGCCTACAACATCATGTTCGGACCCGACTACGAGGTCGGCGCCTGTCCGGGGTGCTCGAACCTGGGCGACGAGCTCGACGCCACGCGCCTGCATCTGAATCACCGCGACGTGACGCTGATGTGCTTCTCGCGCGCGCCGATCGATCGGCTCGTCGCCTACAAGGAGCGCATGGGTTGGCAGTTCCCCTACGTCTCGACCAACGGGACCGACTTTCCCTTCGACTTCGGCCTCGCCCTGACGCCCGAGCAGGCCCAGGAGATCCCCGAGGTCAAGGCGATCGTGGACGACCCGCCCGAGTGGCTCGAGGAGTGGGGGCGGCAGGTCGGCGCGAAGCTCGAGGACGGCCTGCGCGAGGCGCCCAGCTGGATCGCCTTCGCGCGTGACAACGGCACCGTCTACCACACGTACACGGTCACGGCGCCCGACCCGTTCGTCGCGCCGTACCACTCGTTCCTGCTCCGGCGCACGCCCAAGGAGCCGACGGACGCGCTCTCGGTCAGGCGCAAGGACGAGTACGCCGAGGCGGTGCAGTGACCGCGACGGCTCTGCGCCGCTCGGGGCTCGCCGACCTCCGGCTCGCGGCCGTCGTGCTGGCGGCGGCCGCGGCGGCGTGGGTCGTGACCGCCGACCGGATGACCGGCATGGACGCCGGGCCCGGGACGGAGCTCGGCGGCCTCGGCTGGTTCGCGACGAGCTGGCTGGTGATGATGGCGGCGATGATGCTCCCGGTGGCCGCGCCGATGCTGGTCGCCTTCGGCCGCCGGGCGGTGGCCGCGGACACGACCGGCGCGTTCGCCGGCGGCTACCTGCTGGCGTGGCTGGCGGCCGGGCTCGCCTTCTACGCCGCCATCGACGCCGTGCGCGCGCTCGACCTCGGCTTCCTCGCCTGGGACTCGGGCGGCCGCTACGTGGCGGGCGGTGTGATCGCGCTGGCCGGCGTCTACCAGCTGACCCCCGTCAAGGACGTTTGCCTGCGCCGCTGCCGCGACCGCCGGGCGTTCATGCAGGAGCGCTGGCGGCCCGGCCGGCTGGGCGCGCTGCGCATGGGCGTCGAGCACGGTGGCTACTGCTTCGGCTGCAGCTGGGCGCTGATGGGGACGCTGTTCGGGCTCGGGGTGATGAGCCTGACGTGGATGGCGGTCGTCGCCGTGCTGGTCGCGGGCGAGCGGCTGCTGCACCGCAGGGCGCGGCTGGCCGTGGCCGTGGTCCTGGTCGCGCTCGGCGCGTGGGTCGCGCTCGCGCCCGGCGACGTGCCCGCGCTCACGGTCCCCGGCTCGCACCCGATGCAGGAGATGCGGATGGGCTAGATGAGTCGTTCCACGGGTTGCTGGGGTCCGTCTGATGGCCGTGCATGACATGCCAAGCATCATCGTCGCGCACCTTGCGCCTGTTCAGGTGAGCTGCTCGGCCAGTCCGATGACGATGCCCTCGCGGCTCGGGACGGCCGGACGATCGTCGCTCCCGCAGCCGGCGACCGCGCCCAGGAGCGCGAGCAGCAGCGACCCCCGCCGCACGGGCTGCCGGCGGTCGCTCGGGTCGGCCCGCGTCACGGCGCGGCCCGGCCGGCCGCGAGTGGCCACCGCGGATGTGGACGGCTGCGAACGCACGGCGCCACGGTGACAGCCCCACCGGGGTGCCGCCAATCCCAGCTTCGTGGGGTTGGCCGTACGGCGGGCGGGGCGACCGTTCGTCACAATCGACGCATGGCAGGGGTGTCGGCCGAGCGCATCAGGGACGACCTGTCGCGCCTCGCGGACCGTGGCCGCGGCGTGCGCGACTTCTCGCTGGAGGCGGCCCGGATCATCCGCCGGGCGGTGCCCTTCGACGGTGTCTGCGTGCTCACGCTGGACCCCGTCGCGCGCGTCCCGACCGGCGAGGTCGTCGAGGGCGGCCTGCCCGACGCGGCGCGGACGCGGATGGCGGAGATCGAGTTCGCGGGGACCGACGTCAACACGTTTGCGGGCCTCGTGGAGTCGCGGTGCCCGGCCGCGACACTGAGCGAGGCCACGGGCGGAGAGCTCGACCGCAGCGTGCGCCAGCGCGAGGTCCGCGCGCCGAGCGGCTTCGGCGACGAGCTGCGCGCGGTGCTCGTCGAGGGGTCGACCCCCTGGGGCGCGCTGACGCTCCTGCGCACCTGCGAGCGCCAGCCGTTCACGGCGGACGAGACGGCGCTCGTCGCCTCGGCGACGAAGCCGCTGGCCGCCGGCCTGCGCCGCGCCCTCCTCGGCCCCGCGCCGATGGCCACGGGCGCCGACCAGAGAGCGTCGAGCGGTGTCGCGGTGCTGGCGGCGGATGGCACCGTCGCGCGCGCCGACCATTGGGCGGAGCGCTGGCTGGCCGAGCTCGACGGGCACGGGCCCGGCGGCGGGCTTTCGCGGGTCGTGACCGCGCTCGCCCGGCGCGCGCGCACGTGCGATCCCGACGCCCCTCCGCCGACCGAGGCGCGGGTGCGAACCGCGTCCGGGACCTGGCTCGTCGTGCGCGCGTCGGCGCTCGGCCGGACCCCTGACGCGGAGGTCGCCGTCGTCCTCGAGCCCGCCCGATCCTGGCAGCTCGCGCCACTGATGGCGGACGCCTACGAGCTCACCGAGCGCGAGCGCGTGATCACGGAGCACGTCGCCCACGGCCTGGCGACGGACGACATCGCGGCGCGGGAGCTCATCTCGCCGTTCACGGTGCAGGACCATCTGAAGTCGATCTTCCAGAAGGTCGGCGTGCGCTCGCGCGGCGAGCTCGTCGCGCGCATCTTCTTCGAGCCCGACCCGCCCCGGCTCACCTGACGGACGCGGTGGTCAGCACGCCGGTGAACGCTGCGGCGAAGCCGCCGCCTGCGACCGCCGCGTCCTGCTCGTCGAGCCAGCCGCGGACGCCCGGATCGAGCGCCGGCACGGCGGTCAGCGTGTCACGGACGATGCGCCGCCACACGGGTGCCGTAACGGCGAACGAGAACGGCTGCGCGACGACGTCGCGCAGGCCGTCGCCGGCCAGCAGCCCGGGGATGCACCGACCGGCGAGCGGCTGGGGCAACGCCGCGTACAGCGCCTCGGTCGCGCGCCGCGCCGCCGCGGTGCCGTCGCTGCCGGGCGCGAGGATCGTCGCCCCGTAGTCGAGCTCGAAGAACGCGAGGCGGCCGCCGCGGCGCAGCAGCCTCGCCAGCTCCCCGATCACCCGCTCGAACGCACCGTCGGCCAGGTACATCAGGACGCGCTCGGTGCGGATCGCGTCGAAGGAGGCCTCGGGAAGGTCGAGCGCCGTGAGGTCTCCCTCCAGCCAGCGGACGTTCGGCGGCTGCGGCGTCCGGCGCCGCGCGACCTCGAGGAGGCTGGCGTTGCGGTCGAGGCCGACGATGTCCGCGGGCGGGTGGTCCGCGGCGAGCCGGCTGGTCTCCAGGCCGAGCCCGCAGCCGGCGTCGAGGAGGCGCGCCCCCGGCCGCAGCGCGATCGCTCGGCGCATCGCAGCCTGGACGGCGCGGATCCCGGGGAGCCGATCGGCCTCCTCCAGGAACCGGGTCAGGTCGTCGGCAGCTGCGCGTCGCGGGTCACGGAACCCCGCGTGCAGGTCATGGGCCGGGGCGGGCGGCCTCATCCCGGGCTCATCGGGTTGTCGAGCACGATCCGCCAGGTCCCGTCGGCCTGCCGGCGCGAGACGACCGTTCCACGGCCGGAGATCTCCAGTCGCTCGTCGGCGTCGATGGTGACGACGTGGACGCGGGCGTGGGTCAGCGCGCCCGTCGGTCTGGAGCTTGGCGAGCACCTCGATCCGGGCTTGCGGGCGCCGGGCGAAGAGTGGGCCGAGCGCGGCGCGGATCTCGGCGTGCCCGCTGACGCGCCGTCCGTCGGGCGGCACGAAGCTCACGGCGTCGTGCTCGTGAAGGTCGACGAAGGCGTCGAGGTCGCCGCTCTCGAAGGCGGCGGCGATCAACGCGTGGATCTCCTCTGGGCTGCGGGCGGGCATCTGCTCCCTCGGCTCGGACGGCTCGATCTCGAGCGCAAGCGTGCGGCCGGTGCGCCGGGGGGGCAATCCCAGAACGCTGGGTCCTCGGGCGACGACCCACGATCCTGGGATGGCCGCCTCGCACGGCGCCGCCGAGGATGGGGCGATCCGACGGCAGCACCAATGGCACATCCCTGACGTCTGCGCGACCGGACGGCCCGACGGAAGCGCCCCGCCGGTCCCTGCCGCGAGGGGCCGCTCAGCGGGCTGTGGCCGGTCCGTCGAGCAGCGCCGCGGCCGCCCGGGCGTAGCCGTCGAGGTCGAGCTCGTCGCCGTAGACCGCGAGCTGGATCAGCATGCCGTGCAGCATCGCGATCGGCAGGCGCCCGAGCGCCTCAGGATCGAGACCAGGATCGAGTTCGCCGCTGTCCTGCGCCGCCCGGGCGAGCTTCTCGAACGTCGCGCGCAGGCCGTCGAGCCCGGCGCGGGCCGCTGCGTTGAGCGCCGGGTTGCGCTGCTGCTCGCCGGCGAGGTGGGGGAAGATGCGCGCCCGCTCGGCGGCGGTGCCGAAGTCCACCGACCGGTAGTTCGCGATGAGCTCGGACAACGCCTCGCCGGGCCGGCGCAGCCGCCCGTCCGGCAGCGGCTCGTCGAACTGGCCGGCCGACTCTGCGATGAAGCCGACGATCGTGAGCGTGATCGCCGCGATCAGCTCGTCCTTGCCCTTGAAGTAGCTGTAGACGGCGCCGGGGCTGAGGTCGGCCTCGCGGAAGATGTCCTGCATCGTCGTGCGGTGAAAGCCCGCACGGGCGAAGCAGCGCAGCGCCGCGGACAGGATCTGCCTGCGGCGCGCGTCGACGTGCTCCTCGGTGACCTTGGGCATGCGGGCACGATCCTAGCCTTGACAGAGAACGGACGTTTCACTATAAAGAACGAACGTTCGTTTTATACCGACGGAGGACTCGATGTCAGCCACGAGCACCAGCACCACGCCGCTGCCCACCGGCAGCTTCACCGTCGAGCCGGCGCGCTCGCGCGTCGAGTTCCGCGCCAAGCACCTCGGCATGGCGCCCGTACGCGGCGCGTTCGGGGCGTTCGAGGGCACGCTCGCGCTGAGCGACGACCTCGCCGCCGCCCGGGCGTACGGCTCGGTGTCGGTCGCGTCCCTCGACACGGGCAACGAGCGCCGCGACGCGCACCTGCGGTCGACCGCCTTCTTCGACGTCGAGCGGTTCCCGACGCTCACGTTCGAGTCGCGCCGCTTCCGCCGGCTCGACGACGGGACGCTCGAGATCGCCGGAGACCTCACCCTCCGCGGCACGACCCGGCCGATCGC
Source organism: Solirubrobacteraceae bacterium (assembly GCA_045805605.1). Taxonomy (GTDB): domain Bacteria; phylum Actinomycetota; class Thermoleophilia; order Solirubrobacterales; family Solirubrobacteraceae; genus DATBDE01. The sequence goes on from JBJMKX010000072.1 coordinate 18,330, forward strand.
GCTCACCGCCGCGCTCCCGCCGGCCGAGGACGGCGCGCCGGACGACGAGCGCGTCGCGCTCGAGGTCACCGGCCGGCTGAGCCGCGCCGACTACGGCATGACGTCCTTCACGGTCCTGGTGTCGGACACCATCGACCTGCGGCTCGACATCTCGGCCGTCAAGGAGGCGTAGGCGATGACGCCTCAGACGCCGGCCGCGGCGGTCGCTCGAGACGGCTTCGTTACCTACGACGAGCTCAGCGGCTCCGACCTCGACGCGTCGCGCTGGACGCCGGCGCGCCTACCGCTCCCGACGGGCGGCCCGCACATCGCGCTCGAGCCCGACGCGCAGCTGGCCGTCGGCGGCGGCGAGGTGCGCGTGACGATTCCGCGCTTCGCGGTGGCGCACGACGCCTTCCAGGCCGCCGACAGCGTCAAGCACCTCGTCCTGTCCACCCGCCGGTTCGAGCTGCCGCCGGACAGGCCGGTGACGTTCGCCGCCGACCTCGCCGTCGAAAACCTCGACGGGGAGCCGGCGGACTACCGACGGGGGATCGCCGCCTTCCACGTCGCTGACCTCGACGTGAGCAAGCGCG
>JBJMKX010000073.1:0-5007 GCA_045805605.1 Solirubrobacteraceae bacterium
AAGGGCAGCAGGACGGCGACCGGACTGCTGAGAGTCAGAAGTCTGCGCATCGGTCGAATCTATTGGAGTCGCCGAGGGGCTATGCAGCCGGCTCACGTAGCTCGCGCAACTCGGCCAGGCGGGCCCGGCACGCGCCGCAGGCGCGCAGGTGGGCGCGCAGTCCAATCAGCTCGTCGGCCGGCGCCACGCCTCTGACCAGGGCCGGGAGGTGCCGGGCGTGGCGGGCGCAGTCGGTGCCTTGGTCGATCGCCGCCAGCCGCTCGCGCAGGGCGGCGCGGCCCTCGGTCAGCGCCCGGTTGACCTTCGTGCTCGTCCAGCCGGTCTCGGCCTCGATGTCGCGGTAGGAGCGGCCGGCCGCCTGCAGCACGAGGGCGCGGGTCTCGGCCGGCTTGAGCGATGCCAGCGCCCGCCAGCGAGCGGTAGGCGCGCTCGCGGTCCGCGACCCGCTCGGGCGGGCCGGCCAGGTGCGTGGCCTCGCGCGCGTCGAGGTTCGGCTCGGCCGATCCGACGAGGCGCAGCCGCGCCGAACGGACCGCCATCGCCTCGTGCTTGACGACCGTGCGCCACCTAATCGGCACATGGGACCCGGCGCGCTCGATCAACGGTTCAACGACGCAGGCCAGGCGTTGCACGCGCCTGCCACCAGAAAGTCACGCAATCAGAGTCGCCCGGCAGGATGCCCCGTTCCAGGGTACGTCCCGCTCTATCACAACCGCCTCGAAGCGCGCCATCCTGCTGCTGCCGACTACTCGCGGTGCGCGAAGCGATAGTCGGCCTCACGGCTTCGAGACGCGTGGAGTTCGTCCGCAGCAGGGGCGACGACGGCGGAAGCACTACTGCCTCGGTGAGCAGCGGTCAGACGGGCGATGTGCGTGCCCCTGCTGGCCTGGCCACCGCCGCGGCGCGAGATTGAGCTCAGCGACCTTGCTCACCCACGTCTCGTCGCTCCGCAGCCTCCGGCGAGACCCAAGAGCGCCCGTTCCCCGTAGCCCACGAAGCCCTTAGCGGCAAGCCGAGCCAACTCACGCATCCAACGCCGGCCGAGTGGTTCGAGGTCAAGCACGCTCGGCGGCTCAGAAAATATTGCTTCAGACACGTCGCTCGTACGCTTCTCGTACGCTTCGTCTGCCGATGAGCGTGGCGCGCGTAGCGACCTTCGACGAGCCGCCGAACCTGCGCGACGACGACGACCGGCGTATGCAATCGCTACACGACCTTCTGCGGTCGCTGCCCGGCTTCATCGCCGGTTACGAATTGCACGAGCCAACCACTGGCCGGCTGATGTCGGTGACGTTGTGGGACTCAGAAGACGCGCTGGACGCGGGTGAGCGCGCGGTGCGCAACCGGCCCGCGCGCGACCAGCGTGGCATACGGCCCTCGCGGATCGAGCGCTGGGTCGTCGACGCGAGCTTCTAGCCGGCTTCTGGGGAAGCCTCTGGCCCACGCCTTCGGCGTCGCCCAGAGGATCGCTGGGCGGCCGTTGACACCGCGTCATTGCTGCAGCCTGCCATGCAAGCGAGGGCTCTGGTTACGCGAACGCCGCCCGCAGTGGTCGCACGGGCGGTGCTCGCGTTCCTTACGGTTTAGGTGACCGGAACCGCCTCCCGCATGCGCGCGCCCACCGAGGGCATGCGCTCGAACGCCCGCAGCGCCCCGGCCCGCATCCGGAGGTGCGCGACCAGGCTGGCTGTGGGCATGAACGGATTGGTCACCGCGCGGCCGTCGGCCACCGACATCGCGGCGGCGGGACGGCCCTGCACCTCACCGATCAGGACGGGACCGTGCAGCTCGCGCAGTGCGCCCTCCTCGGTCTCGGTGGCGGGGCGGATGACATATGCGTTGGCAGCGAACATCTTGGGACCTCCTGGTTGGGGTGTTGGTGGAACTCTTTTCCCGAGCCGTTTGCGCGAGCTGTCGGCGGGGACTCGGCGAGCTGTTCGGCCGTGCTGGCCAAGTGAAGGGCTGAGCCGCCCGCGGCGGCCGCGTAGCTGTGACCTCGATGCGGCGACGGACACGAGGCGTCTGGGCGGCCCACCGAGGCTCTCCGCGCCGCGTCCCCGCCCGTGGGCAAGGGTGAGGTGGCGAGGTGCTCGTCCAGGAGGGCGCGCACCCGCTCGTGGACCTCGAGCGCCATGTCCGCCGCCCGGTCGTCGCCCACCGCGGCGGTGAAGGCGGTGTAGCCGACGAGGTCGGCGAAGAAGAAGGTGTGGTTGGCGACGACCATCGCCTGAAAGGCGTGACAAAGCGATGAACATCGTTCACGTCGGCTCCGCTCGTGGGCTTGTTCGTCAGCTCGGCCTGACCGGCGGGCGGGGGCGGCGCGTCGGTTCGGCGTCGCGGCTGGCCATGAAGCCGCCGGCGGTGACCGCCACGGCCGCGAGGCGAGTCAGCTCGCGCTGATTGGAGTCTCAGCCGCTGTTGTCGTCGCTGCTCGCTGCCGCACCGGCCTCCGCGAGCATGGGTGCGAATGCAGGCCGACGCGTGGGCGCTTTGAGGGTTGGATGAGCCCCGTCTGGCAGCCGCGCCGACTGACGGGAGCCGCGGGATCAGTCGCACGGCGGGCGTCGCTAGGTTTTGTTTGATGACGCAACCACACGTGGAGGTGCTGGTCTGGGACGGCTGCCCGTCGCACCCCAAGGCACTGGCGGAGCTGCGTGCGATCATGGCCGAGCTCGGGCTGGATCCCGAGGCGGTCGTTGTGCGCGAGGTCGACACCGATGACGCCGCCGAGCGAGAACGCTTCGTCGGCTCGCCCACGATCCGCGTCGACGGCGACGACATCCAGGAACTGGGCGACGAGCCGGTAGGGCTCACATGCCGCGTCTACCGCCTGCGCGACGGGCGCATCGCGCCAATTCCCGACCCGGCCGACGTGCGCGACGCACTCCGGGCTGCCATCAGCGTCAGGAGGGCCGGATGAGCCTCGCACCCGGCATGGAGGCGCCCAGCTTCTCGCTGCCCGACACCGACGGCGTGACCCACTCACTCGGTGGCGGGCCGGCGACGCTCGTCGTCTTTACCTGCAACCACTGCCCGTACGCGCTGGCCTGGCACGACCGCATTGCCGCGGTCGCGCGCGACTACCCCGACGTCAAGGTGCTCGCGATCAACCCAAACGACGCGGAGCGCTATCCGCGCGACTCCTATGACGCGATGCGAGAGCGCGTCGCCACCGACGGCGGCTGGCCGATGCCGTACTTGCGTGACGAGAGCCAGGAGGTCGCGCGCGCCTACGGCGCCAAGACGACGCCCGACTGCTTCGTGATCGGCGCCGACGGGCGGATCGCCTACCGCGGCGCGCCCGATGCCGACTACGCCGACCGGTCGCAAAACGCGGCCTTGCTGCGTGACGCCCTTGACGCCGTGCTCGCGGGCGCCGAGCCAGCTGTTCCGGAGACGGAGCCGGTCGGCTGCTCGATCAAGTGGAAGCGCTGACGCGCCCGGCCCTCGCGGTCATGATCCGATCGCCGCGAGGCAAGAACGCGGGGTGGTATCACCCTCGCTCACACGGACGTCGTTAAAGCACGGCCGCTCTCAGCGTCCCCTATCGCGGCCGTTCGCGGCACCAATTACGGAGAGGTTGCGGCCCGCGCGGCCCCGATCGACTGTGGGCGGTGCGGCGGGGCGGGACGGTCCTGGCTCGACAGCTGTATGCCGCCAGCGGCGACCGGCGGGGCGCGCTCGACTTGCACGGCTGCGGGGACCGAGCTCGCGTTCACGAATCGGCAGCCGATGAGCAGCGTGGATCATCGTGTGCGGGTTCGACGCGGCGTTTTCGTGCGGTGGGCTGTCGCTGTAGGCTTGCAGCCGCGCGGGCGGTGGCGCCGGCGTCTAACCCTTGGCATCGCCACCATGGATCCAACTCTTGGGGAGTGATGTCTGTGGGTGTCCGCGATGCGCGGCGGCCCTGGTGTCGAGATGCTTGCGCGGTTCTTGATAGCGAGGGGAGTCACCACCATGGGTGCAGAGATCGAGTACGAGGGTGGTTGGCTACGCCGAGGCGGATGGTGCCGATGGCGGTTGGCCGTCGCGCTCGCTTGCGTGGTGGCCGGAGTGCTGTGGGCGGCCGGGCCCGCAAGCGCCGCCAGCCGTAAGTGGACGGTCTTGAACTACACGCACCACGACTTGAGGCTGGAGTTCGTCAAGCACGTCCAGGGCGCCCCCTTCGGGTTCGAAGGACGCGCGGACACGGGATCGATCCTTAACGCCGCCCGCCCGGACGTGCTGTCCAAGCCCGAGCCGCCCACGCAGCAGCATTTCGAGCTCAAGTGGGGCCCCGACTACCAGGCGGTCCTTATCTACAAGATCTACCCCACGGACTTGTTCGTGCAGTTCTGGATCAAGAACGCGCTGGACTTCTCCGATTCCCGCTGCATCATTGGCCATCTCCACGACGTGAGCACCAGGTGGGCCTTCTCCTACGCCTGGCCCCAAAAAGAGGGGGATGTGCTGTACGAGTTGGTGTGCAGGGCACACATCAGCCGCCACGTCGAGTTTTACGACAAGGTCATCGGGAGGTTTCCCACAGCCCCGCTCCCATAGCACGGGCGCGCACTACCCGGCCCCGCCCGCAGCCACGGCGAAGCGCACGTCCGGGCGAGGGTCGCCCGGCGCGACGCTGACGATCTCCCCGTCCGTCACGCCGAGCAGCGCCGTCGAGGGGAGCGCTTCGAGCTCGTGCGCCGGGCCGACGACGCGCGCGCGACCGCTATCGGCGAGATTGTCTTCCGGCTCGACTTCGCAGCCAGGTCTAAAGCGTGAGACGACCACCATCGACCGCGCTTCGCAGTAGGGCGCCGCAGCCCGGCGACCACCCGTTCGGCGCTGCTGTTCAGGCGTGGTTTCCGGCTACGCGGCAGGCTCGCGCAGCTCGTGCAGGCGGGCCCGGCACGCGCCGCAGGCGCGCAGGTGCGCGCGCAGCGCGATCAGCTCGTCGGCCGGCGCAAGGCCTCGGGCAAGGGCCGGGAGGTGGTGGGCGTGGCGGGCGCAGTCGGTGGCTTCCTCGAT
>JBJMKX010000074.1:0-108644 GCA_045805605.1 Solirubrobacteraceae bacterium
GTGCGCCCGAACGCCCAGCGCCGCGCGCCGGCGCGCCGCCGCCGGCACCGCGACGAAGTGCACACGCAGCGACCCGGAGGGCGGCCGGGCCAGCCGCAGCTGAAGCTCGTCCGAGCCGCCGGTCCACACCGGGTCGGACGCGCGCTCGCCGGTGCCGGTGCCGGTGTCGGGGGCGTGGTCGCCGTGCGCGGCGAGCGGCATCCAGCGGCTCCACGCCCCGCCGGCGCGCCGCACGCGGACCTCCACATGCCCCGTCCCGCGCACGCCGAGCAGGTCGAACCGCCGCACGCGGAGCACGCGGCTCGTGCGCCCGCCGTCGAAGTCGGCCGGCGTGACGGTCAGCCCGAAGCCGCGGAGCCGCGTACCGCGCCAAGGCCGCGACCGCGAGGCGCCCGCGGCGAGCGCCGGAACGCCGCGCAGCGGCGCGAGCAGCGAGCCGAGGCCGGCCGCGGCGCCGAGGGCGAGCGCGCGCCGGCGCGTGAACGTCGTACGCCACACCCCGGGGGACGTAGCCCCGGCCCCGGGCCCCGAAACCCCTGCACCTTCTCGTGCACCGCGCATCGCTGCACGGAACCCACCGGCGCCGCGGGGGTTGCGGCGCGATGCCTATGCGCGGGGCGGAAGCGGCGGCTCAGGCCGCGACGGCGGCCGTCTCCGCCGGCTCCGCGGCGGGCGGCTCGCTGGAGCACGACGCGCCGAGCCAGCGCTCGCCGTACGTGCGCATGCCTTCGATGATCGGGATGAGCGCGAGGCCCTTCTCGGTCAGCGCGTACTCGACGCGCGGCGGCACCGCGGGGAACGTCGCGCGCTCCACGATGCCCTCCTCCTCGAGGGCCCGCAGGCGCAGCGACAGCGTGCGCGGGCTGATGCCGGTCAGCGAGCGCTCGAGCTCGCAGAAGCGCGAGCAGCCCTCGGCGAGCTCGCGGACGAGGAGCAGCGTCCACTTGCCGCACACGATGTCGGCGGTGCGGCAGACGGGACAGCTCTCATCGACGGGCATGCGTCTACTTTACCAAGTGAAGTAGCGCCCCCGGCGACGCGTCGGCGATGCGCTCAGGCGTCGCGCGCGCCCGGGTGCCCGTCGCCCGGCCACGGCGCCAGCACGAGCAGCAGTCGCGAGTCGGTCGTCGCGCGCACCTCGTGGCGCTCGCCGGGATCGAAGACGGCGAAGAACCCGGGGCCTCCGGTCACGCTGTCCCCCCGCCCGCGCGACACCTCGACCTCGCCGTCGACGACGACGAGATGCGCCCGCTCGTGGACCTGGTGGTCGCGCAGCAGCTCGCCGGCCGGGACGGTCAACGCGACCGAGCGCGCCTGCCCGCGAGCGGAGTGGAGGATGACGGGCCGGTGCGGAGCGACGTCGAGGCTGCGCAGGTCCCAGTGCTTGTCCACGCAGGCGATGCTACAGGTGCTACACGCCGACCGGGGACCGGCGGGACTCCGCGTCGAACAGGTCGTCCATCGTCGTGCCGCGCTTGCCGTCGGCGGCGACGAGCAGCTTGAAGTCGTGCGGGCTGGACGCCGCCTGCAGCGCCTGCTCCATCGTCACGCGGCCGGCCTTGAGGTGCTCGAACAGGTGCTGGTCGAACGTCTGCATCCCGTAGAACGTGCCCTCCGAGATGACCTCGGGCAGGCGGCCGGTCTGCGTCGGGTCGACGATCATGTCGCGCACGCGCCCGGTCATCCGCAGGATCTCGCAGCACGCGACGCGGCCGCGGCCGTCGGCGGTCGGCACGAGCCGCTGGGCGACCGCGCCCTTCAGCGTGCCGGCGATCATCGCGCGCGCCTGCTGGTGCTGGTGGGGCGGGAAGAAGTCGATCAGGCGGTTGACGGTCTCCGCCGCGTCCACCGTGTGGACGGTCGAGAAGACGAGGTGGCCGGTCTCGGCCGCGGACAGCGCGGTGTGCACCGTCTCCTCGTCGCGCATCTCGCCGATGAGGATCACGTCCGGGTCCTGGCGCAGCACGCGGCGCAGCGCGCGCTTGAACGAGGACGTGTCCATCCCGACCTCGCGCTGGTTGATGAGCGACTGCTTGTCGCGGTGCAGGAACTCGATCGGGTCCTCGATCGTCACGATGTGGCGCGCGCGCGTCGAGTTGATGTGGTCGATCATCGAGGCGAGCGTCGTCGACTTGCCGGAGCCGGTCGTGCCCGTCAGCAGGACGATGCCGCGCTCCTCCTCGGCGAGCTCGCGGATCACGGGCGGCAGCTGCAGGTCGTCGATCGAGCGGATGTCGACCGGGATCGCGCGGATGACGAGCGACGTCGAGCCGCGCTGCTTGAACGCGTTGACGCGGAAGCGCGCGACGCCGGGGATCGAGTACGAGAAGTCGACCTCGTTGTCCTCGACGAACTCGGCGAGCTTGCTCGGGTCGTCGAGCATCTGGCGCACGGCGCCGTCGGTGTCCTCGCCGGTGAGGCGGGGCAGGCCGTCGACCGGGCGCATGACGCCGTCGACGCGCATGACCGGCGGGGCCGGCACCTTGAGGTGCAGGTCCGAGCCGCCGGACTCGATGAGGTGGCGCAGGCAGTAGTCGAGGTCGAATGCCATGCCGAAGGCATCGGCCGCGGCGCGGCGTTCCTTGACCGATGTTGGACGGAACGACGACGGGCCGGTGGAGGTTCCACCGGCCCGTCGAGAGGTCCTTATGCGGCGGGGGCTACGCCACGTCGCGGAGCTTTTGGGCCTCCGCGAGCGACTGGAGCTTCTTCAGCGACTGGTTCTCGATCTGGCGGATGCGCTCGCGCGTCACGTTGAACGTGCGGCCCACCTCGTCGAGCGTGCGGGGATGCTCGCCGCCGAGCCCGTAGCGCAGCTCGAGCACCCGGCGCTCGCGGTAGGAGAGGTTCTCCAGCGCCTCGCGCAGGGCCTCCTTCGTGAGGATCTCCGCGGCGCGCTCGTACGGCGACTCGGCCCGCTCGTCGGCGATGAACTGGCCGAACTCGGACTCCTCCTCGTCGCCGACCGGCTTCTCCAGCGAGACCGGCGCCTGCGCGGAGCGCTTGATCGACTCCACCTCGTCGGGCTCGATGCCCGTGTGGTGGGCGATCTCCTCCGCGGTGGGCTCGCGGCCCAGCTCGGTGACCAGCTTGCGCTCGGCGCGGCCGATCTTGTTGAGCTTCTCGACGACGTGGACGGGGATGCGGATCGTGCGCGCCTTGTCGGCCAGGGCGCGGGCGATCGCCTGGCGGATCCACCACGTCGCGTAGGTCGAGAACTTGAAGCCCTTGCGGTAGTCGAACTTCTCCGCCGCGCGCACGAGGCCAAGCGTGCCCTCCTGGATGAGGTCGAGGAAGGGCAGGCCCTGGTTGCGGTAGTTCTTGGCGATCGAGACCACCAGGCGCAGGTTGGACTCGACCATCTTCTGCTTGGCGTCGAGGTCGCCGCGCTCGATGCGCTTGGCGAGGTCGACCTCCTCCTGCGCGGTCAGCAGCCGCACCTTCCCGATGTCCTTGAGGAAGAGCTGCAGCGAGTCGGTCGTCATGTCCGGCCGCAGGTCCAGCGCGGTCTTGACCTTTGCGCGGCGCCCGCGCTTGTCGGGCGCCCGCTCGACCTGGGACGCCGCGATGGCCGGGTCGACCTCCTCGACGAGCTCGATCTCCGAGCGCTCGATGAAGCCGTTGAGCTCCTCCATCTCCGCCTCGTCGAGGTCCAGCTCGGCGACGGCAGTGGCGACCTCGTTGTGCGTGAGCACGCCGAACTGCTGCCCGCGGGCAATCAGCGTCTTGACCTCTTCGAGCTCTTGGAGTTCAGCGACGGACATGCTCAAGCGTTCGTCCCCATCCTAGGCATGCAAAGCGAAAACGACGGATTCGATTTCAAGTTTCGGGCGACCGGCCCCTCGACTGTATCGGCCGCTCGTCCATGGTGGACGCCTTGCGCGTGGGCGTACGCCATCATGCGCGCATGTCGAACCGGTCCGAGGGCAAGGACGTACTGTCGTCGCTGCCGCGCTCGCGGCCGGAGCGGCGCAGTGCGAAGCGCGACGGCGCGAAGGCGAAGGCGCCTGGGCGCGCAAAGCCGAAGGCGCAGGGCGCCAGGGCGACGGCCCAACGCCCAACTCCCGACGCCCGACGCCGGAAGGCCCAAGCGGCACTGAAGCCGAAGCCCAAGGTGAGCGGCGCCACCCGTCCCAGCGCCGCCACGCGACGCGCGCGCGAGGAATCGGTCAAGCCGCCGCCCGTCGCACCCGCCTCACCAGATCGCGACGTGATCGGCACCGCGCTCGAGGCCGCGGGCGAGCTCGCGCGCATCGGATTGACGGTCGGGACGCAGATCGTTCGCGAAGCGACGCGCCGCATTCCCCGCCCGTAATCAAGGCGACATAACCACGCGTTTGAGAACGCGCCCCACGGTTATAGTCTCCGTTCGTGCCGAACCGTCGCGCGCCCAGCGTGCGGCGGACGGGGGAACCGATGCGGGCCGCCGGGCCCGCCGGGGCGAATCCGGCCGCGTGGCCGGTAGCGCGAGAGCGCGAGCCCGTCAGCTCACCTCGTAGGCGCGTCGAGAGCAAAGCTCAAACCGAGGAGTCGCCGTACGTTGCGCCGTCGCATCGGGCTGATCGCCGCCTTGCTGTCGGGTGCCGCCTTCGCCGCCGTGCTTACCACGGTGGCCAGCGGCGACTCGGCCGGCGGCGCCGCGGCCCCCTCCGGGGGCGGCGCCCTGGAGGAACAGCCTCCTCCCCCGCCGCTTGCCGCCAGCCCCGGCCACCCGGCGCTCGAGCCGCCCCCCGGCGCCGTCGTGCGCCAGGCGATCCGGCTGAACGGCGTCGTCCACCCGGGCGATGCGGGGCGGCCTGTCGCCGTCCAGCAGCGCGTCGGCGACGGCGACTGGACCGATGTGGGGACGGTGCCCAGCGGCTCCGACGGCACCTTCTCCGTGCGCTGGCGTCCGAGCGCGACCGGCCAGGTCGCCCTGCGCGCGGCCCCCGCCGACGCCGACGGCGCGCGGGCCGCCGACACCAGCCCCGAGATCGACGTCACCGTCTACCGGCTCGTGCGGGCGAGCTGGTACGGGCCGGGCATGTACGGCGGCAAGACGGCGTGCGGCCAGCGGCTGACGCCGACGCTCCTGGGCGTCGCGCACCGCAGCCTTCCGTGCGGGACGCAGGTGCGGCTGGTCTACGGCGAGCGGGCGCTGACCGCCCCGGTGATCGACCGCGGCCCGTACGCCAACGGCGCCAGCTTCGACCTGACGAAGGCCACGGCGGACCGTCTCGGCGCCGACGGCGTGTTCAGCGTCGGGTACGCGATCATCCCCGTGTGACCACGGTCGACGAGGCGCGACGGATCGTCCTTTCCGCCGTCTGCCCGCTGGGAGCGGAGAACGTGCCGGTCGGCGCCGCGCTCGGGCGCGTGCTGGCCCGCGACGTCGCCGCGGCGGGCGACGTGCCGCCGTTCCCCAACTCGGCCATGGACGGGTTCGCGGTGGTGGCCGGTGCCGCCGGGCGCCGACTCGCGGTCGTCGGCGAGTCGCGCGCCGGCCGCCCCGCCGAGCGCGCGGTCGGCGAGGACGAGGCGATCCGTATCTCCACCGGCGCGGTCGTGCCCGAGGGGGCCGACGCCGTCGTGCGCGTCGAGGACACCGCCGAGGCCGACGGCCACGTCGAGGTGCGCGTGGACGCCGCGATGGGCGACAACCTGCGCGGGCCGGGCGACGACATGCGCGCCGGCGACGTCGTCCTGGCGGCCGGCACGCCGGTCGGGCCGGCCGAGCTCGGCGTGGCGGTGGCCGCCGGGCTCGGCGAGGTCCCGTGCGCGCGGCGTCCGCGCGTGGCGGTGCTCGCCACCGGCGACGAGCTCGTCGAGGCCGGGGCTCCGCTCGCCCCGGGGCAGATCCACAACAGCAACGGCATCGCGCTTGCGGCACTGGCGGCGCGCGCCGGCGCGGAGGTCGTCCTGCAGGCGACGGTGGCCGACGCCCGCGACGCCACCGACGTCGCCTTGGCCGGCGCGCTCGAGGCCGCCGACGTCGTGCTCGTCTCGGGCGGCGTGTCGGTCGGCCCGCACGACCACGTCAAGCCCGCCCTGGTCGGGCTCGGCGTGCAGGAGCGGTTCTGGCGCGTCCAGCTCAAGCCGGGGAGGCCGACGTGGTTCGGGACGCGCGGCGACCGCCTCGTCCTCGGGCTGCCGGGCAACCCGGTCTCGGCCTACGTGACCTTCGTCCTGTTCGCCGCTCCCGCCCTGCGCGCGCTCCAGGGCGCGGAGCCGCTGCCGCCGCGCCGGCGCGCGCGCTTGGCCGAGCCGGTGCGGCGTCTGCCGGACCGCGAGCAGGCGGTTCGCGTGCGGGTCGTCGAGCGGCCCGACGGGCCGGTGGCCACGCCGACCGGCGCCCAGGGCTCGCACCGGCTGTCGTCGATGCTCGGCGCCGGCGCCCTGGCGATGGTCGCGGCCGGCGAGGGCGAGGCGACCGAGGCCGAGCTCGAGCCGCTGCCGTAGCTATAGCTAGCCCGGCTGCACGGCGTCGCCGACGGCGATGCGACCGTCCCGCACGACGTCTGCGCGCAGGCCGCCGCGATGCACGAGGCCGCGCAGCACGCCCGGCTGGGTCATCTTCTGCAGGTGGTTGCAGGGCTCGCAGAGCTCGATGCCCACGCACTCGGCCTCGCCGACGGTGAAGCGCCGCCCGACCAGCGCATTGAGGTCGATTCCGCGCGTGAGCACGTTGCGGCGCGACTCGGCACCGCTCAGCTCGATGCCGTGCTCCTCGTGCAGGCCCTCGAGCGCTTCGGCCTGGATGAGCGTGATGTCGCGGCCCTCGCCTTGCTCGCGCCGGGTGTCGGCGAAGTAGCGGTCGCCCAGCAGGCCCTGGCCCGCGAGCGCCTCGACGACCTCGACGGGGCGGCATTCGCCCTCGAGGTCGGCGGCGATGTTGATCGCCTCCACGCGTCCGGTCATGGCGGCACAGACTAGGAGGCCCAGACGACGGCGTTGGGCACGAGGAGGCAGGCGGCCAGCTCGAGCGCCGCGACCGCGGCGAGCTGGACGAGCAGGGCGCCCAGGTCGTCGATCTCGATCTCGGTGCGGTCGTCGTCCATACCGACAGTGTGCGGGGCGGCGCGCGCCCGCCAATACGGCCAGCCGCCACCTCGCCGGCGGCCAACCGACAAAATCCCGGGCGGTGAGCTTGTGGACCTGGATCGCAATCGCCGCCGGGGCGGGCGTGCTGGTAGTTGTGGTCGTCAACGTGGTCCGCGTCCTGCGCCACCCGCGCGTGGCGCGCGTGACCCTCGCCGACCCGGCGCGGGCCACGGCGATCGACGAGTCGGGCGCCGTGCGGTCGGTGCAGGCGGCCGACCTGGTCCTGCCCGACCGGGCGCTGGACGAGATTTGGACCCCGATGCACCTCGAGCGCCTCGCACGCACCTACTGGCGCTTCCTCACGCGCGTGACCCTCGGGCTGATCCGCATCGCCTACACGGAGCGGGAGCGCTTCATCGTGCTGCTCACGCGCCCCTTCGTGCTCATGCGCTTCCAGGCGCCCGAGTACGCGATGGACACCGAGCACGGCGTCGTGCGCTGGCGCATCGAGCGCGGGATCCTCGTCGCGCGCCAGGGCCGCGGCAACGGCTACCTCGAGATCGAGATCGAGCGCCGCGGCTGCGACGAGCCGGGCATGGCGTGCCTGCACGTGCGGGTCGCGGTCGCGAACTTCTATCCGTCGATCGCGGCGACCTTCTCCCGCCCCGTCTACCGGATGACGCAGGCATTCGTGCACGTGCTGGTCACCCATGCCTTCCTGCGCTCGCTGGCGCGCCTCGATCTCGCCCGTTCACGGGCGGGGCGCTTGGAGGGCGTGGCCTCGGTCAGTACCGCCCGCCGCTGAGCGCCCGGATCTTCGTCCGGTCGTGGCGGGCCGAGATGCGCCGCACCGTACCCGAGCGCGATCGCATCACCAGCGACTCGGTCGACGCGCCCGCCGCACCCTGGTAGCGCACGCCCTGCAGGACGTCGCCGTCGGTGACACCGGTGGCGGAGAAGAAGCAGTTGTCGCTCCTGACGAGGTCGTCGACGGTCAGCACCTTCTCGAGGTCATAGCCGGCGTCGAGCGCGGCCTGGCGCTCCTCGTCGTCGCGCGGCCACAGCCGGCCGAGCAGCTGGCCGCCGATGCACTTGAGCGCCGCGGCCGAGATCACGCCTTCGGGCGTCCCGCCGATGCCCCACAGCATGTCGACGGCGGTCGCGTCGGTGGCGGCCAGCAGCGCGGCGGCGACGTCGCCGTCGAGGATCAGCCGCACGCGCGCGCCCGCCTCGCGGATCTCGTCGATCGTGTCCTGGTGGCGCGGGCGGTCGAGGACGACGACCATGACGTCGCGGACGTCGGTGCCCTTGCGCTCGGCGGCCAGCTTGACCATCTCGCTCATGGGCCGGTCGAGGTCGAGCAGGTCGGCGAGCTCGGGGCCCGCGGCGATCTTCTCCATGTAGACGCACGGGCCGGGGTCGAACATCGTGCCGCGCTCGGACAACGCGATCAGCGACAGCGCATTGGACATGCCCATCGCGGTCAGGCGCGTGCCCTCGAGCGGGTCGACGGCGATGTCGACCGGCGGAGGGGTGCCGTCGCCGATCTCCTCGCCGTTGTAGAGCATCGGCGCCTCGTCCTTTTCGCCCTCGCCGATGACCACCACGCCGTCCATCGAGATCGAGCGCAGCTGGTGACGCATGCCGTCGACCGCCGCCTGGTCGGCCCCCTCCTTGTCGCCGCGACCGATCAGCCGCGCGGCGGCCAGAGCCGCCGCCTCGGTCACGCGCACCAGCTCGAGGGCCAGGTTGCGGTCGGGCTTCTCGTCCCGGTTGTCGTTGCCCGTGCTCACATCACCCCCGGCGGCTTGCGGGCCGCGCCGATCTCGGTCGTGCGCACGAACGCACCCGCGAGAATGAGGATCGCGCCGATCAGGGCGATGAGGTAGCCCCAGGTCAGCGAGATCTGCCCGCTCGGCTCGCCCGGCTTGAAAATGAAGCCCTTGACCAGGATCAGGGTGAGCGCGGCAAGCCCGACCACCGCGGTGAGCTCGCCGCGCGGCCACGACAGCGCGTGCCGGCGGACGATGATCCAGCCCAGGATGAACGGCGCGATCGCCGCCAGCAGGAGCAGGAAACGGAAGACCGGGAGCACCTCGAACGCCGCACACGACTTGTCGGCGCCGACGCAGTCGCCGTAGATCGACGAGTTCGCGTTGCCCGTCGAGTACCACGGGAGGAAGACGGCAAGCGCCAGTAGCGCGCCGCCGACCATCGCCACGACCTCCCCCCAGCGCAGCTCGCCGAAGTGCATCCGCGCGCCAGCCTATACGCTGCGCCGCCGTGCCCGCCGCGGTCCCCCGCTACGGGTTGACGCTCCCCTTCGCCGGCGTCTCCCTCGCCGATCACGAGCCGCTCGTACGGCGCGCCGACGAGCTCGGCTACCGCGACCTGTGGAGCGGCGAGGCGACCGGATACGACGGCTTCACGCCGTTGGCGCTGGCCGCGGCGTGGACGTCGCGGGTGCGCCTCGGGACCGGCGTGGTCAACCCGTACACGCGCGGGCCGGCACTGATGGCGCAGTCCGCGGCGGCCCTGGCCGATGCGAGCGGGGGCCGCTTCGTGCTCGGCATCGGGGCGTCGTCGGACCGGATCGTGCAGCGCTGGAACGGCATCCCGTTCGAGAAGCCGCTGACCCGGGTGCGCGAGGCGGTGCAGTATCTGCGGCCCGTGTTCGCGGGCGAGCGCGGCGACGGCGGGTTCAAGCTCGAGGTGCCGCCGGCCGAGCCGATCCCGATCTACGTGGCGGCGCTGCGGGGGCGGATGCTGCACCTGGCGGGCGAGATCGGCGACGGCGCGTGGGTCAACTTCCTGCCGCTCGGGGGAGTCGAGCAGGTGGTCGAGCAGGTGCGCGAGGGCGAGCGCGCGGCCGGGCGCGAGCCCGGCACCGTCGACATCGTCTGCCGCTTCTTCAACGTGCCCGCTCCGCCCGAGCAGGGGCTGCCGTTCGTGAAGTTCATGTTCGCCGCCTACGCGACCGTCCCGGTGTACGCGGCCTACTTCCGCTGGCTGGGCTACGCCGATCAGATCGACCCGATGGTGGAGGCCTGGGAGGCCCGCGACCGCGAGCGCGCCCTCGAGCTGGTCCCCGACGACCTCGTTCGCGACGTGTTCATCTTCGGCTCGCCCGAGGAGCAGCGCGATCGGCTCGCCGCGTACGCGGAGAAGGGCATCACCACCCTCTGCCTGACGCCGATCGCCCCTCCCGACGCGGTGCCGCGGCTGATCGAGGCGCTGGCGCCGTAACCGGCATCGCTCAGGCGCGCAGGCCGGCCAGGGTCAGCTCGAGCAGGCGGACGCCCGTGCCGCGGCCGGTCGCCTCCGCCGCGCGCACGCCCGCGAGCACGAGCCGGATGTCGTCGGAGCTGAGATCGTCGCGGAACGATCCCTGCTCCGCCGCGCGGGCAAGCAGCAGCTCGCATGCCTCCAGTGCGGCCGCGCGGGCGGGCGCGAGGTCGGGCCGCTCGATCGCCGCCTGCAGCGCGCTGGAGAGCAGGTCGTCGGCGGCGCTGCGCGCGACGACCGCCCGCAGGAGCGCCTCGAGGGCGGCGCCCGGGTCGGGCGCGGCGGTGGCGGCGCGGGCCTCGTGCGTGAACCAGGTCAGGCGCTTGACCGCCAGCGCCGCGACGATCTCCTCCTTGGAATTGAACGCCCGGTAGACGCTTCCCACGCCGGCGCCGGCCGCCGCCGCGATGGCGGGGACGGGGGCATCGAGCCCGTCCTGCGCAAACACCTTCTCGGCGGCCTCCAGCAGCCGCACGCGCTTCGCCTGCGCGTCGAGCGTCGACCAAGGGGAGTGGTCGGTTGCCCCTTCGGCCGGAATGGCCATTCCGCTAGGGTAACCGACGCCGACCGGAACGGGCATTCCGGTCCCTCGATGACCAGCGACTCAGGGCAACAGCACCCCAACGTCACGCTCGCGCTCCTCGCGCTGTCCACGGTCGCCTTCTCGCTCCTGCAATCGCTCGTCGCGCCGCAGGCGAGCGTGCCGTAGCCATGGCCGTGCTGCAGGGACTCCCGTGGCGCGCGCCGCCGCTGCCCGACCCGGTCGTCGCGTGCAACATCCTCGTCGCCGTCGACGGGTCGGCCGGAGCGCAGCGGGCCCTGTCCTACGCCGCCGCCCTGGCCCGCGTCGGGCGCGGCCGGATCACCCTGCTCGCCGTCATGCCGCCGCCGCTGTGGATGCGCATGGCGGTGCCGCCGCCGGGCTACGACCCGCGCGCCGAGGAGGCGGGCTGGGAGCACGTGCTCCACGCCGCCGTCGAGCAGGTGCCCGCGGACGTCCCGGTGACCACCCGCCTCGTGCGCGGCGCGCCGGCCGAGGCGATCGTCAAGGGGGCGGCCGAGGGCTGCCACGACCTCGTGGTGCTCGGCTGCGAGGGCCGGGGACCGCTGCACGGGCTCATCGGCGGGGTGTCGCGCAAGGTCCTTCGCCGCAGCACGGTGCCCGTGCTCGTGGTGCGCAGCTAGGCGCTCTTCAACCCGAGCACGCCGGCCGTGACCCGCACGGCCAGCGCCTCGTCGTGCGGCGCCTGACCGGCAAGCGTGATGACCGCGCCTTCGAGGGCCCCGATCAGCGCCAGCGCCACCGCGCGGGCCGGCGGGCCGGGCGGGATCAGTCCGTCCCTGCGACCCGCGCCGATCAGGCGCACGAGGCGCTTGACGAGCCCTTCCTGGACGCGGTCGAGCTCGCGCCCGATCGGATGGTCGCGGCCGCTGAACTCGACCCTGAGCGCCATCGCGACGCGCGCGATGTCGCGCCGGCAGAGGATCGCGTGGCCGCGCGCCATCGCGAGCAGCGCAGCGACCGGATCGGCCTCCCGGCTCGCCGGCTCCCCGACCTCGCGCCTCCAGGTCTCGTCCGCCCAGCGAAGAACCGCCAACGCAAGGTCCTCCTTGTCCTTGAACTGGTGGTAGAGCGCGCCGCGCGTGTAGCCAGCCTGGCGCGCCACATCCTCGAGCACGAGGTTGCCGTACCCGTACCGGGACAGGCCGCGCGCCGCCGACTCGAGCAACGCGCTGCGCGAGCGGGCGCGCCGCTCCGCCTGGGTTGATCTCTGGTCACGTACAGGCACGTACGTATGTTAATGTGCACGGCGGCGGCAGCAGAGGGCAGGGTGCGCCAGGTCGCGGTTCCGCCCGCGGCACAGGCGCGCAGCACGCTCGCCCACGTCGACTACGCCGACGCCTTCGTCCTCGACCTCCGCGCCGCCCAGAAATGCACCGCCGAGGAGTGGGCGCGGGCGACCGTCGAAGGCGCTCCTGCGAGCGTGCAGCGACAGCTGCGGCGGGGCTGGACGGCGCTGGGCCTCAAGCTCGGCGCGACCTGGTCGGACCGCTTCGTGCTCGGGTGGGAGGTCCGCCGCAATAGCCCGGACCTCGTGCTCCTGGGAGCCGGCTCCCGCATCGGGATGCCGGCCGAGCTGCTCTTCGAGCGCCGGCAGCATTCCCTCCTGTTCGCCACCTTCGTGCAGCACGACAACGTGATCGCGCGTGCTGTGTGGGCTGCCACCGAGCCCGTGCACGTACCGATCGTCCGGCGGGTCCTGGAGCGGGCCGGCAAGCGCCATGGCTAAGGCGGTCGTCGATGACTTCCTCGCCCGGCAGCGCGCCATGTACGCCGGCGGGGACGTCGCCCCGGTGGCGGACCTGCTCGCGGAGAACGTGGTGTGGCACGTGCCGGGGACGAGCCCGATCGCCGGCGACTACCGGGGCCGCGCCGCCGTCCTCAGATACTTCCGGCGCCGTCGCGAGCTCGCAGGCGGCGCAATCGCGATCACCAAGATCGCCGAGGCGCACCACGATGAGGCCCTTGTCCAGCTCGCCGACGGCCGCGCCATGATCGGCGGCTACGAGGTCTTCTGGCGCACGGCCGGCGTCTACCGCGTCGCCGGCGGCCGCATCGCCGAGGCCTGGCTGGTGCCGCTCGACCAGGAGCAGTTCGACCGCGTCTGGTCGACCGCGGGGTCCGCGTGACGGAGGTAGGGTCCCGACGTGGCCGCCGAGCCGCAGCGCAGCGAGCGCGTCCAGGCAGCCGAGCTGATCGCAGCACTCTGCCTGGGCACGGACCTCGGCATGGGCTTTCCGTTCGAGCACGGCATATACACGACACTGATCGCGATGCGCCTTGCCGACCGGCTCGGCCTCGGTCGAGAGGACGCCTCGCAGACCTATTACGCCTGCCTGCTCGCCCACGCCGGCTGCACGACCGAAGCCCACGTCGCGGCGGAGGTCTTCGGCGGTTCGCTGACAACCAGCTTCAACCCGGTCATGTACGGGTCCGGGCGCGAGGTCCTGACCGGTCTCCTCCGCGCGCTGCCCGATCCGGGAAGTCCGGTACTGGTGCGTGCGGTCCAGACCGCACGCCGGTTTCCGAGGATGGCTCGCGAGCAGCGTCCCGCCCTCACCGCTCGGGATCGCCTTGGTGAAAGGCCGCCTCCGCCTCGGCCTGGCGGCGAGGAAGTCGTCGAGGTCGCTCACGCCGGGTCCTGGCCCTAGCCCTGCAGGAAGCTGATCCTCCCGTTGGTCTCGAGCACGGCCCACTGCACCTCGTCGAGCGAGGCGATCGACTGCTGGCGCGCCTCGGACTCGAGCTCCTCGTGGGTGAGGCGCTCGCGGCGGAGGTTGTCGTCGATCAGATTGCCGCGCTCGATGAGCACGATCGGCTCCCCCTCGAGCAGCGGGCGCAGCCGCCGCAGCCGGAAGTTCAGGTATGTGGTGGCGACCGTGAGGACGCTGATGGTCAGGATCGCCATGATTCCCCCCGTCAGCGAGTAGTCGCTCTGGGTCACACCCTGCTGGACGAGGTCACCGATGACGACGAGCAGGATGACGTCGAACGGCTCGAGCGAGCTGAGCTCGCGCTTGCCGATCACGCGCGTCACGAGGAAGACGAGCACGTAGATGACGGCAGCGCGGATGACGATGTCCATGGCGCTAGGGGAAGATCGTCAGGGTCCGGTGCACGGTGGCAAGCCGGCGGTTGCCGTCGTCGAAGGCGGCCACGAGCGAGCGGCGCCCGGGCGCGATGGGGATGACCTGCCAGTCGGTCAGCACGGTGAGCGTCTTGCCGCGGCCGAGGGCCGGGAACGAAAACGTGAAGCGCCCGCCGCGATTGTTCTCCGCCGCCGGCTCCGGGGAGACGTCGTTGAGCGTCATCTGGTCGAGCCAGTTCTCATTGAGCACCAGCTTGGGATGCGAGACCGCGTGCGTGAGCGGCCGCAGCGTGAACTTGACCTGGTAGAGCAGGCCGCCGCGCAGGCGCGGCGGCCCCTCGACGCCGAGGAACGCCTCAGTAGCGATGGCCGACGACTTCGTCGTGTCCTGGCCGAAGGCGTTGAACAGGCCAGCGACGCAGAACGCCACGAACAGGGCGAGGATCGCGCGGCGCAGCCAGAGGTGCCACGTGCGACCGCGCAGCTCGACGTACCGGTCGTGCTCGAGGTCGGGCTCGGCCACGGAACAAGGTTCGCCGTGGCCGCGGCCCTTCCCTCCGCGGCTACACGGCCTCGAGCACCATGGCGTTGGCCGGGCCGCCGGCCTCGCACATGGTCTGCAACCCGTAGCGGGCGCCGTTCTGCGCCATCGCGTTTGACGAGCGTCGTCGCGATGCGCGCGCCGCTCGCGCCCAGCTGGTGACCGATCGCGATCGCGCCGCCGTTGACGTCGACCTTGTCCGTACCGGAGGTATTCGGATACCAGCCGCTATGTCAAATTGGGAGCGGTTGGCCCGCTTCTGGGGCGTGCGAAGCGCGCCGCTCGCGCGGTCCTGCCGCCGGCGCCGTGAGAACGGCACGATAAAAGGGGTTGTGTTTTGGTCGCGGGACGACCAAAACCGACCGAACATCCCTCGGAAGGCGCGCCCGGCCGCCTCGACCCACCCTCCTTGGTCACCGCCGTTCAAACGCGGTCGGCGGAGATCCACAAGAACGGCGCGCTTCGCACGCCGTAGCGGCGTCAGCTGACGAGGACCTGCGGCGCGCCCTCCTTCAGCCGCGTGGTCGTCCAGCGAAGCGTCCGCAGGGTCTGCGGGTGGCATGCGGCCGCGAGATCGAGCAGCTGTCGGTCCTTGGCCGCCTGCGCGCCCTGGCCGAGCAACGTCCAGTCGATCGAGGCCTCGGCGGCGGCGAGGTGGAGCCGGCGCAGGTCGCGCAGCAGCACGAGGCCGGGCTCGGGCCGCCGACCCACCAGCTCGGCGGTCTTCTCGCGCAGGGCGCTCAGCGGCCCGCCGGAGCCGTCGGATCCGGGCTCGTCGGCGTCGAGGTCGAGGTCGAACCGCTTGCCCGCCTCGGCCAGCGCGCGCATGTGCCCGCGCGCCCACCCGGCGAGCGTCTTGGACAGGTGGAAGACGTCGTGGTCGGCCTTGTGGCGCTCCCCCAGGGCGAGGAGCTGCTCGGCCAGCCGGCGCTCGGAGTGGTGGACGGCGCGGAGGGCGAGGTCCAGCTTCACGGCGCGCGCTCCAGGCGGACGGCCGCCACCTTCAGGAGCGGCTGCTTGGAGTTCGGGTCCCAGGCGGTGAGGGTCAGCTCGTTGGCGGCGCGGTGGTGGCCGTCGCCGCCGGCGTCCCAGTAGCCGTAGTGGAAGGGCAGGAAGGCGACGCCGGGGCGAATGTCGGCGATGCGCGCCGGCGCCCGCACGGTTCCGCGCGGCGACATGATCGCGACCGGATCGCCGTCCTCCACGCCGAGCTCGCGCGCGTCGACTGCCGAGAGCTCCACCCACACATCGGGCGCGGCCGCCTGCAGCTCGGGCGCCCGGGCGGTCTTCGTGCGCGTGTGGAAGTGGTAGAGCGAGCGCCCCGTCGTGAGGACGACCGGGTGCCGTTCGTCGGGCTGTTCGTCGGGCGGGACGTGGTCGGCCGCCTTGAGGATCGCGCGCCCGTGCGGGTTCAGAGACCGGTACTCGACCGGCTCGACACTGGCGCCGGTGACGAGGTCCTTCCCGTAGGACTCGCACTCGTCGGGCGCGGCCCAGAAGCGACCGTCTCCGTAGAGCCGCTCGCCGCCCCACTGGATGCCGCCGCGCTCGCGCAGCAGGTCGTAGGTGATGCCCGCGTAGTCGCACGGCCGGCCCGCCGAGCACGCCTTCCACGCCTCGAACGCGGATTCCGGGTCGGTCCACTCGATCAGGGGCGCGCCGTCGCGGTCCCGGAAGTCCATGCGCCGGGCGAAGTCGAGGAAGATCTCGAGGTCGCTGCGGGCCTCGCCCGGGGGGTCGACCGCCCGCTCACACAGGTGCACGGTCCGGTCGGCGTTGGTGAAGGTGCCGGTCTTCTCGCCCCAGGTGGCCGCGGGCAGGACGACGTCGGCCAGCGCAGCGGTCTCGGTCAGGAACAGGTCCTGCACGACGATGAAGATCCGCTCGTCGGCGAGGATGGAGCGCACCCGCTCGAGCTCGGGCAGGCTGACTGCGGGGTTGGTGGCGCTGATCCACAGCTGGCCGATCGTCCCCTCCTCGCAGTAGCGGAAGATCTCCATCGCGTGGGTGGGCGGGGCGAAGTGCGGGATCTGCAGCGGGTCGACGTTCCACACGCTCGCGAGGTCCTGCACGTGCTCGTCGTTGTCCCAGTTCCGAAAGCCGGGCAGGTCTCCGTTGGCACCGCACTCACGCGTGTTCTGCGCCGTGGGCTGGCCGTTCATCTGCAGGACGCCGGCGCCGGGACGGCCGAGCATCCCGCGGATCAGCGCGAGGTTGTTGACCTGCACCGCCGCGGCCGTGGCCTGCGGCGACTGGTAGACGCCCTGCAGCACGGTGCAGAGCAGGCGCTCGGCGCGCCCGATCAGGCGCGCGGCCGCGCGAATGTCGTCGGCGAGCACCCCGCAGTGCACCGCCGCCGCGTCGGCCGTCCACTCCGCCACGGCGGCGCGCAGCTCGTCGTAGCCGACCGTGTGGCGCCCGATGAAGTCCTCGTCGGTCCATCCGTTTTCGATCAGCTCGTGCAGGAGCGCGTTGAGCAGCGGCACGTTGGTGCCCGGGCGGATCGCGAGGTGTACGTCGGCCTCGCGCGCCGCCGGCGTCGTGCGCGGGTCGACGCAGACGAGCGCCGGTGGATCGGGGCCGGCGCGACGGTCGAGCACCCGCATCCAGCTCACCGCCTGCGTCGCTGCCATGTTGTGGCCGAAGAGGGCGATGCAATCGGCGTGGTCGATGTCCGCCAGCGTGGCGGGCTGTCCGTCGCAGGCGAAGGTCTCCTTCAGCGCCTCGGATGCGGTGGCGGTGCACAGGCGGGTGTTGCCGTCGATGTGGTTGGTGCCGATCCCCGCCCGCCAGATGGTCGCCAGCGTGTAGTAGTCCTCGAGGAAGAGTTGGCCGCTCGTGTAGTGCGCGAACGCGCTCGGGCCGCGTTCCTGGAGCAGCTCCTTGGCCCGCTGCACGATCCGCTCCATGGCGGTGTCCCAGTCGGCCGGCCGAAGCTCGCCGCCGTCGCGCACCAGCGGGCGGGTGAGGCGGTCGGGCGACGCGTTGGCCTGCCACCCGTAGAGGTCCTTGGGACCGAGCCGACCCCGGTTGACGCGGTCGTCGACGCGGCCGCGCACGCCGACGATGCGCCCGCCCGCGACGGCGATGTCCATCGCGTCGCCGTTGGAGTGGAGCAGCGAGGCGGCCGGGACCCAGCGCTCGACGTCCTCGGACGCGAGACCCGGCTCGAGGTGGATGTCCTCGCGCGCCGGCCACTCGTCGCCCGCGCCGTACGGGGTGCGCGCGCCCCACGGATCGGCGATGCGGTCGGCTTGGGACAAGGCGCGCCCCGGTTTCCCCGGGAGCGAGCGTGCCTAACGCCCAATGCCCAACGTATCGGCTATATTCCTAGCTTCGCATATGCGTCATGGGGCATACTCCGACCCGTGGTGACCGCTTCCCCCGACCTGCTCACGGTGCTGGCCGAACCGACCCGACGACGCATACTCGACCTGCTGCTCGAGGGCCCGCGGTCGGTCGGCGACCTCGTCGGCGAGCTCGACGCCTCCCAGCCGACGACCTCGAAGCACCTACGGGTGCTGCGCGAGGCTGGGCTCGTCCACGTCCACCCCGACGCGCAGCGGCGCGTCTACGCGCTGCGCCCGCACCGACTCGCCGAGCTCGACGAGTGGCTCTCGCCGTACCGGCGGCTGTGGGAGGGGCGCCTCGACGCCCTCGAGCGGCACCTGGACGACCACCCCGAAACCCCGAGGAGGACGGCATGACCGCCACGCTGCGCACCCACCGCGGCCAGGCCACGCTGCGCTTCGAGCGCCAGATTCGGCACCGGCAGGAGCGCGTCTGGCAGGCGATCACGGATCCCGACGAGCTCAGGGAGTGGTTCCCGGCCGCGGTGATCTACGAGCCGCGCGTCGGCGCCCCCATGCAGTTCGACTTCGGCGGCGCCGCCGGGCAGGACGTGTGGCCGGGCGAGGTCGTCGCGTGGGACCCCCCGCGCGCGTTTGCCTTCCGCTGGGGAGAGGACGAGCTGCGCTTCGAGCTCGCCCCCGCCGACGAGGGCACGTTGCTCGTCTTCACCCACAGCTTCACGCACCAGCCCGGCAAGCCCGCGCGCGACGCCGCCGGCTGGGAGGCGTGCTTCGAGGCCTTCGACGCGCTGCTCGATGCCGCGCCGCGCCGCCCGGGTGACTTCGACTGGGCCGGCCATCACGAGCGGTACCTGACGGAATTTGGCGAGCTCACGGTCGAGGACGACGGCGAGCGCCGGCGGGTCCGGCTTACCGGCCCCTACCAGGACCTCGACGGCCATCGGGCCGTCAACGTGCAACTCGACAGCGACGGCGCGGCGGTGCTCGTCGTGCGCGACCAGGGCGCGCCGCTGGCCGACGGCGCCCCCGTCGAGGTGCGCGCGGGCAGCGTCGACGCGCCCGGCGAGACGGTCGCGCGCGGGCGGCTACGCGACCCGCTCGCGACGGCGTAGGCGCTGCGTCGCAGGGCTCGGGCGATCGCCCGCGTTAGCCTCCCGCGCCCATGGCCCTGCGGCGGCTGTTCCCCGAGCCGGGCGTGGTCGCGGTCGAGGAGGCCGTGGCCGGCCTGGGGCTGGCCGAGCGCGCCGTCGGCGGGCGTCCCTACGTCGTCGACAACATGGTGGCGACGGCCGACGGGCGAGCGGCCATCGAGGGACGGGCGGGGCCGATCGGCGACCCCATCGACCGCGCGCTGTTCCTGCGGCTGCGCACCCAGGTCGACTGCGTGCTCGTGGGCGCCGGCACGCTGCGCGCCGAGCGCTATGGCCACCTGGTGCGCTCCGAGGAGCTGCGCGCCGCCCGACGGGCGGAGGACCTCGACCCCGAGCCGCTCGGCTGCGTGCTCACCCGCACGATGGAACTGCCGTGGGACACCTCGCTGTGGACCGACCCTGCCTCGCGCGTGGCTCTGTACACGAGCGCCTCGCGCAACCCGCCACCGTGCGCGGCGAAGGTGAGCGTCCACCGCATGGCCGACGCGGAGCTGACCGTCGAGCGCGTTCTGCGCTCGCTGCACGCCGACCACGACGTGCGCTCGGTGCTGTGCGAGGGCGGCCCGACACTCAACCGTGAGCTGCTTGCGGCGGACTGCCTCGACGAGCTGTTCCTGGCCGTCGAGCCCAAGCTCGCCGGCGGCGGCGACGAGCCGACGATCGTCGGGGGGCCGCCGCTCGCGCCACCGGGGCGGCTCGAGCTCGTCTGGATCCTCGAGGCCGACGGCGCGCTGTTCCTGAGATATAGGGTTCCGCGGCCATGAACATCGATGGAAGCGGGGCGCTCGTTGCGGGCGGAGCGTCGGGCCTGGGCGAGGCGACCGCGCGACGGCTGCACGCCGGCGGCGCGACGGTGACCATCGCCGACGTCAACGACGACCGCGGCAAGGCGCTCGTCGACGACCTGGGCGAGCGGGCGAGCTTCGCGCACGCCGACGTGACCAGCGAGGACGAGGTCAGGGCCGCGGTCGACCAGGCGGCGCAGGCCGACGGGGGCCTGCGCATCTGCATCTGCTGCGCCGGCACGGGTTGGGCGCAGAAGATCACGGGCAGCCGCGGTCCCCATGACCTGCTCCCGTTCGAGACCATCATCCGCATCAACCTCATCGGCACGTTCAACGTGCTGCGCTTCGCGGCGACGGCGATGATCGGGCTCGAGCCGCTCGGGGACTCGGGCGAGCGCGGCGTGTGCGTCAACACCGCCTCCGCTGCCGCCTACGACGGGCAGATCGGCCAGGTCGCCTACTCGGCCTCGAAGGGCGGCGTAGTCGGCATGACGCTGCCGGCCGCGCGCGATCTCGCCGACAAGGGGGTGCGCGTGGTTACCATCGCGCCGGGGCTGTTCGACACCCAGCTGCTCGCGGCACTGCCGGAGGAGGCGCGCGACCGCCTGGGCGAGACCGTGCCGTTCCCGCACCGGCTCGGCCAGCCGGCCGAGTTCGCGCAGCTTGCGTGCCACATCGTCGAGAACGAGATGCTCAACGGCGAGGTCATCCGGCTCGACGGCGCGCTGCGGATGGCTCCTCGGTAGCCGACCTAGACTCGGCGCATGGCGGCCGCTGCCGTGCTCGTGGTGGACGACGACCCGCCGATCCGGCGGATGCTCGAGCGGACGCTCGCCGCCGAGGGCTACGACGTGCGCAGCGCCGCCGACGGCGGGACGGCGCTGGCGGCGGTCGAGCGGGCGGTCCCCGACCTCGTGGTGCTCGACGTGGCCATGCCGGGCGTCGACGGCCTGAGCGTCGCGCGGCGGCTGCGAGCCAAGGGTCTTGGTGTGCCGATTCTCATGCTCACCGCGCGGGATGGAGTGCCCGACCGGGTGGCCGGCCTGGACGCGGGCGCGGACGACTACCTGGTCAAGCCCTTCGCGGTCGAGGAGCTCGCCGCCCGGGTGCGCGCGCTCCTGCGCCGCGGCCATGACGTGCCCGAGACGCTGGCCTTCGCGGACGTCGTCCTCGACCCCGGTAGCGCCCGGGCGACCCGCGCCGGGCGCGACCTCGGCCTGACACGCCGTGAGGCAGAGCTCCTCGCCCTGCTCCTGCGCAACCCGCGCACGGTGGTCAGCCGTGAGCGCGCGCTGGAGGAGGTGTGGGGAGGCGAGGGCGAGGCGAGCCCGAACTCGGTCGACCGCTACATCGCCTACCTGCGCCGCAAGCTCGGCGATCCCCCGCTGATCGCGACGGTGCGGGGGATCGGCTTCGTCGTGCAGTGATGTCCAAGCTCTCGCTGCGCTGGCGCGTCGCGCTGGCCTCGGCGGCGGCGATCCTCGTCGCCGTCGTGCTGCTCGGCGGCGCGACGCTGACCCTGCTCGACAACCAGTTGCACCGGTCGCTGGACCGCAGCCTGCGCTCGCGGGCGGTGGAGGTCGCCCGGCTCGCGGCGTCGACGCCGCGGCTCCTCACCACCCCGGGGACGCTCGAGGGCCGCGTCGGCAGCGGCCCGGCGCTGGTGCAGGTGGTCGACGGGCGCGGGCGCATCGTGGCGCGCTCGGGCGCTCTGGGTGGCCGCGTGCTGCCGCCGGGCCCGCCGCTGAGCGCCGCACTGCATGCGCGCCGCTCGGGCTACGGCGACGAACGGCTGGGGGACGAGCGGGTGCGCGTGTATGCGGCCCCGCTCGGGACGCTGGGCGGCGGGCCCGCCGCCGCGGGCGCGGTGGCGGTCGCCGGCGGCACGAGCGACATCGAGGACACGCTGCGCACGACCCGAACGCTCGTCGTCGCCAGCGCCGTGGTCGCGGCCGCGCTTGCCGCGCTGCTGTCGGTGCTGCTTACCCGCCGCGCCCTGCGCCCGCTCGGGCGCCTGACCGCCGGAGCCGAGACGATCGCGCGCACCGGCGACCCCGAACGCCGGCTTCCCGCGCCGGCGTCGGGTGACGAGGTGCGCCGCCTGGCCGACACGCTCAACGCCATGCTCGACACGCTCGAGCGGGCGCGCGAGAACGAGCGGCGGTTCGTCGCCGACGCGTCGCACGAGCTGCGCACGCCGCTGACCGCCCTGCGTGGAAACGCCGAGTATGTGGCGCGCCACGGCGCCGATCCCGAGGTCGTGCGCGAACTCGAGGACGACGCCATCCGGCTCTCGGCCCTGCTCGACGACCTTCTCGCGCTCGCGCGCGAGGACGCCGCCGAGGCCGGTCCGGGCGAGCCGGTCGACCTCGACGCCCTCGCCCGCCAAGTCGTCGACGGCGATACGCGCGTCGCGCTCGTCGGCCATGGCGGGCGGGTGCGCGGCGACGGCGCCGCGCTGCGCCGGGCGCTCGAGAACCTGGTCGAGAACGCGCGCAAGCACGGGCCGGCGAACGGCCGGATCACGGTCGCGCTGGACGGGACGCGGATCAGCGTGAGCGACGAGGGACCCGGCCTCGACCCCGACCAGGCCGCCCACGCGTTCGAGCGCTTCTGGCGCGGCCCGGACGCGCGCGGCGAGGGCTCGGGCCTGGGCCTCGCCATCGTGCGGGCGATCGCCGAGCGCCACGGCGGCAGCGTCGACGTGCACGGCGCGACCTTCGCCATCGCCCTCCCGCCTCTCAGAGACATCTCAAGCTCGGCGGATACAACACGGGCAGACTCCGACGTGGAAGGAACCCCATGAAGCGACTGCGCACCCTCTCCACCCGCCGCCTGCTGGCCATCGTGGGCGCCGTGGCCGTCCTGGCGCTCACCGCCGGGATCGCGCAGGGCGCGCTGTCCGGCGGCAGCCCGACGCCCGACCCCAAGCAGCTTGACCGCGCGGTCGTCGATGCCCTGAACGCGCCGAAGGTGGACGGCCTGACGGCGTCGGTCACCTTCGACAACAACCTCGTTCCCGCGGGCTCGCTGCCCGAGGGCTCGACGTCGCCGCTCCTGTCAGGCGCGAAGGGCCGGCTGTGGGTCACCGACGACGGACGCTTCCGCGTCGAGCTGCAGTCGCAGGCCGGCGACGCGCAGGTCGCGTCCGACGGCAAGCAGGTCACCGTCTTCGACGCGTCGTCGAACACCGCCTACCGCTTCGACGTGCCGCAGGAGCGGCGCAACGAGGGCGGCGCCGACCGCGACAAGCACGGGCCGGTCACCCTGGACCAGGTCGACAAGGCGATCGCCGAGATCTCCAAGCACTGGTCGCTGTCGGGCGCCGATCCGACGTCGACCGCCGGTGAGCCGACGTACACGGTGCGGATCTCGCCGCGCGACGACGGCGGCCTGCTCGGCGCCGCCGAGCTGGCGTTCGACGCCGGCAACGGCATCCCGCTGCGCGCGGCCGTCTATGCCGACAACCAGAAGGAGCCGGTGCTCCAGCTCAAGGCCGACGACGTCTCCTTCGCCTCCGTGCCCGACTCGGACGTGAGCGTGACCTCGCCGGCGAACGCGCGCGTGGTCGACATGAGCTCGCGCCAGCAGCGGGCGCACGACGAGCACGGCAAGCCCTCGCACATCGAGGGCCCCGACGCCGTCCAGTCCAAGGTCGACTTCCAGCTCGCGGCCCCCGCATCGGTCGCCGGCCTGCCGCGCCAGGGCGTGCGCCTCCTCCAGCACGGCGACGAGTCCGGCGCCGTGGTCGTCTACGGCAAGGGCCTCGGGGCCATCGCCGTGATCGAGCAGAAGGCCGGCAAGGAGGGCCAGAGGCAGGGCGGCGGCGACCGCGACGAGCAGCTGCGCCTGCCGCAGGTCAACATCGACGGCGCCACCGGCGACGAGCTGGCCACCGCGCTCGGCACGGTGATCACGTTCGAGCGCGACGGCGTCGCCTACACGGTCGCCGGCTCCGTCCCGCCGCAGGCCGCCGAGCAGGTGGCGCGAGAGCTGCGGTGAGCGACGGCGCACCGCCCCCGATCGAAGCCCGCGGCCTGGTCAAGCGCTACGGGCACGTCACCGCGGTCGACGACGTCGATCTGACCGTCGACCGCGGTGACGTGTACGGGTTCCTCGGCCCCAACGGGGCCGGGAAGACCACGACGCTGCGGATGCTGCTCGGGCTCATCCGCCCGGACGCCGGGGCCTCCCGGCTGTTCGGGCGCGACCCCCTGGTGGAAGGGGCTGCCGCCCTGGACGGCGTGGCCGGGTTCGTGGAGGCGCCGCGCTACTACCCCTACCTGTCGGGCCGCCGCAACCTCGAGCTGGTTGCGGCGCTCGACGGTGGGGGTGCGCATGACCGCATCGACGCCGCGCTGGAGACCGTCGAGCTCGCCGATCGCGCGGGCGACAAGGTCGGCGGCTACTCGCACGGCATGCGCCAGCGCCTGGGCATCGCCGGCGCGCTGATCCGCGACCCGGCGCTGCTGATCCTCGACGAGCCCACGACCGGACTGGACCCGGCGGGCATGCGCGACATGCGCCACCTCGTCCGCCGGCTGGCCGGGCAGGGGATCACCGTCCTGCTCTCGAGCCACATCATGGCCGAGGTCGAGGAGCTGTGCGATCGGCTGGCGATCGTGCGCTCGGGGCGCGTCATCTACGAGGGGCGGCTCGACGAGCTGCTGCACTCGACCGGCCAGCGCTACCGCCTGCGGACGACCGACGACCGCCGGGCGCTGGAGATCGCCACCCACCAGCCCGGCGTCGGCGAGGTGCGGACCGACGGCGACGGGCTCTCGCTGGCGGCAGACGAGGACGCGGCGGCCGGCCTGTCGATCGCCCTGGTCGAGGCGGGGCTCGGCATCCGCGCCCTGATGCCCGCGGCGGCCTCGCTCGAGGAGCTGTTCTTCCGCCTGACCGAGGGCGACACCAACGGGGCCAACGGCGCCGCCGCGCGCAAGGAGGTCGTCGCGTGACCGCCGCCGCGCTGCCCGCCCGCGCCGCCGCGGCGACCCGCCGTCCGGGCACCTGGACGGTCTACAAGTGGGAGCTGCTCAAGCTGCGCGCGCAGAAGCGCACCTACCTCGGCCTGGGCGCCGCGGTGGTGGTGCCATGCATCTTCATCGTCGCCCTGATGGTGGAGACGGGCGGCCCCGAGCGCGTCCCGTTCGGCCGCTACGTCCGCGAGACCGGCCTGGCCATCCCGCTGGTGCTCCTGCTCTTCGGGTCGATCTGGTTGTTCCCGCTGATCGTCTCGCTGGTGGCGGGCGACATCGTCGCCGCCGAGGACCGCAACGGCACCATGAAGACGATCCTCACGCGGTCGGTGGAGCGCCACCAGCTCTTCGTCGCGAAGGTCGCCGCCGCGTTCACCTACGCGTTTTTCGCGTTGCTGCTGTTCGCCGGGGTCGCCGTGGTGTTCGGGGGCTTGCGCTTCGGCTTCAACCCGCTCACGACGCTGAGCGGGAACACCGTCGGCGTGGGTCACGGGCTCGCGCTGACCGCCGGCGCGCTGGGCGCCTACCTCATGCCGGTGCTCGCGGTGGCGAGCATCGCGCTGCTGCTTTCGACCGTCACGCGCAACTCGGCGGCGGCGATCGTCGGCGCGCTGATGATCTCGCTGATCATGCAGCTCCTCGGGATCATCTCCGGGCTCGACTTCCTGCGCCCCTACCTGCTCTCGACGCAGTTCGACTCCTGGCAGGGGCTGCTGCGCGACCCGATCGACTGGGACCCGATCATCCGCGCGGCGTGGGTGTGCGCGGCCTACGCGGTGCCGTCGCTGCTGGCGGCGCTGACCGTGTTCGTGCGCCGCGACGTCACCGGCGGGTGAACGATCGAGTGTCGAATTTGTCGGCCTGAGGCTGACAAATTCGACACTCGCCGCCCTAGTTCATCCGCTCGACGATCATCGCCTGGCCCATCCCGCCGGCGACGCACATCGTCTCCAGCCCGTAGGTCTTGTCGAGGGTCTCGAGGTCGTTGAGCAGCGTGGTCATGATCCGGGCGCCGGTCATGCCGAACGGATGGCCGAGGGCGATGGCCCCACCGAACGGGTTGAGCTTCTCGTCCTCGATCCCCCACTCCTGCTTGCACGGCACGACCTGGGCGGCGAAGGCCTCGTTGAGCTCGATCACGTCGACGTCATCGATCGTCATGCCGGCGTAGCCGAGCACCTTCTCGACCGCGGGGAGCGGGCCAAGGCCCATGATCTCGGGCCGGATCGCCGCGGCCGAGGCGGAGATGATCCGCGCCTTGGGCGTCAGGCCGAGCGCCTTGGCCTTCTCGTTCGACATGATCAGCACGGCGGCGGCGCCGTCGTTGAGCGGACACGAGTTGCCGGCGGTGACGGTGCCGTTCTCGCGGAAGGCCGGCTTGAGGTTCGCGAGCACGTCCATCGTCGTGCCCGGGCGCGGCCCGTCGTCCTTGGTCACGACGGTTTCGGGCACGTCGAGCTCGTTGCCCTCGTTGTCGACGTCCTTGTGGGCGGCGACGGGGACGGGGACGATCTCCTTGTCGAAGTGCCCGCTCTGCTGGGCGTCGACGGCGCGGTTCTGCGAGATGACCGCCCACTCGTCCTGGGCCTCGCGCGAGACCTTGCACCGCTCGGCCACGTTCTCGGCCGTCACGCCCATCGGGATGTAGACGTCGTAGAGCGAGCCCTCCGAGCCGTCGAGCTTGGGGTGCTTGGTGTCCTCCGGCATCCCCGCCCCCAGGCCCGCGCGCGAAACCGCCTCGACCCCGGCGGCGACGTACTGGTCGCCCTCGCCGGCCTTGACCGCGTGAAAGGCCATGCGCATCGTCTGCAAGGAGGAGGCGCAGAAGCGGTTGACGGTGGCCGCTGGCACGTGGTGGTCGATGCCCGCCAGGAGGGCGGCGTTGCGCCCGACGTTGTAGGCCTGCTCGCCGATCGACGAGGCGGCGCCCATGTAGATGTCGTCGGTCTGGGCGAAGTCGACCTCGGGGTTGCGCTCCTGCAGGGCCCTGAGCGGGATGGCGGCGAGCTCGTCGGCGCGCACGCTCTTCAGCGAGCCCTTCAGCGCGCGCCCGATGGGCGTGCGGACGGCATCGACGATCACGGCTTCGGGCATTCAGGCTTCTCCTTGGTCACTCCGGGGGGGCACGCATGGTATTGGCGCGTCCTCGCGCCTAAGCCGGCACGCGCCAGTGCGGCGCCGCTGCGCGCGAGGCCGGTCCGAGCTGCGATGCGCGCACCGCGAGGAGGTCGAGCGCCTCGGCACCGGGCCCCGCGGACGACGCGATCGCGCGGCCGTCGCACAGCGAGAGCGCGGCGCCCACCCGCCCGTCGACCTCCGCGAGCAGCACCGGCGCGCGGGGCGGACGGTCGCCGGTGCCGGCGGCGAGCCGCACCAGCGCCGGGCTGTCGTCGGCGAACGCCCAGCGGATGCGGACCTCGGCCAGCGGCGGCCCGGCGAGGGGCCCCGTGGCGCGTCGCCGGCGGCGAAGGAGCCGCCACGGCCACGGTCCGGCCAGGCCGCGGAGATCGCGCGCGTGCGCGTCGGCGAGGGCGCCCCGCAGGTACGGATGCATCACTCGTCGGCCCTCACCTTCGCCCCCAGCGTGCGGCGTAGGCCCCGCGCGCCGGCCGACGTGACCAGCACGGTACGGGCGCCGGCCACCGGCTCGACCCATCCCTTGCCGACGAGCGCCTCGGCGACCCGGTCGCCCATCGCGCCCGCCAGGTGGGGCGCCCGCTCGGTGGAATCGAGACACTCAAACGCAAACCGGCGTCGGTCCCCGGGTGCTCGATCGGTCGCCACGCCGAGCGCGCCGAACGTGGGGGCGGCCTCGCGGCCCAGGTCGACGATGCCGTCGGCCCGGGGGGTGAGGGCCCCCCGCTCGCGCAGCGCACGGTAGACCTCGACCCCGAGCGGCCCGGCAAGATGCCGGTAACACGTGCGCGACCGACCGCCGGCGCGCTCGGGCGCCTTGGCCACGCGCCCGGTGATCGAGTCGAGCATCGGGATCAGCAACTCCAGCCCCGGATCGGCGATCTCGTACACCCCCTGCCGGCCGTTGCGCTCGACGCGGACGAGCCCCGCCTCGCGTAGCCGACGCAGGTGGTTGGAGAGTTGCGACATCGACACGCGGAGCTCGCCCGCGAGCTCGCTGACGGTGGCCGGGCCGGCGGCGCCGAGGCGGTCCACGACGCGGAGGCGCACGGGATCCGCGAGCTCGGAGAGGAGGTCTATCCGAGGATCGGCGTGCCCGGTCACGACACACTTCAGCGTACCATGAAATGTGACTGGGGAGCTACAGCCCGAGGCCGCGCACGCCGAGCTCGTCCCAGCCGAGGTGGTGGGCGAGCTCGTGCCGCACGGTGCGGACCACCTGCTGGCGCAGGGCGTCGGCGTCGTGGCCGAAGTCGCGCAGCAGGGTGTCGCGGTAGATCACGATCCGGTCGGGGTGGTTGTCGCGCGCGAGGCCGTCGCCGTGGTAGAGGCCATAGGCGCCGCGGCGCGCCCCGTCGTCGGAGATGACGACCGCGACGTTCGAGCGCTCGATCGGGCCGCGCAGCTCGGGCGGGAGCTCGTCGAGGGCGTCGCGCACCAGCTCGCGGAAGTCCTCGTCGTCGTAGGGGTCGAGCCAGTGCTCCTCGCCCGCTTCCGCCTCGACGCCCGCCGCCGCGAGCTCCTCCGAGCGGACGACCACGCGCTCGAACTCGTTCTCGTCGGCGGGGTTGCGCCAGTCGGCCATGCGCAGGCCGATCCACAGCAGCGGTCCGAACAGGAGCACCGCCCCTGTCACGACGACCGCAACGCCCTCGACCAGCCGCATCGGGTAGTCGGGGTCGAAGCCCTGCAGCAGGACGATGACCGTGAGCCCCAGGCTGAGGGCGAAGGCGGCCGCCGCGGCGACCCTGCCGGGCGTCGGGGTGCGCATGGCACCGAGTCTAGGGAGGTGCCAATCCCGCGCCGTTGTGGGGCCGGCGCTAGAGCCCGCGGGCGATCACGACGCGCTGGATCTCGTTCGTGCCCTCGTAGATCTGGGTGATCTTGGCGTCGCGCATCATGCGCTCGACCGGGTACTCCTTGACGTAGCCATAGCCGCCGAGCACCTGCACCGCCTCCGTCGTCACCGCCATCGCGGTGTCCGAGCAGAACAGCTTGGCCATGGCCGAGTACTTGCCCATGTCGGGCTCGCGGCGGTCGACCTTGGCGCACGCCTTGTAGAGCAGCTCGCGGGCAGCGGCGCACCGCGTCTCCATGTCGGCGAGCTTGAACTGGATGCCCTGGAACGAGGCGATCGGCTTGCCGAACTGCCGGCGCTCCTTGGCGTAGGAGGCCGCGTAGTCGGTGGCCCCCTGGGCGAGCCCGAGCCCCTGGGCGGCGACGCCCAGGCGCGAGTGGTCGAGCGTGCCCATGGCGACCTTGAAGCCCTCGTCGACATCGGCGATCAGGTTCTCGGCCGGCACGCGGACCTGATCGAAGATCGGCTGGCCTGTCGGCGAGCCGCGAATGCCCATCTTGTGCTCGAGCTTGCCGATCGAGAACCCCGGCCGGTCGGCCTCGACGACGAAGGCGGAGATGCCGTGTGAGCGACCCGCCTCCGGGTCGGTGACGGCGAAGACGACGTAGAAGTCGGCGATCCCGAGGTTCGTGATCCAGTTCTTGGTGCCCTCGATCACCCACTGGTCGCCATCGTGGACCGCCCGCGTGCGCATGCCGCCGGGGTCCGAGCCGGCGTCGGGCTCGGAGAGCGCGAACGCCGGCGTCCATTCGCCGCTCGCGCACTTCGGCAGGAAGCGCTGCTTCTGCTCGTCGGTGCCGAAGAGCTTGATCGGGAGCGTGCCGAGCTCCTGGATCATGAGCATGAGCGCGCTGGACGCGCACGCCTTGGCGATCTCCTCGATCGCCATGTTGAGCATGAGCGTGCCGGTGCCGGTGCCGCCGTGCTCGGCGTCGAACGGCAGGCCGAAGAGGTCGTGCTCGGCGAACAGCTCGCGCAGATCTTGGGGGTATTCGGCCTTTTCGTCGATCTCGGCCGCCCGTGGAGCGACGCGCTCGGTCGCGATTTGCCGGATCGTGTCGCGGAAGTCGAGGTGCTCCTGCGGGAGCGCGTAGAGGCCGTCGAGCGTGTCGGGTGTGGTCACGTGACGCGAATGATTACCAGGCTATGGGGTACGCGGTCGTGGATGACGCTTGGAACGTCACTCTTCCTCATCGCCGTCGGGGCGATCTTGCGCTTTGCAGTCACGACCTCGGTCAGCGGCATCGACCTCCAAGTCGTGGGGCTGATCCTCATGATCGTGGGCGTGATTGGCGCGATCCTGTCGGTCGTGTGGATGTTCTTCGGCTCGCGCCGCAGCGGCGTCCGCGACGACGTCGTCACGCGCGACCGCCGCGACGTCTACTACTAGGCCTAGATGACAGGGCCGGTGGCCGTGGGCACCTGCTGGTGAGGGCGCTTCCCGGGCGGCAGCAGCGGCGTCTCGGGCGGGTTCTTGCCCGTCGAGGGGACGACGCCCACGGGCGGCACGTCGCGCTCGTCCACCCGCCGCCATTCGGCGATCTTGCCCCGGCGGATGACGAACGCCGTCCCCGCGGCGTGCCCCACGCCGGTGCCGCAGTCGCCACCCGGCCGCTGCGTGAGCCGGAACACGACGACGGTGAACCGGCCGATCGCCACGGCCCGCCGCAGGACCGCGCCGCACGGCAGCGACGCGTTGAATGCGCGGGCATCGGCGCGGGTGCGCACGCGCAGCGGCGGGGTGCCGTTCTGGACCAGGGACGGCAGCGCGAAGTAGGACGCGGCGGCGTCGACCCGCCCGCGGCGCAGCGCGGTCGACCACGCCTGGATCACCCGCGTGGCGTCCGGATCGGCCTCGCGCGCCGGCTTGGGCGGCGGCAGCTTGCCCTGCGAGCGCGGATGGACGGGCGCGGTCGAGGACGGGGGCTCCGTGGCCGTCGAGCTCGAGCGCGGCTGGGCGGCGCGCTGGGGCGCGTCCTGGCCGTTGCCGCCGCCGCAGCCGGAGAGGACGACCCCTCCGGCCAGCAGCGCGAGGCACGCAACGCGGCGCACCCCATGAAGTGTGACGGACACCAAACGCGGTCGCCCGACGGCCGCCGGTCGGCGGCCGCCGGCTCGACCGCTCTACAGGTTTGAAGGGTGGCGCGCCACGTAGGCGCTCGTGTCGCGCATGTCCTTCTGCCAGCGCGAGCCGCTGTTGGTCCGGCCGCTGGTGTCGAACCGCAGTCCGGCGACGGTCATGAACGCGTGGCCGGAGTTGGCGTAGACCGTCACCCACTGGCCCTGGCCACCCT
This sequence comes from Solirubrobacteraceae bacterium, assembly GCA_045805605.1. Lineage (GTDB taxonomy): Bacteria > Actinomycetota > Thermoleophilia > Solirubrobacterales > Solirubrobacteraceae > DATBDE01. The sequence continues at coordinate 31,014 of JBJMKX010000074.1, forward strand.
GACCCCACGACTCGAGGTCGCCCGAGGGCAGCGGCGAGTCGATCAGGTTCGCCCCGTGCAGGGCGTACGACACCGAACCCGAGCAGTCGTAGGCGCTGTCCTGGAAGGACTCGTTGTGGCCGCCGCCGTAGCGGTAGGGCAGCTTGGCGATGTTGTTGCCCGCGGCGATGATGTCCTTGACCGCCTGCGGCGCCGACGCCGGCGCGACGGCCTGGCCGTCCGCGGTCACCTGCGCCTTCTCGCCGGGCGCGGTGGCGGGAACGTTGGGGTCCTCGCGCGCGGCCGGGGGTAGCGCGGGGTTGGCCTCTGCACCACCGGTGAGCTCAGCGGCGTTGGCGACCACGACCTTGCGCAGCACGAGCGCGTCGTGGCGGCTGAACACCCCGTTGACGAGCAGCTCCTCGGTCTTCTGGAACTTCTTGACCGCCGACACCGTCTGCGGCCCATATTCGCCGTCGGCCGGGATGTTGAAGCCCAGCCGGGCGAGGTTCTCCTGCAGCGTCTCGACGTCCTGGCCCTTCATGCCCGGCCGCATCGTGCGCTGGCCGAACTTCGCCGCCTTCGCGCCAACCGCTTCGGATGCGGCGGTGCCGGGTACGACCACGGCGATCGCCGCGATCATCATGATCTTGAGGTAGCGCGCGTTCCACGCGCGGCGAGCATTCACAGCGAGAACCCCCTAGTCCTCTTTCGGGCGCCTACGGGGTTAGCTGTCGGGCTCGCGCGGAAAGAGTCGCGCTACGGCCGCCCACCGGCTGCGCAGCAGTCGGTGCCGGCCGATTCGCCCCCGGGACGGTCCTCGCCTGTGGCTCGGCCCGCCCCTTTGGTTCCCCCGCTCCCCGGCCGCCAGGCGGCTGAGGACTCGGCTATGGGCGTACGGCGCGGGGGAATATAGCGCGGGTGCGGGTGTTATGCATCGTGACCAAGCGCATGTGGGCGATCGGGTCATCACTGTGACGGCCGTCGCGTTTGCCCGCTGCGCCGCGGGGTACCGCTCGCGACATGGGTGGAATCGGGCTCATCCTCATCCTCGTCATCATCGTTGGGCTGATCGCGGCGGTGTTCGGCTTCTTCGCGCTGCGCAGCGCAACGCGTCAGGGCCACCGCGCGCGGGCGCGCCAGGATGGCGGGCGTCCGCTGTATGACGCCCCGCATCCCGAGCAGGCCGAGCGCGAGCGCGGCACGCTGTTCCCGCCGGCGTCGGCATAACAACCGCAGGCGCTCCGGCGCGCTCTAGCCGCCGCGTCCGCCGCTGAGGCGGCCGACCAGCCGCGGCAGGACGAGCATCGTCAGCCACGTGAGCTGGCCCGCCCGGGCGCCGAAGAGCAGTGCTATCGGGATCGAGGCGCCGAAGAGGACGAACACCGACAGCGCGCGCAGGCGGTGTATGCCGCCGCTCTCGACGTCCGGATGGACGAGCCCGACGCGCTCGCTGTAGACGAACAGGGCGGTCAGCAGGCCCGACAGCACGAGCACGTTGGTCGCGTAGACCACCACCGAGATCGACTGCTCGCCGTACTTGCCGACCAGCTCGGTCGGGAAGGGCAGCACGGCGATGAAGGCCAGGAAGACCATGTTGAGTGCGACGAACCGAACGTCGTGCGTGTGGACGCGGCCGAACAAGGCGTGGTGGCGGAACCAGAACAGGACAATCACGGCGAACGAGATGAAGTAGCTCAGGAGCTGCGGCAGGACGTCGTCGAGGACCTGCGGCAGCCGGCTGGACACATCCGCGTCCGGGATGTCGGGCAGGTCGATCGAGACCACCAGGAGCGTGGCCGCGATCGTGAACAGCCCATCGCTGAACGCGGTGACGCGGCTGGTGTCCATCCACTTGGAGCCGGCGCGGGGGGCCGCCATGCGGGCGTATCCTCCCGGCATGCGACGACGGAACGTCGCCGAGGTGCCGGCGCTCGGCGTGCAGGACCGCGACGGCAACGATGGCCTGAAGCTACGCTGAACCGGTGCGCGAACTGCCGCCCGAACGGGTCAAGGAGCTGCTCGACGCCGGTGACATCCAGCTCGTCGACGTCCGCGAGGACTACGAGTGGGAGGCGGGACGCATCGCGGGCGCGCGCCACATCGAGATGGAGCGCCTGCCCTCGCAGGCCGACACCATCGATCGCGAGCGGCCGGTGGTGTTCTCGTGCCGCGTGGGCTCGCGCTCGAGCATGGCCGCCCAGGCCTTCGGCGCCGCCGGCTACGACGCCTACAACCTCGAGGGCGGCCTAGAGGCGTGGGCCGACCGGGGTCTGCCGCTGGAGCCCGAGGGCTCGGCGTACGTGGCGGACCATTGAGTCGACGGGGCGCGGCCAGGTGCGCGCACCCAGTGTCGACTGAGTCAGCCTCAGGCTGACAAATTCGACACTGGGCTCGACCCGCGGCGGGGGCGCGCTACCGCTCTACGATCACCTCGCCGCCCCGGTGCGGGGTGACCACGAGCGCGCTGCGGCGTGCCCGCTCGGGCTCGGGGCGCGCCGGCCGCAGGCGCAAGCCGGCCGACGCGCGAAGCACCTCCCGCATCTCCATCTCCGCGAACGGGGCGCCGGCGCAGCGGCGCACGCCGCCTCCGAACGGGATCCACGACGTGGGCGTCGGCGGGCGGCCGCCCTCGAGCCAGCGGTCGGGGCGGAAGGCGCCGGCCGACGGCCACAGGTCCTCGCGGCGCATGGCCAGCCAGATGCAGGCGGCGACGTGGACGCCGGCGGGCAGCTCATGGCCGGCGATGCGCGCGGGGCCCAAAAGCCGCCGTGGCGCGATCGTCAGCGCCGGGCGCACGCGCAGGACCTCCTTGACGACGGCATCGAGGTAGGCGGGGTCGCCGTCGCGCAGGCGGGCCTGCACCTGCGGGTGGCGCGCCAGGCGCTCGAACGCCCACGCCAGCGACGCGGCCGAGGTGTCGTGGCCGGCGACCAGCAACGCGACGAGCTCGTCGCGCAGGTGGCGGTCGTCGACGCCCTGCTCGAGCAGCAGGGCCAGCATCGAGTCGTCACCCGGCGGTTCGGCGCGGCGGCGGCCAACCACGTCGAGCAGCAATGCGTCGAAGTGCTCGACGGCTATCCGGAAGCGCCCCCACGGGCTGCGCGGCCCGAGGTCGCGCTGCACGAGCGCCATCGCGAGCGCGCGCGGCAGCGAGCGGACGCTGTCCAGCGTCGTGTGCACGGCCTCGCGCAGCGGCGCGACCTCGGCCTCACCGCGCGCGCCGAAAACGACGCGGAGGATGGTCTCGAGGGTCAAGCGCTTCATCCGCTCGAGGGTCACGACGCGCCCGCTCCACGTCTCGAGCTCGCGGCGGGCCAGCTCGGACACCGCCGGCTGGAGAGCGCGCATGCGCTCGGCGTGGAACGGTCCCTGGAGCAGCCGTCGCTCGCGCAGGTGCTCGGGCCCGTCGAGCACGAGGATCGAATGGTCGCCCGCGAACGGGCGCAGGAACTCCCAGCTCTGGCCGGCGGGGGCGATCTCCGGGTCGAGGCGAAAGACGTCGCGCACGGCGTTGGGACTCGAGAACAGGACCATCGGCTCGTCGACCCAGTACGTGCGGATGGTGGCCGGCTCCCCGAAGCGCGCGTGCACCCCGCGCAGGAACGCCGCCGGGCGAGCCATCCAGGCGACCGTTTGCCAGGCGGCGGGGGTGCGCGGGCCGGCCGGAAGCGTCAACCGAACGGCCGGCACGGCTCGCCGCGCAGGCCGGGGCAGGGGGGCAGGCCGGTGGGCACCGCCACGCCGGGCACCTCGGGAAGGATCACGCGCGAGGGCATGCTCGGCGAGCGGGCGACGTCGACCGGGGCGGTGCCTCTGGGGTCGGTCGAGCCGAACGCCCACACCGGCTGGTCGCCGCCGGGGGCCGAGATCGACACCCGCACGCGCGAGCCGGACCGGTAGACGTGCCCCTGGTAGTAGAGCGGCACGGTGAGCTTCGCGTACCGGCCCCGGGGCAGCGGCTTGTCGTCGGCGCGGCGGAAGGTGGGAATCGGGTCGAGCAGGGTGCTGCGCCGCGGGTCGAGCGTGCGCGCCCCGCTGCGCAGCCAGCCGCTCTGGACGTAGGTCTCCATGCCGTCGGGCCGGACCTCGGAGATCGTCACCTGGAGGTCGACCTCGGGTGCACTCGAGCGGATCCACGCCTGCAGAGCGCCGGCGCCGATGATCGCCGTGTCGCCGCTCAGCGGGTCGCTGAGGTAGGCAAGCGCGGTGCCGGGCGGGTGCTCGGTCCAGTGGTAGGGCGGCGTGGCCGTCGACAGGCCGTCCGGCCCCGAGCTGGTGTCGCCGCTGAAGTCGGTCGGCGGGCGCGCACGCTCGTCCCACGTGAAGCGGTCGCTGCCCCCGTCGCCGGGCGCGCGGCCGGTCAGCGCGCCGTTCGCGCCCAGGTACCACGAGCGCGGCCGCGTGCCGGGGATCGGGAAGCGTGCGAAGGACTGCTCGAAGGCGGGCAGCGGCGCCCCCGGCGTCGAGCCGCCGGCACCGTTGTCGAAGAGGATGCGGACGGGCGGCTGGGCCTCGAACGCGCGCAGGGCGTCGGCGTACGTCGGCTCCTCCTGGATGGGATCCGGCGGCAGCTGAACGTCGGGGACGCCCATCGCGGTCCGGAAGATCGTGGGCGCGAGCGATCTCAGGTCGGGCGACAGGCGCGGCGCGCGCCGGGCCACGTAGAGCTCGAGGAAGTCGAACAGGCGGTTGAACGTCGCCGGGTCGAGCGCGTCGACGTGGGCCCCGTTGGTGAACGTGAACCACTTCCGGCGGGTGCCGGTGAAGTGGGACGCCAGGCCGGGGCAGTGGCCGCCGGTCTGCTCGTCGGTGAACTGGCAGGCGAGGAAGACGGGTGCCTTGATCTGGTGGACGAAGGTGATCGGGGCCACCGGGTCCGCGACCTTGGGGACGTAGAAGCGGTTGCGGCGGATCTTGCCCAGCACGTCGACGGCCTGGTCGTGCAGCGCCTGGTTGGCCTTGCACGTGCGGTCCCCGCCCTGGATGCGCTTCAGCGCCCACGGTTGGCCGCCGGTGGCGGACGCGGGCCTGGCGTCGTGGACGCGGTCCTTGGCCCAGGACAGGGCGAACCCGGTGTTGAGGATCCCGCCGGGGTAGAGCGTCGTGGCCGTGTTGTCGATGACCGACAGCGGCGTGATGGCGGCGAGGCTCGGCGGGTCGGTGCGGGCGACGAACAGCTGGCTGATCCCGCCGTAGGAGATGCCGAACATCCCCGGCCGGTGGTGGGCGACCCACGGCTGGCGGGCGACCGTCTCGACGACGTCGTAGCCGTCGAGGCCCTGCAGCGGCTCGAAGTAGTCGAAGGCGCCGCCGCTGCAGCCGGTGCCGCGCATGTTGACGTCGACGACGGCATAGCCGAGGAGGTTGGCGATCTGGGCGATCGAGCTCTCGCCCCCCGAGGGGTCGGCGTAGCCGTACCCGGAGTACTCGACCACGGTCGGGAAAGGCCCGTGACCGGCGCGTCCGGGTGGGTGCACGTCGATCGCGAGCCTGGTGCCGTCCCGCGTCGTCAGGTAGCCGTAGCCGTCGGACGGGATGCGCTGGCGGTAGAGCTTGGTGCTCGGCGGGGCGCTGCGGTTCGGCAGAACGGTGACCGGGCCGGCGCCGTCGACGCGGTAGCCGGCGCCCGGCGCGATGTCGCGGAACACGGCGGCGCCAAGCGCGCCGGCCCGCTGGGCCGTGACGCGACGGCCGCTGCGGTCGGTGAGCGCGAGGCGCTGGTGCGCCTTGGCGCCCGTGACGTGGACCTGCTCGACGCTGCCGCGGACGTGCAGCGCGGCGGCAGCGCCCGCCGGCGCAAGCAGGCTGGCGAGCGCGGCGAGGACGACGGCGGTGGCGAGACGGATGCGCAAACCCTCCCATGGCGGACCCCGCCGCACGCGCCAGGCTGCCGTCGGCGCGCTGCTAGGCGGGCTTGTCCCCCGGCTCCTCCGCCTCGGGCGGCGCTGCAAGCGGCGTGGGCGGACTGTCGGTTGGCTGCCCCTCGGCCGGCTTGGCGTGCGCCGAAGCATCCGTCGGCGGGCTCGCCTCCTCACCGCCGCGGTTGGTGGCGGGCGTCACCGAGGCCGGCGCCTCCGGCGTGGTTGCGGGCGGGACCGGCTGCGGGGCCCACGTCGCGCCGGCGCGGTCGGTGTCGGGCGCGGCGTCGGGGGAGGGTGGGGGCTCGCCGCCGCCGCCGAAGGCGCGCTTCGCGACCATGGCGGCCACCAGGCCGAGGACGCCGGCGATGACCAGCACGAGCGACCGCTTCGGGACGGGGGGCTTGCGACGCCTCTTGCGTGGGATGGGTAGCTTCATGGCGGTTCGCGTACCCATCCGCCGGGTAGCGCAGTCATCGTGCCCGAGGAACGTCCACCCGAGCGCGATGTCGCCGAGATGGAGGAGCGGTCGGAGCGCCTCGAGCAGGAAATCGAAGCGACTCGGGACGACTGGGAGCGCAAGCGTCGCGACCCGTCGGTGCCCGGCGCCGAGCCGCCGCCCGACGAGGACCGGCGCGACCCCGCGATCCAGGCCGAGCAGGAAACCGAGCACCCGGGCGGCTAGTCACTAGAAGAGCGACTCGGTCTGCCGCGCCCCGCCCGCTCGCCGGCCGGGGATGCCCGCCTCCTCGCTGAGCGCGCCCTCGAGATCTCCGAGGATCGCCCGCTCCGAGCGCGACGCCAGGAGTGGCTCGCTGAGACCCTCCACGTGCACGTACGTGCGGCGGCGGTCGCCGCGGTCGCCCGGCTCGAGCGGGACCACCGCGAAGATGCGATCGGCCCGCACCCACTTGCCATAGCCGAGGTGGATCATGCGTCCGGGCATGCGCGCAGCGTACATTTCGCCCGTGACGCGCTGGGCCGGAGGGCTGATCGCGTGCGGGGTGGCCGTCCTCGCCGGCTGCGGCGGCGGTGGCAGCAGCGAGAGCGCGCCGTCGGGCCACATCGCCGTGCGCTCCCCCGCCTTCGTCGACGGCCAGACGATGCCAAGGGCGTACACGTGCAGCGGCCGCAACGTCTCGCCGCCGCTGAGCTGGTCCCACGTGCCCTCGGGGACGGCCCGCGTGCAGCTGCAGATGAACGACCTCACCGCGCACTTCCTGCACTGGACGGTGACCGGGATCGACCCGGGCACGCATGAGGTCGCCGCCGGCAAGACGCCGGACGGCGGCAAGGCGGCAAAGAACGATTTCGGCAAGCTCGGGTACGGCGGCCCGTGCCCGCCGGAGGGCGACAATCCCCACCGGTACGCCTTCACCGTGGTCGCTCTCGATCGCACGGGCAAGGTGCTCGATCGCGGTTCGCTGGTCGGGACCTTCAGCCGCGATTAAGGGCAAGGCAACGCCCGATGCGTACGTTTGGATCAGATGGAGGACGTCGTGCGGGCATCCGGGCTCATCAAGGCCTACGGCGCGGGAGGCGCGCGGCGGCGCGTGCTCGACGGGGCCTCGCTCGCGGTGGGCGCGGGCGAGCTGGTCGCCGTGGTCGGGCCCTCGGGCTCCGGCAAGTCGACGCTGCTGCACGTCATTGCGGGCCTGGACCGCGTCGACGCGGGCACGATCGAGGTCGCCGGCGCGGCGGTGCACCGACTCGACGAGCGGGCGCTGACCCGCCTGCGCCGCGACCGGATCGGGCTCGTCTTCCAAGCCTTCCACCTCGTTCCCGAGCTCACGGGCGTCGAGAACGTGGTGCTGCCAGCGCGGGCCAACGGGGGCGGAGCCGCCGGGGCGAACCGGGCGCGCGCGCTCATCGAGCGGCTTGGCCTCGCCGAGGCGGCGGGCCGCCGCCCGGCCGAGCTGTCGGGCGGCGAGCAGCAGCGCCTCGCCATCGCCCGCGCGCTCGTCAACGAGCCGGCCCTCGTGCTGGCCGACGAGCCGACCGGCAATCTCGACGACGCCGCGGGGGCCGCCGTGCTGCAACTGCTGCGCTCGGTGGCCGACGGCGGCCGCGCCGTCGTGCTCGTCACCCACGATGCGCGCGCCGGGGCGGTCGCGGACCGGACGCTGACGCTCGTGGAGGGGCGGCTGCAAGTGGCGCGCGGATGACCCGTGCCTTCACGCTCGCGGTCGCGCGGATTCGCTCCCGCCCCGCCCGCACGGCGCTCGCCGCGGTGGGCATCGCCGCCGCCGGCGCGATGGCGGGCGCCGCCCTGACCGTCAGCGTCGCGCTGACGACCGGCTTCGACCGCGCGGCGGATCGCGCCGACCTCCCCGACGTGATCGCCAGGTTCAACGACCGGTCGCCGAGCGTCGTCGACCGCCGCGTGCGCGCGCTCCCCAACCTGGACGCCCGCTCGCTGCGGCTCGAGATCACCGGCGTCCACCTGTCGGGCCGCGGCCGGCGCACCGGCAAGGGCTCGCTCGAGGTGCTGATGGCGGGGCGGCGCCGCGGCTACGCGGTGGTCGAGGGCCGCGACGTGTCCGATGCGCGCGGGGACGAGGTCGCCGTCGAGCGCGGACTGGCCGACCAGTTCGGCCTGCATGTCGGGGACAAGCTGCACATCGGGCAGGTCACGACGCGGGTGGTCGGGATCGCGGTGGGGCCGGACAACGTCGCCTTCCCGCTCGCCCGCACCGCGCGCGTGTACGTGCCGGGCGGGCCCCTGGTGCGGCGGTTCGGGCCGGCCCCGGTCAACGTGGCGGAGCTGTGGCTCCGCAACCCCGGCAAGCTCGACGAAGTGCTCACCCAGGCCCGGGCGGTCGCATACGGGCTGCGCGACCTGCGCTTCATCACCCGGGGCGGCGTGCGCGCGACCCTGGACCAGGCGGCGGGGCTGATCGTGGCGCTGCTGGTCGCGTTCGCGCTGGTGACGCTGGGCGCCGCCGCGCTCATGCTCGCCGCCTCGGCCCAGGCCGAGGTGCAGCGGCGGCTGCGCACGATCGGGGTCCAGCGGGCGCTGGGCTTCTCGCGCGGGCAGGTCACGCTGCAGCACGCCGTGGAGGGGGCGGTGGTCGCGGTGCCGGCCGCGTGCGCCGGCGTGGCCCTCGGCGCGCTGGCAGCGAGCGGCCCGGCCGGCGACCTGCTCGCGACGCTGAACGAGCTGCCGCCAGGAGCGGCCCTGCTGCCGTGGCTGGCGGGCGCGGCGCTGGCGATCGTGGCCGTGGTGGCGGGCGCGTCGGCGTGGCCGGCGTGGCGGGCGGCGAGCCGGCCCCCGACCGAGGTGATGCGGGGCGGCGACCTCGGCCGGCCGCGGCGCGCGCGCAAGCGGGTGCATACGGGTGGCGGCTACTTCGCGCTGGGCGCGCGCCTGGCCAGCGCGCGGCGCGGGCGGCTCGCCGCCACCGTCGCCGCCCTCGGCGCCGCCGTCGCGGTCGTACTGCTGATGCTCTCGCTCGCCGCGCTGCTCGACCGGCTCAAGGAGGATCCGGCGCTGCTTGGCCGCCGCTACCAGCTCACGGTCGCCGGCAGCATCGCCGACCGGCAGGTGATCGCCCAGGTGCCGGGCGTGGCCGCGGTCGGCGAGCGCTACTTCGTCGACGGCGCCGACGCGTTCGCCCTCGGCCAGCCCGTGCGCCTGATCGCCTATCCCGGCGACCACACCCGCTTCGAGTCGCCGCCGCTGGCGTCCGGGCGCCGCGTCGCGGCGCCGAACGAGGCCGAGGTCGGGCTCGGCCTCGCCCAGGCGCTCGGGCTCGAGCTGGGCACGACGCTGGCGGTGGAGCTCCAGGGCGGCGAGGCCCGTTTCCGCGTCGTCGGGATCGACCGGGCGCTCGACAACGAGGGTCGCATCGCCTACGTGCAGCCGCCGCGGGTGGTGCGCGCCGACCCCGGGCTCCTGCCGAGCCTCGCCGTCCGCGTGACGCCGGGGACCGACCCGAACACGGTCGCCGCACGCCTGACCGCGCTCGGGATGCCGCCCCAGCGCGCGGGCGGGGCGACGACGTCCAACGCCGCCTTCCTCGGCGTGCTCGCCGACGTGCTGCGGGTGCTGGCCGGCCTGACCGCGATCGTGTGCCTGTACGCGCTGTTGCAGGGGCTGGCGCTGACCGCCCGCGAGCGGCGTGGCACCGTGGCGGTCCTGCGCGCGACCGGGGCGGGCCGCCGACAGGTGGCGGCCCTGTTCACCGGAGCGGCCGTCGCCGCGGTCGTGCCGGCGCTGCTCGTCGGCGTGGCCGTCCACCAGTGGCTGCTGGCGCCGGCCGTGGCGGGCATGGCCGCCGGCTACGCGGACCTGCCGGTCAACGCCGGTGCGGGAGAGCTGGCGGTCGTGGCCGTCGGCCTGGCCGCGCTTGGGCTGGGCGCGGCGGCGTGGATGACCCGGCGCGCGGGCCGCGAGCCCGTCGTGGTGGGACTGCGGGAGGAGTGATGCGGCCGACCGTCGCGTTCCTCCTCGGCCTCGCCCTGGTCGCGGCCGGCTGCGGCGCCACGGCCGATCGCGAGCGCTCCTCGGCCGCCACCTCCACCCTCCGCGCCACCTGGGTCGACCGGCACGGCGACGGCACGCTCGCACTCGGGCCCGGCCGGCCGATGGTCGCGCGCACCGATCTCGCCCCCGCCGCCCGTCCCGGCCGCACGCTGGCCACGGTCGCGTTCTTCACCGACGCCCACGTGCGCGACGCCGAGTCGCCCGCCCGCGCCGGGCTGCTCGACCGGCTCGGGCCGCCGTTCAACTCGACCTTCCGCCCCCAGGAGGCCCTGAGCGCCCAGGTGCTGGCCGGCGCCGTGCGCGCGATCGACGCTGCTCGCCCGGACGCGGTCGTCGAGGGCGGCGACCTGATCGACAACGACGAAGCCGACGAGCTCGACCGCGGCCTGCAGGTGCTGCACGGCGGCATGGTGCGCCCCGACTCGGGGGCGCGGGGGTACGAGGGGCCGCAGAGCTCCACCGATGCCGATCCCGGCTTCTACCGTCCGGGCGTCGACGCCCCGCGCCATCCCGACCTGCTGCGCCGGGCCATCGCGCCGTTCCGTTCCCCCGGCCTGCGCGCGCCCTGGTTCCCGGTCGTCGGCAACCACGACGTCCTCGTCCAGGGCGTGGTCCCGCCCTCGCCGGCGCTCGAGCGCCTGGCCGTCGGCGACCGCCGCCTCGTCGAGCCCGACCGCAGCCAGCTGCGCGCCGCGCGCCGGCTCAGGGACGACCCGACCGCCGCCGTCGCCAGCCTGCTGCGCGGCGGCCTGCCCGGCCGCACGAGCCGCATCGCCCCCGATCCCCGCCGCCGCCTCCTGCGCCCCGAGGAGCTCGTCGACCGGCTCCGCGCGAGCAGCGCCGCGCCCGACCGCGGGGGTCCCCGCCTCGACTACACCTTCGACGTCGGTCGCTTCGTCCGCGGCATCGTCCTCGACGGCATCCGCCGCGACGCCAACGCCTTCACGCTCGCGCCGGCGCACCTCGGCTGGCTCGCGCGCCAGCTCCGCGCCGCCGGGCGCCGGTGGGTGCTCCTCTTCTCGCACACGCCGCTTGACCGCACGCCGTCGGGCCGCGCCGCCCTGGCGCTGCTCGACCGCGACCCGCACGTCGTCGCCGCGCTGGCCGGCGACACCCACCACAACCGCATCGCCCCGCGCCGCACGCGCGCCGGCGGCTACTGGCTGATCGAGACCGGCTCGCTGGCCGATTGGCCGATGCAGTCGCGCATGCTGCGCCTCATGCAGACCAAGCGGGGCCTGGCTTTGCAGACCTGGATGCTCGACACCGCCGGCGGGCCGGAGTCCCTGCCGGGCATCGCCCGTCAGCTGGCCTACCTCGACGCCCAGGGCGGGCGCCCGAACGGCTTTGCGGGCGGCCGCCGGGACCGCAACGCTGTGCTGTACCTCGACAAGCGCCCAGCTCGCCGCGGAACGCCTCCTCCGGCGAGAGCGTGAGGTCCATGCGTCCCGATTTAACACCGGCGCGTAGCTTGGTGAGCCGTGCCCTACCACTGGTCCTTCGCGATCCTCGTGCTCGTCCAGGCCGCGCTCGTCGCCCTGCCGCGCGCGGGCGCGGTTGCGGTGCCCGCGCTTGCCCGCCTGCGCAGCCGCTGGTGGGCGCTCATCCCGCTTGCCTCGATCGTCGCCGTCGTGGTCGCCGTCTCGCCCGGCGACGGCAACGGGCAGCGCCTCGCGTGGCTGGCGCTGGTCACGACGCCCCCGCTCGCGGTCGTGGCCCTTGGCTGGGGCATGCGCGGCGCGCGCGTCTGGCTGGCGGCCCTCGTCGTGCCGATGTTCGCCCTCGCCTGGAGCGAGGGTGGCACGGTCGCCGGCGACCTCGCGGCCCTCGCGCTGACCGCCCTCGGCTGCCTGACCCTCGGCGTGCTGCTCGCCGCGGTGGCGCCTCCGCGCTGGCTGCGCTGGGGGATCGTGGCCATGGCGGTGGTCGACGCGGTGCTCGTGCTCTCCGACAACCTGCAGCCCGCCGCCCACGCCCTCGACATCGCCGGGACCGCCGGCGGACTGCCGCAGTTGCAGCGGGCGGCGCTGGACGGGGCGACGATGGGCTATGGCGACCTGTTCATCGCGGCGGCACTCGGCGGCGTGCTCGCACGCCAGGCCCGGCCGCAGGGTCGCATCGCCGTGGCCATGGCGCTCATCGGCCTGGCCTTCGGGCTGCTCTTCTGGGTGCTCGACACCCTGCCGGCCACCGTCCCGGTGGCGCTGGCCCTGGGCGTGGATGCCTGGCTGGCCGCGCCTCGGCCGGCGCCGCGTGCGGCGCCGGGCACGCCCTAAGGCCGGGAGGACGGCCCGGAAGCAGAAGCGGGCAGATAGTTGGTGTCATCAACTATTTGCTAGCCTTGCGGCATGCCGCGCGCCACGCTTCGTCGCATCCGTCCCCTCTTCCGCCCGTACCGCGGGCGGCTCCTGGCGGTCGTGGCGCTGATCGTGACCTCGGCGGGGCTGGGGATGATTTCGCCCTTCCTGCTGCGCGACGTGCTCGACAAGGCGATCCCCGAGCGCGACACCGCGCTGCTCACCGGGCTTGTCGCCGGAATGATCGGCATCGCGATCGTCACCCAGGTGCTTGGCGTCGGCCAGACGTGGCTCAGCAACCTGGTCGGCCAGCGGGTCATGCACGACCTGCGCACGCGCGTGTACCGGCACCTGCAGCGCCTCTCGCTCGCGTTCTTCACCCGCACGCGCACGGGCGAGGTGCAGTCCCGCATTGCCAACGACATCGGCGGCGTCGAGACCGTGGTGACCAGCACGGCGACGTCGATCGCCTCCAACCTCACCACGGTCATCGCCACCGTGGTGGCGATGTTCCTACTCGACTGGCGCCTGGCGGTCTTCGCGCTGATCCTGCTGCCGCTCTTCGTGCTGCTGACCAAGCGCGTCGGCGCCCAGCGTAGGCGCATCGCCGCCGAGCGCCAGGAGTCGATGGCCGACATCTCCAGCCTCGTCCAGGAGTCGCTGTCGGTCTCGGGGATCCTGCTCGGCAAGACGATGGGCCGCGCGCCCGACCTCGCCGAGCGGTTCCGACGCGAGTCCTCCCGGCTGTCCGACCTCGAGGTGCGGTCGCGCATGGCCGGGCGCTGGGTGATGGCCAGCGTGCAGGCGACCTTCGCGATCATGCCGGCGCTCGTCTACTGGGCGGCCGGCATGGACCTCGGCGGCGCGGCTATCTCGATCGGCACGCTGGTCGCCTTCACCACGCTGCAGACGCGGCTGTTCTTCCCGCTCGGCCAGCTGCTGCAGGTGCAGGTCGACCTGCAGACATCGCTGGCGCTGTTCGAGCGCGTGTTCGAGTACCTCGACCTGCCGGTGGAGATCATCGAGCGCCACGGCGCCCGCACCTTGGAGCGCGGCGCGATCCGCGGTGACATCGCCTTCGAGGACGTGTGGTTCCGCTACGCGCCCGACGGCGAGTGGACCATTGCCGGGGCGTCGTTCGCGGTGCCGCGCGGCACCAAGACGGCGATCGTCGGCGAGACCGGCTCCGGCAAGACCACGCTCGGCTACCTCCTCGCGCGCCTGTACGAGCCCGAGCGCGGGCGGGTGACCATCGACGGCACGGACATCGCCGACTTGACCTTTGCCTCGCTGGCCGACGCGGTCGGCGTCGTCGCCCAGGAGACCTACCTGTTCCACGCCAGCGTGCGCGAGAACCTGCGCTTCGCCCGGCCCGAAGCCACCGATGAGGACATCGAGCAGGCCGCGCGCGCGGCGCGCATCCACGACCTCATCGCCTCGCTGCCCGACGGCTACGACACCGTCGTGGGCGAGCGCGGCTACCGGTTCAGCGGGGGCGAGAAGCAGCGCATCGCGATCGCGCGGACGATCCTGCGCAACCCCCCCGTGCTGCTGCTCGACGAGGCCACCAGCGCGCTCGACACCGAGACCGAGCGGGCGGTGCAGGCGGCGCTCGACGACCTGGCCGAGGGCCGCACGACGGTCGCCATCGCCCACCGGCTCTCGACGATCCGCGACGCCGACCAGATCCTCGTCCTGGACGAAGGCGAGATCGTCGAGCGCGGCACCCACGAGGAGCTGCTCGCACGCGACGGCCGCTACGCGGCCCTGGTCGCGCGCGACCACGGCGCCGAGCGGCCCGACCTCGTCGCGGCCTAGTGACTCAGGTCACCTAGCGTCCCACGCGCGAGCGCAGGTCGAGCGTCCGCCGTGCCGCCGCCTCGAACTCGGCGCGGTCCAGCGTGCCGGCCGACAGCGACCGCTCGAGCGCGCCGGCGGCCGCGAACCCCTGCTCCGCCGACTGGGCGAACAGGAGCAGGTCGTTGCCGGCGAGGGCCGCTCCCTTGGCGCGGTCGGCGGCGCTCCCCGAGGGGGCGAGCGCCGGCACCTCGAGGTCGTCGGTGATGGTGGTGCCGGTGAAGCCCAGTCGCCCGCGCAGCTCGTCGGTGGCGATCTTGCGCGAGAACAGCGCCGGGGTTTCTTCGAGCGCCGGGTAGAGCCCGGTCGACACCATGACAAGGTCCGTGTGCGCGTCCACGAACGGCGGCTCGTCGACGGCGCGCAGGCGCTCCAGCGGCGCCTCGATCCGGTTGAGGCGCAGGTCCTCGTCACCGCGGGCGAGGCCGAGCCCGGGCCAGTGCTTGGCACAGCTCAGGACGCCGCTTGCCCGCAGGCCGGCGGCAAAGGCGCCGGCCAGCCGCGTCACCCGTGCGGGAGACCCGCCGTAGGAGCGCCCGAGCTTGCGCATGTTCGTGCCCGGCCGGGCGACGTCGACCACCGGCGCAAGATCGAGGTTGATCCCGACGCCCTGCAGCGACCGCCCGGTGGCGCGGCCCTCGCTTCGCGCCACGGCCTCGCTGCCGGATCGTCCGACCTCGGCCGGCGAGCGGCGCGGCGGGCCGGGCAGCCGGCTGACCTGCCCGCCCTCTTGGTCGATCATGACCAGCAGCGGACGGCCGCCGGGGGCGCGCCCGGCGGCGGCCTGGAGATCGGCCGTGAGCGAACGGACCTGGCTGCGGGAGCTGACGTTGCGCGCGAACAGGATCACGCCGCCCAGCTCGCCCGCCGCCGCCCGGCGCAGCACCGCTTCCGGCGCGCGCGTTCCGTCGAAGCCGACCACGACCCGCTGGCCGGCCAGCTGGGCGTCGGACAGGCCGGCGACGGGGTCGGGGGCAGCCTGGATCCGCGCGCCGATCCGCTCGGTCCACGCGGCGGTCCGTTCCGCCAGCCCGGCGGCCGCGGCGGCCGGGGCCGCCGGGGCGCTGGACAGCGCGAAAGCCAAGATCGCGCCGCCCCACCGCAACCAACGCTGCGCTTGCAGTGTCATGCGTCCAAGAGATTAGGCACGATGCTCCTGCGCGCCCTGCCCCTCATCGCCGCGTTCGCCCTCGGCTCCGCCACCCCGGCCGCCGCCGCCGGCGACATCGACGCCTACCGCGGCCTGGGCACGTGGGTCTCGATCTACTCGCGCACGACGCTGGCCGACCCGATCGGCACGGCGGTGCAAATGCGCCGGAACGGCGTGCGCACGCTCTACCTCGAGACGGCGAACTGGCGCCAGAAGGTCGACGTCGTCCGCCCCGGCACGATGGCGGCGATGATCGAGGCGGCGCACGCGGCGGGAATCAAGGTCGTGGCCTGGTACCTGCCCTCCTACAAGCCGCTGCGCACCGACGTGCGCCGGGCGCTTGCGGCGATCGCCTTCACGACGCCGACGGGCCAGCGCTTCGACGGCTTCGCGCTCGACATCGAGGCGACCGAGGTCGGATCGATTCCGCTGCGCAACCGCCTGCAGGGACGCCTCGCCGCGACCCTGCGGCGCAGCGTGGGCCCCGACTACGCGCTGGGCGCGATCGTGCCCGAGGCGGGGGCCTTGTACTGGCCGGGCTTCCCCTACGCCCAGACCGCCCGCTACTTCGATGTCTTCCTGCCGATGGCGTACTTCACCTTCCGCGTCAGCGGCGCGGGGGCGGTGCGCTCCTACGTGGCCCGGAACGTCGCCGCCATCAAGGCCGTCGTCGGGCCCGACACCCCCGTACACCCCATCGGGGGCCTGGCCGACGAGGCCACGCCGTCGGAGGTGCGGGCCTACGTGCGGGCGACGCGCGCGGGCGGGGCGATCGGCGGGAGCCTGTACGACTTCAACGGGACCGCGCCGCAGGCCTGGTCGCTGATGCAGGGGATCCCCCAAGCGGACCGAGTGTCGACTCCGTCAGCCTCAGGCTGACTCAGTCGACAGTCGATGCGGCGGCGTGCGTGGTTAGGCGCTTGCCAGGGCCACCACGTCCGGCAGCTGGGCGTCGAGGCGCGTCCACCGCTCGCCGGCGTCCTCGCCGACGAGCAGCGTCCCGCCGCGCAGGCCGGCCACGACGACGCCGGGCCGGTCGGGCAGCGTCGCCAGCGCGTAGGGCATCCGCCGCAGCTCCGGGGCGTCGCCCCAGCCGCCCACCGGCTCCCACTGCGCGTCCTGCCTGCGCATGACGCGCGCCTGCCCGTCGCCGCGGCCGTGCGCGGCGAACGGGCCGGTGCTGACCGACACATACCAGAGGTCCGGGTCGTCGGGATCGACGGCGGTGGCCCAGGCGTAGTGGCGATCGAGGCCGGCCTCGAGGTGCGACCAGGTGGCGCCGGCATCCTCGGAGCGCGCGACGCCGTCGCCGGCGGCCTCGTAGACGCGGTCGGGCGCGCCTGCGTGGGTGACCATCGAATGTGCGTCGATGCACGCCTGCGGGTTGTGGTCGACCCACGTGGTGCCGCCGTCCGTCGAGCGCATCACGCCGCCGAGCTCGATTCCCACGACGAGAGTGTCGGGATCGGCCGGGGGCAGGGCGATCGTCTGCACGTGGTGCGTCCAGGGCCGCCCCGGGAACGACCAGTTCGGCTCGCTGGGCAGGTCGCGCAGGGCGGGGACGAGCTCCCACGTGCGGCCGGCGTCCTCCGAGCGGTAGAGGTTGCTCGGCTCGGTGCCGGCGTAGACGACCGGCGCGGCGCGCGAGACGGCCAGCGCGAGCACGCGCCGGTCCGCGGGCCCGACCTCGGGCTCGCGCCAGCTCGCGCCGCCGTCGTCCGAGATGCGGACGCCGTCGTCGAAGGTGCCGGCATAGACGCGGTCGGGATCGTCCGGGTCGGTGGCGAGGCAGCACGCGCCGCTGCCGTGCAGTGACAGCGAGATGTCGCCCGCGTCGAGATCGACGCGCGCAACGGCGTCGCCGGTGGCGGCGTACAGCCGCCCGGCGCTCACGCCGTGGCGCTCGCCTGCTGCTCGAGGGCCTTGGCGAGCAGGCGGCGCAGGGTCTCGCGCTCCTTGCCCGACAGGCCGGAGAGCACGTCTTCCTCGATGGTCTCCATCGAGTGCTCGGCGCGTTCGATCGCCCGCTCGCCGGAGGGCGTGACCTCGACGATGTGGCGTCGGCGGTCCTCGGGGTCCCGACGGCGCTCGATCCAACCGTGGGCCTCGAGGTCGTTGAGGAGCAGCACGAGGTTGTTGGCGTCCATGTAGAGGGCCTCGGCCAAATCGGACTGCAGGACGCCGCCGTGATCGCGCACGAAGCAGAGGGTGGCGAACTGCTTGACCCGCATGCCCAGCAGCTGCTCGGTGCTGCGGCGATGCACAACGCGCGCGAGGCGCGTCAACAGCACCATCGAGCCGGGACTGGTGGCGGTCTCCATCCCTGGGGCGAAGCGTATCGCCACCAGCGGATCTTCATCGCCCATAGGATCATCCATGTTACGTTGATGATAGTCGCGAGGGGCGGGCGGTCGCCCGCTCGCGACCTCGAGGCCGAGCCCGCCGTCAGCGGCTGAGAGCCGCCACGCGGCCCCCTTTGCGGGCCTTCTCCAGGTTCTTCCGCGCCAGGTAGCCGTTGCCCAGCAGGAGCAGCGTCTTGTTCGCCGGGGCCTTGAACCCGCCCTCGGTGTGGGGGGCGTAGCGGGCGCCGTCGCCCGAGACCTCGAGCCAGCCGGTGTGCTGGCGCGTCTCGAGCCCGATGAGCTTGGCGTTGTAGCGGTGGGCGACGAGCCCAGCGCGGCGGCCGCCGGCCGGCAGCGCGGCGGCGGTCTCGAGGGAGAGCCCATCGGCGTCCTGGCCGGCGAGGTCGAACGGCACGATGAGCGGAAAGCCGTCTGCGCCCACGTAGGCCAGCAGGCGGTGCGGCAGGTCGGCCACGCGGCGTCCGGCCCGCACGGCGTCCACGCGCGGCCCGGTGCCCTTGTTCGGCGGCGCCTGGGGCGCGGGCGGGCCGCCGGGCGCGGCGGCGCCGACCACCTGGGGCGCACCGGAGGCGCGCAAGTCGGGCCAGACGAGGATCCGCTCGACCTTCACCGTCACCAGCACGCGGTCGGCGTAGTAGGCGCCCAGCCAGCGGTCCCAGAAGACCCCGCGCCGCGGCGCGCCGATGAACCGCGCCGAGCGCGGCCCGATTTCGTTCTGGAGGAAGTCCCGATCGGGGTGGGGCTCGAACGTCGCCATGCCCTGGACGAGCACGTAGCGCTCGTTGGCCGCGTCGCCGAGGCCGTGCTCGCGCGCGTGGTACGCGAGGGCGATGCGCGGCTCCTCCCGGATGCGCTCGAGCTTGCGGCCAAAGCCCAGCGAGGTGGTGAAGCCGACCGTCCCTGCCTCGCGATCGCGCAGCCCGATCGGCGCCACCGCCGTCACGACCGCCCCACCCGCAGGAGTGACGTTCGCAACGGCGCAGGTCAGGTCCCCGCCGATGACCTCGTCGACCTCGTCGGGCCACATATGAGGTTTAACGCGCCCGGGGCCTGCGCGGATGTCTCGGGGCGTCGGGGCGCGGGATGCGGCGCACGGACTCGACCGAGGGGTCGCCGACCGGCGGCTCCCTGTTGTCGGGCGGCGGGACCTCCTCGAGCCGGCGTGGCGGGGGCGCCGGCTCACGGTCCGGCTCCGGCGCGGGCGCGCGCATCGGCGGTGGCGCGGGAGCCGGCTTGGCGGCCTCCGCCGGCGGGCCGCCGTCCTCGTCGGGCGGGAAGCGGTCGAGGGCCTCGTCGGCCAGTCGGATCAGCGCCTGGCCGACCGCCCGTGCGTCCTCGACGAGCTTGCGCCGCTCGGCCCAGATCTCGTCGACGTCCTTGTCGAGCTGGCGCGCGCGCTGCTCGGCGTCGCGGCGCATGCGCTCCGCTTCGCGCTCGGCCTCCTCGACCCGCGCGTCGGCCCGGGCGCGCGACCGGGCGGCGATCTCGTCGGCAGCCTCGTGGGCGCGCTGGAGGATCGCTGCGGTCTCCTTGCCCACGCGGTCGAGCTCGCGCCGCACCGCGGCCTGGGGCGAGCGCGTCGAGTGCAGCTCGAGGACGTCCTCCTCGACCGCCGCGAGGTGGGCGTCGACGACCTCGCGGTCGTACCCGCGAAAGACGACCGGGAACTCGGCGCGGACCTTCGGAGGCGGATTGGCGGGGCCGCGGGCGAGCGCTGACGACCAGGTCTTGGGGTCGGGGGTCAGAGGCTCGGAAATGGGATCCGGCTCCCGTGGCTCGGCCTCCGGCGGCACGGGCTCGGAAGCCGGCTCGTCTGCGACCGGCGGCTCCATCGCCTCGGTCGGCGGGCCGGCAGCCAGCTCGTCGGCGGTGGTCGGCTCGTCTTCGGGTCCCTGCTCGGGCTCCCGTTGCTCGGGCGTCTCGCTCACGCCCCGCCAGCATAGAGACGTCAGCGGGTCATTCGTCCCACGCCTGGACCTCCGAAACCCGCGTGATGCGGCCCTCTTGCATGCTCAGCAGGATGTTCGACAGCACCTCGCGGCCGTCCGGATAGCGGCAGCGGCACGCAAACGCCGCCCGGTCGCCGGCCAGGATCTCGTCCTCCAGGCGCATGGTCAGTCCGCGTCCGTGGACGTCGCGCAGCGCCGCCTGCAGCGACTCGCGGCCGGTTACCACCATCGGAGACGCCGGCGGCGTCTTGCGATCGACCACCCGCCATTCGACGTTGTCGGCGACCATGCCTCCGAGGGCGTCGACGTCGCCGCCCTCGAACGCGCGGCGAAACGCGGTCGCATCGAAGGTCATCGCGCGCTCACCCGGTTCTCGCGCCTGGCCGGCTTGCTGGAGCGCTTCATGGGCCCACCCTCCCACGCGACCGTCATCGGTTCGTGAGCGCTGCGTGAAAGGGCCCGACCAGGGGTTAGGCTCGCGTCGCAATGCTGCGTGTGCGCCTGGTTGGGGAGCTGGGCCTGGAGGCCGACGGACGGCGGTGCGAGCCGCCCGCGCCCACGAAGGCGCGAGCGCTGCTGGCCTGGCTCGCCCTCCACCCGGGCCCTCGGCCGCGCTCCGAGCTCGCCGGCACCTTCTGGCCCGACGTGCTCGAGGAGAGCGCCCGCGCCAGCCTGCGCACCGCCCTGTCCGCCGTGCGCCGCTCGCTCGGCGACGCGGCCGATGACCACCTCGAGGCCACGCGCGAGGCGGTCGGGCTGCGCGGTGCCTGGGTCGACGCGCTGGCCTTCGAGCAAGAGGCCGCGACCGGGCGGCTCGAGGACGCGCTTGCCCTCGCCGACGGCGAGCTCCTCCCGTGGCTGGACGACGAGTGGGCGCGCGATGCCCGCGACCGCCACCGCCAGCGCCGCGGCGAGCTCTTGGGCGAGCTGGCCGCACGGGTCACGGACCCGGCCGAGGCCGTTCGGCACGCCCGCGCGCGCGTCGCCCTCGACCCGCTCTCAGAGGAGGCCGCGCGCGACCTCATCCGCCACCTCGCCGCCGCCGGGGACCGCGCGGGGGCGCTCGTGGCCTACGACGAGTTGCGCGAGCGCCTGCGGACCACGCTCGGCATCCCCCCCTCGGCCCCCACCCGCGAGCTCGTGGCCTCGATCCGCTCGGCGGCGCGGGAACGCCCGCCCTCCTCCCCGCTGCTCGACCGCCGCACCGCCGGCGTGTTCGTCGGCCGCGAGGCCGAGCTCGCGCGCGCCGGCCGCGCGCCCGGCCTCGTCGTCCTCGAGGGCGAGGCCGGCGTGGGCAAGACGCGCCTGGCGCTCGAGCTGGCCCGCGCCGTGCGCGACCGGGGCGGCGTTGCCCTCGTCGGCCGCTGCTCGGAGGAGCCCCTGCGGCCCTACGAGGCGTGGGCCGAGGCGCTGCGGCCGATCGTCGAGGAGGGCGAGCTCGAGCGGATGTACGCCGAGGGCGAGCGGTTCCTGCTCTTTGAGGCCGTCCGCCGCCTCCTTGCCGAGGTAGCCGAGGCCTGGCCGGTCGTCGTCGTGCTCGATGACCTGCACTGGGCCGACCGTCCCACCCTGCTGCTGCTCGCTCATCTCGTCCGCGCCCCCGAGGGCGCCCCCGCCCGGCTGGTCGGGACCTACCGCTCGACCGAACTGCATCGCGACCATCCCCTCGCCGCCCTGCTCGCCGACGCCCGCCGCGAGCACCTGGCCGAGCGCGTGAGCCTGCGCGGCCTGGAAGCCGAGGCGACAGCCGAGCTCGTCGCCGCCAGCACCGGGTCGCAGACGCCGGAGCGCGTGACGCGCGCCGTGCACGCCGAGACCGCCGGCAACCCCTTCTTCGTCGTCGAGATCGCCCGCCACCTGGCCGAGTCCGGACTGGAGTTCGGCGAGAAGGGCCGCTGGACGGGCGCGTTCTCGCTCGCCGACGTTGGGCTTCCCGAGTCGGTGCGCGAGGTGCTCGGCCGCCGCCTGGACCGCCTCGGCGACCCCGCCCACGCGGTGCTGCGCGAGGCCGCCCTGCTGGGCGAGCGCTTCGAGCTCGACGCCCTCCCCGATCCCGACGCCGCCCTCGACGCGCTCGATGCCGCGCTGGCTGCCGGCCTGGTACGCGAGGAGCCCGGCGCTCCCGGCCGCTATGCCTTCGCCCACGCGCTCGTGCGCCAGACCCTGTACGAGGAGCTGAGCGCCGCCCGGCGCGTCCGCGCTCACGCCGCGGCGGCCGAGCGCCTGCTGGCGCTGCGTGAGGGCGGCCGACCGGTCGCCGTCGCGGAGATCGCGCACCACCTGATCGAGGCCGCCCCGGCCGGGGACCCGCTGCGAGCGGCCGAGGAGGCCGAGCGCGCCGCCGCCGAGGCCAATGCGGCGCTGGCGTGGGAGGACGCCGCCGCCCACGCCGCCCGCGCGCTCCAGGCGCTGGAGTGGCTCGACGAGCCGCCCGGGGAGCTGCGCGCTCGCCTGCTGCTGACCCAGGGCGAGGCGCAGATGCGCGCCGGCGACCGGGCGCCCGCCCGCGCCGCCCTGCGCGAGGCGATGGCGCTCTACGGCGAACTCGGCCGCCCCGAGGAGCTGGCGCGGGCCGCGCTCGCGCTCGGGGGCGTGGGAATCTTCATCGGCCACCCCGACGAGGAGGTGACGACGGCGCTCGGGACTGCCCTCGCCGCCCTGCCACCCGGCGCGCACGCCACGCGGGCGCGCGTGCTCGGCCGCCTGGCGGTCGAGCAGTACTACGAGCCGCCCGGCGATGCGCGCCGGCACCTGTCCGAGGCGGCGCTGCGCGCGGCGCGGCGCGCGGGCGACGACGCCACCCTGGCCGCCGCGCTCAACGCCCGGCACGTCGCGCTGTGGGACCCCGACCACGTGGCCGAGCGCCTCTCGGTCGCCGAAGAGATGATCGCGGTGGCCGAGCGCGCCGGCGACAGCGAGGCCGCCCTTCAGGGGCGCAACTGGCGCGTGGTCGACCTGTTCGAGCTCGGCGACCTCGACGGCTGGTGGGAGCAGGTAGAGGACCACGCCCGCGTGGCGGAGGGGTTGCGGCTGCCCTCCTACCGCTGGTACACGCCGCTGTGGCACGGGGTGCGCTCGCTGCTCGAGGGTCGCTACTCCGATGCCGCACGGGCGCGCGAGCAGGCACGCACGCTGGGCACGGCGGCCGGCGATGGCAACGCCGAGCTGTTCGCGAGCATGCTCGAGCACGGCGAGCACGTCTTCCGGGGCGACTACGCCGCCGCCGACTGGTCCTTCATGGAGGAGGCGATGCGAACGTCCCCGGCCGCGATCGCCTACCGGCCGTCTTACGCGTGGATGCTCGCGGCGGTCGGGCGGCTCGACGAGGGCCAGTCCGAGCTCGATGCGCTGGCGCCCGACCGCTTCGCCGCCATTCCGTTCGACGCCAACTGGATGTCGGCGATGGCGGAGCTCACCGAGGCGTGCCTGCTGCTCGAGGACCGCGCCACCGCCGCCGTCCTGCACGAGCTGCTGACCCCGTACGCGGGAATGACCACCGCCGCCGGACGCGCCGTCGCGCAGTACGGGTTCGTGGACGAGTTCCTCGGCCGCCTCGGACTGCTGCTCGGGCGCGCCGAGGCGCGGGGCCAGATCGAAGGCGCGCTGGGCCGCTACGAGCGCCACGGCTGGCGGCCGTTCGCGGAGCGGGCGCGCGCCACGCTGGCGCGTAGCAGCGGGGTCGTAGGGTAAAAGGCGCCATCGTGCCCGCCGTACGACCGCTCATCGGCGTCTCGACCTCCGAGCTACGGGAGGCCAAGACCGTGCGCCCGCTCGCCCAGGGCGAGCCGCGCCAGCACGAGATCGCGCTCGGCCTCGACTACCCGGAGGTCGTCGACGCGCGCGGCGGCCTGCCGGTCATCCTGCCGCCGATCGAGCCCGAGGGCGTGCGGCCGCTCGTGGCGCGCGTGTCCGGACTCATGCTGTCGGGCGGCCCCGATCTGCACCCGAGCGCCTACGGCGCCGCCGTCCATCCCCAGCTCGGGCCCACCGAGCCCGAGCTCGACCACTTCGAGCTGGCGCTGCTGCGCGAGGCCGACGCCGCCGGCATGCCGATCCTCGCGATCTGCCGCGGCATGCAGGCGCTCAACGTGGCGCGCGGCGGCACCCTGCACCAGCACCTGCCCGACGTCGTCGGGGACGGCATCGAGCACCGCCAGACCATCGCCGGAAGCCGCCCCACCCACTGGATCACGCTCGAGCGGTCGAGCCGTGTCGGCGCAACCCTCGAGCGCGCGCGCACGAAGGTCAACTCGTTTCACCACCAGTCACTCGACGACCTGGGCCAGGAGCTGACGTCCGTCGCATGGGCGGCGGACGGGACGGTCGAGGCGGTCGAGGATGCCTCGCGCCCATTCGTGCTCGGCGTCCAGTGGCACGCCGAGGCGCTCGCCCACCGCCCCGAGCAGGGCAAGCTGTTCGCCGCCTTCGTGGACGCGTGCCGGCGCTACGAGCGCAGCGCGCGGCCGTTTGCGCGCGCGGCCTGATCGCCGGAGAAGCGGGCCAGGAACGCGTCGGCCAGCGCGGCGACGAGCCCCGGCAGCCGCGCCTCGTCGCGCGCGAGCTCGAGCTGGCGATCGGCGCCGGTGCGTGCGGCGAGCCGGCGCACGCCCTCGAGCTCGGCCGCGCACCCGAGCGCTTCGGCGTGGGGCCCGCAGACCTCGAGCAGCTCCTCGAGCTGAGCGCGGACCGGGATGCGGCGCTCGCGGGCCGGGTCGATCAGGCGCGCGTCCATGCCGTCGCGCGCAGCCAGGAACCGGTTCTCGACGAGGACCTCGGGCGAGTGGCCGATGGGCCGGATCGCCTCCTTCTCGGTCACCTCGCGGCGGGCGATGCTCTGCACGAGCGCAACGAGCGAGGCGGTCTCGTCCACGCTCGTCTGCACGTCCATGATCCGGACCTCCACCGTGCCG
Source organism: Solirubrobacteraceae bacterium (assembly GCA_045805605.1). GTDB lineage: Bacteria > Actinomycetota > Thermoleophilia > Solirubrobacterales > Solirubrobacteraceae > DATBDE01. Next base: position 55,866 of record JBJMKX010000074.1, read on the forward strand.
AAGCGCGGCTGGGGGCGCGCATCCCACCACAGGAAGGTGGGCTCGGGGATGGCGCCGCAGCGGATGAGGATGTCCACCGCCTCGACGTAGTCGGCGTAGGAGCGGAAACCGCGGGGGATGCCGACGCGCGGGAAGGCCTGGAACAGCGGCGTTCGCGCGGACGACAGGCCCGTGTCGCGCCCCTGCCAGAACGGCGAGTTGACCGACAGGGCGAGCAGCAGCGGGAGGTGGGCGCGCAGGCGGCGGTGCAGGCGGATGGCGTCCTCGGCCTCCTGCACGCCGACGTGGACGTGCAGCGCGAAGGTCGGCTCGCGGCGGGCGAGCTCGCGCATCGAGCCGTAGACGAACTGGTAGCGGCTGCCGGAGCTGACGACCGTCTCGTGCCAGACCGTGGACGGGTGCGTGCCGGCGGCGGCCGCGCGCAGCCCGTGGGCCTCGAGCGCCTCCTCGAGGCTGGATCGCAATGTGGCGAGCTGGTCGATCGTGGCGCCGACGGAGTCGTGCGGGTCGGTGGCGAGCTCGACCGCGGCGCCGTGGGTCTCGGCGGTGAGGTGGTCGGCGAGTTCGGGCGGCACCGAGGGCAGCACGGCGTCGATCTCCTGGGCCAGCGACCAGTCGTCCGGGCGGAGCATCATCACCTCCTCCTCGATCCCGATCGAGAACGGTTCGGAGGGACGCCAGCGCGCCCAGTTCGGGGTCATGCCCGCAGCACCCATGTGTCCTTGGCCCCGCCGCCGCGCGACGAGTTGACGACGAGCTCGTCCTCCGCGAACGCGACGCGGGTCAGGCCGCCAGGCACGACACGGACCTGGTCGCCGGCGCGGTAGGCGAAGGGCCGCAGGTCCACGTGCCGCGGCTCGAGCCGGTCGCCCACCACGGTCGGGTGGCGCGAGAACCACACGGTCTCCTGGGCCACATGTCCCTCGGGGTCGTCGCGGACGGCGCGCGAGACGCGCTCGCGCTCGGCGGGCTGGGCGTGCGGCCCGACCATGACGCCGCGTCCGCCGTAGCCGCCGCGCGGCTTGACCACGAGCTCGTCGAGGCGGTGCAGCGCCTCGGCGCAGACCCGCTCGTCGCCGAGGTCGTAGGTCCCCACCGAGCGCAGGATCGGCTCCTCGCCCAGGTAGAACCGCACCATATGCTCCGCGTAGGCGTGGGCGACCTTGTCGTCGGCGACGCCGGTCCCAAACGCGTTGACCAGGCCGACGGTGCCCGCCTTCCAGGGCCCGATGAGCCGCTCGCCGACGGGGGTCAGGGCGCCCACCCCGTCGCGCAGGCGGTCCTCGTCGGTGCGGCGGTAGACGACGTCGACCGGCCGCGCGTGTCCGGCGGGGCGGCGGGAGTAGAGGCGGTCGCCGCGCAGCTCGAGGTCCTCGAGCCGCACAAGTGCCAGCGGCAGCGCCGCGGCCAGGAAGCGGTGCTCCCAGTGCGCGATGTTCGACGCGCCGTCGGTGAGGAGCACCGCGAACGGCTGGTCGACGCCGGGCGGCGCGGCGGCGCGCAAGGCCGCCCGCAGCCCCTCGAGCAGAGCGTCGCGGACGCCGGCGCGCTGGGGCGGTGCCCAGCCGAGGGCCGCATCGACGGCCTCGCGCGCGGCGAGCAGGTAGGCGGCGCCCGAGGGCGTGCGCACGTTGTCCTCGACGACCGCGAAGCGCCCGTCCGGCCCGCGCAGCAGGTCGAGCCCAGCCACGCCGATCCAGCCACCGGGCGGCTGCACGCCGGCGAGCTCGGGCTCGTAGTGGTCGGCTCCGCGCAGGACGCGCTCGGGCAACACTCCGGCCCGTACGATTTCCCGGGCGCCGTAGGCGTCGGCCACAAACGCCTCCAGCGCGCGCACGCGCTGGACGATGCCGGCGCGCAGCTCCTCCCACTCCGCCGCCGCGATCACGCGCGGCACCGGGTCGACCGCGAACAGCCGGGACCCGAAGGTCACGCCCGAGCGGTGCAGCCGCTCGTCGACCTTGGCCCGCAGCGCCCCGAGGTCGGCGTCCTGCAGCCGCTCGCGCAATTCGGGCAGCTCCAGCCGCTCGGTGACCCCGGTTCCGTTCATCGTTGCCTGAACCGTACGAGCCCCGTCCGGTCCGTCCATTGGCCCTGCGGTCCCATCCGTCGCAACTCGCCTGTCCTGGGGGTCGAGCGCTGGTGAAGCGCACTCACTAGTGTGCGCATCTACCCCGGAGACGACCGAGAGGAGAGCCAGAGATGCAACTTGGGATGGTGGGTCTCGGGCGCATGGGCGCGAATCTCGTGCGCCGGCTGATGCGCGACGGCCACGACTGCGTGGTCTACGACGTCAGCGCCGACGTGGTCTCCCAGCTCGAGGGCGAGGGCGCGGCCGGCTCCGGGTCGCTGGAGCAGTTCGTCTCCAAGCTCGACAAGCCGCGCGCGGCGTGGGTCATGGTGCCGGCCGCCATCACCGGGGACACCGTCAACCAGCTCGCCGACCTGATGGACGACGGCGACATCATCATCGACGGCGGCAACTCGTACTACCGCGACGACATCGACCGCGCCAAGGAGCTGGAGGCCAAGGGCGTCCACTACGTCGACGTTGGCACGAGCGGCGGCGTGTTCGGGCTCGAGCGCGGCTTCTGCCTGATGATCGGCGGCGAGGACGACGTCGTCGAACATCTCGACCCGATCTTCAAGACGATCGCTCCGGGCCTCGACTCGGCGCCGCGCACGCCCGGCAAGGAGGGCGAGCCGTCGCCGGCCGAGAACGGCTACCTCCACTGCGGCCCGCACGGCGCCGGGCACTTCGTGAAGATGATCCACAACGGCATCGAGTACGGCCTGATGGCCGCCTATGCCGAGGGCCTGAACATCCTCCATCACGCCAACGCCGGCCTCCATCAGCAGGAGATCGACGCGGAGACCGCGCCGCTGCGCGATCCCGAGTACTACGAGTACGAGATCGACACCGCCGACGTCGCGGAGGTGTGGCGACGTGGCAGCGTCGTCGCGTCCTGGTTGCTGGATTTGACCGCGCACGCGCTGAGCGAGTCGCCGCAGCTTTCCAATTTCCACGGCCGCGTCTCCGATTCCGGCGAGGGCCGCTGGACGGTGCTGGCGGCGGTCGACGTGGGCGCGCCCGCGGACGTGCTCTCGACGGCGCTGTTCAACCGGTTTGCCTCGCGTGGCGAGGCGGAGTTCGGCAACCGCCTGCTCTCGGCCATGCGCAGCGAGTTCGGCGGCCACGCGGAGAAGCCGGCCGGCGAGGCGCACGTATCGGGCTAGCCTCGGCTGCCGTATGTGCGGCCGCTACACCAACACGCAGAGCCCCGACCAGATCGTCGCGGCGCTGTCGCTGACCGGCCACGTCGACCCGGCCACGGTCGGGCGGTTCAACGTGGCGCCCACCCAGGAGGTGCTGGCGGGGGTCGCGCGCGACGGCGCGCTCGAGGCGCGCACGATGCGCTGGGGCCTGATTCCGCGCTGGTCGGACGGCCCTGACGACAAGCGCGCCGGCGGGCGCCTGATCAACGCGCGCGTCGAGACCGTCTGGTCCAAGCCGGCGTTCGGGCGCCTGGTCCGCGACCCGAAGCGGCGCTGCCTGGTCGTCGCCGACGGCTTCTACGAATGGCGGCCGGCGGAGCGCCCGCGCGCGCCGCGGCTGGCCGTCCACTTCACACTCCCCGAGCGCGAGCCGTTCGCGTTCGCCGGCCTCTGCGACCTGTGGTGGCCGTCGCGCGACGACGCCGCCCCGCCCCTGCGGTCGTGCACGATCGTGGTCGGCCCGGCGACGGCGCCGGTTGAGCCGATCCACGATCGCCAGCCGGTGATCCTCCACACGCCCGAGCGGCGCGCCGCCTGGCTCGACCCCTCGCTCACCGAGGCAGACCTGCACGAGCTGCTCGCGCCGCTGCCCGCCGGCCGCCTCGAGCCACACGCGGTCGGTTCGTACGTCAACGATCCAGACCACGAGGGTGAGCGCTGCCTGGAGCCCGAGGGCGAGGCCGAGGAGACGGCTGAGCCCACGCTCTTCTAAGGGCCGGCTGCTCCGCTGATCCGCCTAGTCGGGCGGTTGAGCGCTCAGCTCCGGCGCGCGAGTGCGGTGCATCGCCAGCGCGAGGACGGCCAGGATCAGGCGCACCCTCGACGCCGCGATCGACGCGATCCCGGCCGACCTCCCGGTCACCAAGCGCATCGTGCGCGGCAAGCCGGGCCCCGAACTGGTCAAGGCCGCCCGCGAGGACAACCACGACCTCGTCGTCGTCGGGTCACGCGGGCTCGGCACGGCGGCGTCCTTCGTGATGGGCTCAGTCAGCACCTGCGTCCTTCGCCACCTGCCCGGCGCGGCGTTGGTGGTGCACGCCGAGCCCGTGGCGGCGTAGCAAACCGACCCCGGCCCGAACCCGACCACCTTCGTCGCCGCCGTTCGCCCGCGCGGGCGGCGCGCGCCGCGACCGCCACCCGCCGCAACCGGAATTACCGCGCGAGCGGTAGCGTGCGCCGCCGGTGCGCGCGCTCGTCGTCTCGGACACCCACTTCGGCGCCTGGACGGGCGATGACCTGCTCCGCCACGACTGGGCGCTTGCGCGGCTCGGGCCCCTCCTGGAGGACATCGACGAGCTCGTCCTGCTCGGCGACCTGTTCGACTTCCTCTTCGCCAGCGTGCCCGACGCATTCGCGGCCGCCGACCCGTTGTTCGGCCTCCTCGCCGACCGGCTCGGGGGCAGACGGGTGGTGTGGCTGGCCGGTAACCACGACCGGCACATCATGGCCCGCGAGCTCGAGACGCTGACCGAGGAGATGCTCGCCACCGGCCAGGACGCGGCCGCCGTCGGTCCCAGCCTGCGGTCGCGCAACTTCTTCCAGCGCTTCCTCGAGCGCCGGCTGCCCGCATGCGAGGTGCGGATCGAGTATCCGGCCCACCGTGTGGGCGACGTGATCTGCTGCCACGGTCACTACCTCGACGCCCACGTCCAGGGGTCGGTCGCCAACCGCATGTTCACGCGCGGAATGCGCCGCGTCGGCGGGGTCACGACGCACGGGCGCACGCTGCGCATCGAGGACTACGAGGCTGCGACCGGGCCGCTCACCGAGCTCCTCTACACGGTCGCCCAACTGCCGAGCGGTACCGCCGCCCAGAGGGACCTGCTCGACGAAGTGAGGCGCATCGGGCGCATCGTGCGCGCGGTGGCAAGCCCGGGCCGCGAGGCCGAGCGGCTGGCCCGCGAGCTCCTGGACCGAGCCCGCTCGCTCGTGCGCCCGGGCGGCGGACTGGAGGGGGCCACGAGCGTGCCGGTCCAGACCGCCGGCGACGCCAGCGCCAACCTCGCCCGCGTGCTCTCGCCCGACACGCCGGTCGAGCGCTCGCTGCGCGCCTACGCCCAGGTGGCCAAGAACCTGGGCTGGGACCGCAAGGCCGGCAAGCTGGTCTTCGCCCACACCCATCAGCCGCTGTCGGCGGTCAGCGCGCTCCCGCTCGAGGGCGCGCCCGGCGGACACGTGCGCTTCTGGAATACGGGCAGCTGGATCTACGAGCCGACGCTGGGCTCGCTCGACAGCTACGAGCGCTACCTGCGCATCGCCTGGCCCGGGACCGCGGTGCTGATCGACACCGAGCGTCCCGAGCCCGAGCTCATCTCCTGCCTGGCCGACCTCAACCCTCTGCCACCGGCGACCGAGAAGCTCGCGCCCGATGCCGCCCGGGCGGCCTACCGGCGGGCCCGCGAGGCGGAAACGCTCTACGCGGCGTCGGAGCGGTTTTCCGGCGCGTCGGCCACGAAACGCGGCTCGTAGGTATCGACCTTGATCTCGCGGCACTCTTCGCCGCACGTGTCGCAGACCACGACGAAGCGAATCGCGTTGAACTCCCGCGAGTAGCGGCCGATGGCGCTGTGGAGTCCGGAGTGGTCGCACCTGGTCATGGATCCGTCCTTTCGCCAGTGTGTTTGACCGCGCAAGCACAAGCTCGGCGCGTGTCAAGACCCTTGATGGACTCATATACAACGGAGCGGACGCCAGCGAATTGCGTTCTTACTAGCCCAAGCCCGCGTCGATCTGCCGCGCCGCGCGGACGATCGGGCGCGAGAACTCGCCTGACCGCAGCCGCCGGCCCACCCGCCGCAGCTGCATGAAGTCGCCGCTATCGCGTGCCCTGATTGCCGTGGCGAGAATGGCCGCTAGCGCGCGGAACGCCGCCACGAGCCGCCGGTTCGGCGCGGCGGCCGCCGGCGGCGGGCGGGCTCCATCCAGCCGGTCGGCGGCCCGCAGCGTGGCCCGGCGCAGCCGGCCCAGCGCGGCGGTCAAGGCCGGCGCATCCACCGCACGGAGCGACCGAAACGCGCGCCGCTGGGCCGCGGCGTACGACATCAGCACGCCCTCGACCGCCGTCCGGTAAGCCGCCACCTGCTGCGCCTGCCGGTGCCGATGGACCGGCGCGGCCTCGGACGGTCCGCCCCGCGTGGTCCCGCCGTCCCCGCCGCCGCATCCCGCGACGAGCACGGCACAAAGCGCGAGCGCGGAAACGAGGCGCGGCACGGTGGGCGGACCTTATTCTCGCCCCGCTCGGGCACCGGCTCTCCCCCACGCCGCGCTCAGTCGTGCCGTGAATAGGTGAGCCGCGCGTCGTCCCCCTCCAGGATCACCGGGTCGCCGCACATCTGCAGCAGGCGCGAGTACGTGCGGGCGCCGATGTGGTCGGCGAGATCGGAGACGTCGGAGGTGAAGACGATCGAGCGCTGATCCTCGTAGCGGCGGTTGATGACGGTGTAGAGCTGCTCGAGCACCCACTCGTTCTGTCGCGCCACCGCGAGGTCGTCGACGTGGAGGAGGTCGACGCCGGCGAGCCGGTCGAGCAGGCCGAGGTAGGACTGCTGAGAGCCCTCGTCGTAGGTGTCGGAGATCGCGGCGAGCAGCAGCGGCGCGGTGTAGATCGCCACCGAGCGCCTCACGCGAAGGGCGTGCTGCGAGACGATCATCGCCAGCGTCGTCTTGCCCGTCCCCTTCGGCCCCGCGAACCACAGCCCTTCGCCCTCGTCCAGCCGCCGTTCGATGTTCGCGCAGAACTGCCGCACCTCGGCGACGATTCCCGGGTCGATCCGGGTCACCGGGAAGCGATCGAAGCCGACGTCGCGGTAGCGCCGCGGGATGGCGTGCGAGAGCCGCCGCGAGCGCCGGACCGCGACCCGCTGCGGCATGCACCGGCACCGCCGCGCGCCGCCATCGCCGACGACCCATCCGGACCCGTCGCACTCGCCGTAGGGACAGTCGAAGTCGGCCACGGCGCCAGTCAACCACCCCGAGCGGACCGCAGCGAAAGGAGACGCCGCAAGTTGCGGACCTGACGCCCGATGCCTGACGCCTGGTCCCTCTGCTATGGCACCCGCCGCGAGAGCCGCGCCAGCTCTTCATGGCACTCAACGACCCGCTTCTTGACGACATCCTCGTCGGGACGATCGTGAACGAGGTCCCACGTCCGGTCGGCGACCTCGCCGGCCGTGTCCGGCGTCGCCCCCTGGCACAGGCGCTCGACGAGCTGCAGCTCGAAGGTCTCGATCTGCTTGAGCGGCTCGCCCGGCGGCATCTTTGGCAGCGGCTCGCGCACGGCCTCCTTCCAGAGAGTCGTCGCGATCAGCAGGCGGTTGCGCAGCGACGCTGCCATCGGCTCGATCGGGCGGACCCTACCGCGACGGCGCTCAGCGTTCCGGGCGGTAGCGGTAGCCGAATCCACGAACGGTGTCGATCGGCTCGCTGTCGGTCGCCTCGGCCAGCTTGCGCCGCAGGTAGCCGACGTAGACCTTGACCTGGTCGGTCGGCCCGCCGAGCGCCTGCTCCCAGACCAGCTCGAGGAGCTGGTCGCGGCTGAGCACCTGATTTGGGTGGCGCACGAACGTGGCCAGGAGCTTGAACTCGAGGGGGGTCAGGGCGACGTGGCGGCCGTTGACGGTCACGCGCGCGTCGGCGAAGTCGATGTGGACGAGCCCGTCGTCGTAGACCACCATCTCGCTCTCGCGGTCGCCGGCCCGGCGCAGCAGGGCCTCGACGCGCGCGACGAGCTCCTGCCGGCCAAACGGCTTGGTCACGTAGTCGTCGGCCCCGGCCTTGAGCCCGCGAACCTTCTCGAGCTCGCCGTCGCGGGCGGTGAGCATCATCACCGGCACGTCGGAGAGGTGGCGGATCCGCTCGAGCGTCTGCCAGCCGTCGAGGACGGGCATGGCGGCGTCGAGCACGACGAGGTCGGGCCGCTCGTCGTAGAGCACCCTCAGCGCCTGCTGTCCGTCGCATGCGGCGGTCGTTCGAAGCCCGGCGCGCTGGAGGAGGGTGCAGACGACGTCGCGCAGATCGTCCTCGTCGTCGACCACGAGGACGTGCGAGCCAGCCATCCGCCGACTCTAACGCCTCTTCCCAACCTCTTCCCCCATGTTTCCGGACTCACGCCCAAGGCGCTGCAGGGTTTTGGCCCACGTGCTCCGATCGTCCTCCTCCCGGTAGGCACGCGACGATAGGGTGGCTCCCAGAGCATGGACGCCGACACCAGCCCCCGCCGCGCGCGCGAGCTGAAGGGCTTGGCCCAGCTGGCGCTGGACGATCCCACCGAGACCATCGAGAGCGCGCTCCAAGCCGCTCGCGAGGGTCTCGAGATGGAGATCGCCTACCTCGCCGAGTTCACCGACGACGAGCAGATCTTCCACACGTTCGCCGGCGACCTCGACACCCTCGACATCGGGGAGGGCTCCGCGATCCCGCTCGCGGACAGCTACTGCCAGCGGATGTGCGACGGACGCATCGGCAACGTGGTCGGAGACGTTCAGGAGGAACCGCAGCTGGCCTCGCTCGCGCTCACCGAGCGGGCGAGCATCCGCGCCTACGTCGGCGTTCCGCTGCGCTTCTCCGACGGCCGCCTGTACGGGACCTTCTGCTGCCTCTCGCACGCGCCGGATCCCGACATCGGCGACCGCGAGGTGCGCTTCATGCGGGTGCTGGCCAGGCTCGTGGCCGGCGAGCTCGAGCGCCAGGAGCTGCACCGGGAGGCCGACCGGCTCAAGGATGACTTCGTCGCGCTCGTCTCGCACGAGCTGCGCACGCCTCTCGCGTCGATCATCGCCAACCTCGAGGTGCTCGAGGACGAGACGCGCGAGGTCTCCGCCGACGGCCAGCGGTTCCTCGGCGTAATCGACCGCAACGCGCGCCGCCTGCTCCGCCTGGTCGGCCAGCTCCTGTTCGTCGCCCAGCTTCAGGCCGGGCGCCTGCCGGCGGCGCGGGCGTGGGTCGACTTCGATGCCGTCGTCGCCGACGCCGTCGAGTTCGCCCGGGCCGGCGCCGAGGCCAAGCGGATCGATCTTGCGCTCGAGGCCCCCCGGCCCGTCGGCGAGCTGTGGGCCGACGGCGACCGCGTGGCCCAGCTGTGCGACAACCTGATCTCCAACGCGGTGAAGTTCACGCCCGAGGGCGGCCGCGTGCAGGTGCGCGTCGGCCGGGACGACGGCAACGTGCGGCTCGAGGTCCAGGACTCCGGTATCGGCATCCCGCTGCGCGAGCAGCCGCGCCTGTTCGAGCGGTTCTACCGCGCTTCGGCGGCGGCCGAGCGCCAGGTGACCGGCGCCGGCCTCGGGCTCTGGATCGCCGAGGCGATCGCCCGCATGCACGCCGGCACCATCGACGTGGCGTCCGAGGTCGGCGTCGGGACGACGTTCACCGTCGTCATGCCGGAGGCCACCCCTCAGGCAGGGCAAACGGCTGCGCCCCGAGCGCGATGACGAGCGCCTCGCCGCGGCGTGCCGCGATGGTCAGCGGCACGTCGGCGTCGGTCGTCGCCCACTGCACGGTCAGGACACTGCGGCCGGGGTAGCCACCGGCCAGCTCGCGCACCGCGCGGGCCGCCATGGCGATGGCGCCCATCGGCGCGGTCAGCTCGGCGCGCTCGGCGTCGACGTCGGGCGGCGCCAGCGGATGGACGTGCGGGATCGGCCCGGGGGCCGGTTCGCCGGACGCCGCCTCACCGGCGGCGACGTCGACCAGCAGCGGCGGCGCGTCCGGGCCGAGGTCGAGCACGAGCATGGCGCCCGCCGCCCCGGCGGCGGCCACGAAGGCGCGCAGGGTGGCGGCGTGCTGTTCCGGGCCCTCGCTCAAATGCCGCTCGGCAGCCACAGGTGGCCGTCGAGCATGCGCTCGAACCCCACCCAGCAGAAGTTCATGAGCCGCAGCGCCTGCAGGTCGGGCGGCTCGTCGGGATGGTCCAGCCAGTAGTCGGCCGCCGCCATCGTCGCCCACGTGAGCATGTGCGCCAGCGACTCGATGTGCGTGCGCATGTCCCGGCTGATGCCGTCCGCGACCGCGTTCTCGGCAAGCAGGCCCCCGAGAATCTCGGCCATTCGCGCGCGCGCCCACGAGCCGCCGGCTTCCACGGCCGCCGAGCGGGTGGCCTCGAGGTAGACCACGCGCCAGCCGTCGCGGTTGTCGTCGATCCACGCAAAGAAGGCGTGGAACCCGCGCCACAGCCGCTCGTTGGGCGGCAGGTCGGGCGCCGCGGCGGCGCTGCGGACGGCGTCGAAGAGCTTGCCGGCCTCCTCGCGCACGCACGCGTAGAAGAGCCCGCCCTTGGACTCGAAGTAGTTGTAGAGCATGGGCTTCGAGACCCCGGCGGCCTCGGCGATGTCGTCCATCGAGGCCTCATCGAACCCGTGCCGGGCAAACGCCCGCCGGGCGACCGCCAGCATCTCCCGCTCGCGGACCTGCCGCGGCACCTTCCCCTTCGGGACCGGCATTCGGACAGCTTGCCACCTCGCCGGATACCGGGGTGGTCAGGACGCGGACCGCGGCTGGACGAGACCGCACTCGTAGGCGAGCACCACCGCCTGGACGCGGTCGCGGAGGCCCAGCATGGCACCGCCGGGGTCGGCTACCAGGGCCTGATCGCCGCGGTCACGCTGATCCTGCTGGTGCTGACCGTCTCGCGGCTCTACGTGAGCGCGCGCTCGCCCCAACCGGTCATGAGCGCCACCGCTTCGGGGTCGCCCTCGACGCTGACCGGCGCGTCGATTGGCTCGCCCGAGAGCCAACGGTAGAACGCCATCGTCGTGGCGGCGACGCTGGCGTCGGGCGCGAGCTCGGGCTCGCCCGGCTCGACGCTCAGCCCACCCGCCGCCGCGGCGACGGTGAACCTGGCGCCGACGGGACCGGCGAGCGAGACCGTCACCGCGATCCGGTGCTCGCCGACCCAGGCGCCGTCGACGCGGCGCGCGAGCGCGCGGGCCAGCAGGAGCGGGTCCAGCCACGCGCCGGCGCGCGCGAGATCGGCGGGACCGCGCGTCGCCCGGCCGAGCGCGGCCAGGTGGCGCCGGGCCCGCCGGTAGGAGCCGTCGACTGCGACCCGGCCCTGGAGGCGAGCGCGCGTGGCGCGCGAGCCGTTCAGGAGATCGGCGAGGGCGGCCGGGTCGGCCCGCACGCGCAACGGGGGCGTGGCGTCCTCCGATCCCGCCGCCCAAGTTCCGTGGCCTTCCACCTCGAGCTCGAAGCGCAGCGGCCTGCGGGCGAGCCACGGGGAGACCTGGAGGAGCGTCGCGGCCGTGCGGCCCACCACCTCTGGTTCGTCGACGGCGAGCGCGCGCAGCACCGAGGGCAGCCAGGCGCGCGGCGGCCAGGGCTTGGCCTCTCCCCCCAGGGCGGCGGCGAGCCGGGCGCGCCCGCCGGGAGTGAGTGCCGCCGGGGCGCTGGGCGCGTTGGGCGTTGGGCGTTGGGCGTTGGGCGTCGGCGGCGTTGGGGTTTCCGGCGGAGGTGGCGCAGCGTCGGGCGTCGGCGGCGTTTCGTGCGGGGGTGGCGCAGTGGTGGGCGGGCGCGGCGCGGCCGTTGGCCGGCCTCGTAGCTCGTCGACCGCCTCGCGCAGCCGCCGGGCCTCCTCGGCGGCCGCCTGGGCGTCGGCCTCGAGCCGGTGCAGGCGCTCGGAGAAGGCCTCGGCTGCCGCCTCGATGGCGGCGACGCGGCCCTCGGCGGCCTCGGTGCGCAGGTCGCGCTCGTCGGCGGACGCGAGCAGCTCGGCCTGCTCGGCCCGAACCGTCGCCAGCGTGGCGGTGATCTCATCGATGCGGTCCGACGCGCGGAGCTCGTCGATGGCCGCGTTGGCGTCGTCGATCGCGGCGGCACGCTGGGCGAGCTCGGCGGTCATCCGCCCGATGTCGCGGTCCACCGTCTCGCGCCATGCCTCGATCGGCCCCAGCGCCTCGGCGACCCGGTGCAGCTCGGCGCCAAGGCGTTCGCGCTCGGCTGCCTCGCCGGCCACCGCCTGAGCGGCGTCGGCGACGACGCGGTCCAGCCGCTGGTTGAGGCCGCCGACATCGCGCGCGACGCGCTTACGCGCGGCATCGAACTCCGCCCGCAGCCGCTCGACGTCGGCGCGGAGCGCGTGCTCGGCCTGCGTGCGCGCCTCGCGCCCCGCCTCGAGTCGCTTCTCGGCCGCGGCGATCCGGCGCTCGGCGTCCTCGATCTCCTCGGCGATGCTCGGCCGCTCCGACGTGGACACGCGGCGATGCTAACCGCGGCCCCCGACGCCTCCGCCGCCAGCTTCCCGCTCTTTGCGCTCGATGACGACGACCTTGGTTGCGACGTCTGGATCGGCCTTCCAGACGTCGGTGGCGTCCGCACCGCTCGCAGCGCCACACCGCACGCGCAGCTCGCGCAGCCCCTCCGCCACGGGGCCACCCGCGGCGTGGATGCGCTCGGCTCTGCGACCGTCGTGCTCGAGCTCGGCGTCGACCGCGAGCGGGCGGCCGCTCGCCACCACGGCCCATCGGCCCGGCAGCAGCTCGACCACCGTCCGCCGGCGCAGCGCGCCGGACCGCACGGCCCCGACCACGGTCACCGCCCCAAGCACCGCCATCGTCAGCGCCGCCCCGCGCGAGGCCCAGTCATCCCACACGAACAGGCCGACGACCACCAGCGCGGCCAGAGATGCCGCGACAAGCGCCCAGGCCAGGCCCGGCCACCCGACCCACGGCCACACCCGCGGGGGCACGAGCTCGCCCCGCCGGCGAGCCGCCATCACGATGAGCATGGGGATCGCGATGCCCACGAGCACGTTGGTCACCACGCCCGCGATGGTGAGCACGCTCGAGAACGAGGCGTCGCCGAGGTCGAGCGTGGCCTCGGCGACCGCGAAGATCAGCAGCACCGGCACAAGAGCCAGGACCGTGCGCCAGCGCCCCGACCAGCGGGTCAGGCGCTCGAGCGTCAGCGCGTGCACGGCGATCGACGCGCGGTTGATGCTGATCCCGAGCAGCAGCACCGACGCGAGGCCGCCGAGCACGCCCATCGCCGGGCCCACCTGATCGGCGAGCGGCCCGACGGCGGTGCCCTTGGTCCCGGCCAGGTCGGCGGCCGGGACCGCGGCCGAGACCCCCACCAGCCAGAACCCGACGATGACGGTGACGATCACCGTGCCCACGAACGCGCCCGCGGCCAGCGTCGAGGCATCGGGATCGCGCTCGGCCGCCTGGCGCTGGATGCCGACGAGGTAGACCGAGCCGATGTACTGCATCAGGATCACGCCGAGCGCCGCCCCCACCGTCTTGTCGAGGGCCTCCACGCCGTCGCCGAGCGGCACGTCGGCATGTGATAGGTCGCCGGGCCCATCGTGCAGGAGGGCGACAATGGCGACGAGCACGACGAGCACGGTCGTCAGCACGCCGACGAGCGCGACCGTGGCGAGCGCGAGCTTGGACCCGCGCGCGAGCATGAGGATCACGGCCGCAAGGATCACGCCGGCCCAGAGCCCGCGCGGCGTGTGCGTGACCTCGGCGACCGTGATCGACAGGCCGATCCATCCCGCGAGCAGGCTCAGGCCGCTGCGGAAGCCCCCGGTGGTGGTGAACACCACCGACGCACGGTTGCCGATCAGGGCGGTGGCCATCCCGCCGAGAAAGGCGTGCCGGTAGCGCACGCCGCCGCTGCGCGCGATGCCCTCCCCCAGCCCGGCCATGGCGATCGACATCACGAGCCCGACCAGCGCGAGCAGCGCGAGCGCCGGCAGGGGGCCCATCGCGGTGGCAGCGACCGGCAGCCCGAGCATGCTGACGGGCAGGCTCACGGTCACCGTCATGACGACGGTCAGCCAGAACGGCGGCAGGCGGTCAAGGGAGGTGACCAGCCCGTGCGCCGCCCAACGCAGCCGGTCGCCGACAGGGACCCGGGCGGCGAACACCTCGTCGAGCGGGGCGCCGAACTGCGCGGCATAGGCGCCGCGGACGGCGTCGTCGTCGAGGCCGAGCGCAGAGCGGATCCGCGGGACCCGGTCGCGCACGAGCCGGTGCCGGCCGGCGAGGGCATGCGCGAGCTGTGCCCGCGCGGCGGGCTCGTCGGGCACCAGCGGCGCCCAGTCGCTCGCGTAGCGCTCGACGTCGTGGGCCCGCGGGGGACGCGGCGGGGCGTGCCCGGCGGCGAACGCCTCTACATAGGCCCGGTCGCGCTGCTGTGGACCGGCGTGGGAATGGAAGTCGAGCCCGTGCTCGCGAGCGCGTGCGGCCAGCCTGGCGGCGCGGTGCTCGATCTCTTCGAGGGGGCGCGATGCGGACAGCGCCCGAAACCGTATTCGTCAAGCGCGACGTCGTGTCCGTGCGCAGTCCTGGTCCGTCCGCGCCGGCGGCCACCCTTGCCGCGTGCACGCCCGCCGCCGCCGCCTGTGGTTCCGAGCACTGGGCGCGGGCGCGCTGCTGCTGATCGTCGCCGCCAGCGTCACCGACGTCACCATCACCCACTTCTGGGACCGCAACTCGATGCTGACCGGCGTCATCGCGGACGTGCTCGTGCTGCTCGTCGGCGTGGCGGTGATCAACGAATGGCTCGACATCCGCGCCACCGAGCGCTGGCGCACGGTCGCGCGCTACGCGCTCGTCGAGCTGGTCTACGCCTCGCGCAGCACGTGGGTGCGGCTGTGCCATGCGCTCGACCTCCACGACGGGCGCGACGCGACGGTGGACGAGCTGGCCGAGCGGGTGAAGGCGCCCGGCGGCGCGGATGTGCTGCAGGCGCGTGCGGCCCAGCTGCTCGCCGACCCGGTGCGCCGGGGGCAGCTGCGGGCGCTGGTGACCGAGCTGAGCGACCAGACGCGCGACACGGTGACGAGCTGGGCTCCGGTGATGATCACCACGGGTCCCTCGGCCGACGCGATCAACCGGTTCACGCGGTTGCACGGTCGGCTCATGCGCCTGCGCTTCGTGCTCGAGAAGACGATCGAGGGCCATCGCATCCCCTACACCGAGATCGACGACGACGAATGGGCGGCGCGGCGCGTGGCGACGCTGGTGCGGATGGGCGCCCAGCTGGCGGCCCGCTTCCACGACGAGGCCTACGAGCTGATGGCCCCCGAGGAGTGGGGTGACGAGCCGGCGTTCGTGGAAGGATTAGGCGACGCGTAAGGGTTCGGCGCTACGGTTCACCCATGACCACAAAGGTGACCAAGAGCGACGCCGAGTGGCGTGAGGAGCTGACCCCGGAGCAGTACGAGGTGCTGCGCCAGAAGGGCACCGAGCGCCCGTTCACCGGCGTCTACAACGATTGCAAGGAGCCGGGCGTGTACCGCTGCGCCGCCTGCGGCGCCGAGCTGTTCCGCTCGGACGACAAGTTTGACTCGGGCACCGGGTGGCCGAGCTTCACCCGCCCGGCGACCGATGACAACGTCGACGCCGCCGAGGACCGCAGCTTCTTCATGCGCCGCACCGAGGTGCTGTGCTCGACTTGCGGCGGCCACCTGGGCCACGTGTTCGACGACGGCCCCCAGCCGACCGGCATGCGGTACTGCATCAACTCGGCCGCGCTGAAGCTGGATCCCGAGAGCGGCGACTAGCCGCCCTTCCAGGCCCCGGGGCGCGTCATCGCGTGCGCCCCGCAGCGGGCGCCGAACGCCACCGCGTCGTCGATCGACATCGCACGGCCGAGCGCGAACGTGGTGCCCGCCGCGAAGCAGTCGCCGGCGCCGTACGAGTCCGCCCGCTGGCCGGGCACCTCGGCCGGCTCGAACGTGTCCGTCCGCCCCTCCCCGCCGGTCCAATGGCCGCCCTTCGCCCCCTCGGTCCAGACGACGTAGCGAGGCGGGGGGTCGAGGTCGCCGGCCGCGTAGCGCTCGCCGGGGTCGTTGGCCGAGAGGATGAGCGCGTCGAGGGCGACGCCGCTGCGGCGCAGCGCCGGGCCCGCGCGCGGCGTGGCGGCCAGCACGTTGGCGGCGCGGGCGCGGCGCACGGCCTCGGGGTCGGCGCCGGTCACGTAGACCGCGTCGGCGCCCTCGAGCTCGTGCCAGGGCAGGTCGTCGGCGCCGGCCGGCACGAGCCGCTCGCCGATCACCGTGATCGTGCGCTCGGCGCCGGCGTCCAGGTAGGTGAACGCCTGGCGCTGGGGCTCGTCGCGCCAGGCGGCGTGGACGTCGAGCCCGAGCGCGCGCAGCTCCTCGAAGGCGCGGTGCCCGCGCTCGTCGTCGCCGAGCGCGGTGAAGAAGGCGGCGCCGCCGGCCAGGCGCGCGAGCTGGACGGCCGCCATCGTGCCGCCGCCGCCCGGCTCCTCCCAGCTGGCGGTGGCGTGGACGATCTCGCCCGGCTGCGGCACGTGGTCGACCCGGGCGAACTGCAGCCACTCGACGTGGCCGACGCACGCGACCCTCAATGCGGGCGCAGACCGTCGAGGATCACGCGCAGCATGCCCTCGCGCGCGGATGGGCCGTGGGTGGCGATGACCGCGGCCATGCCGCAGAAGATGTTGCCGACATCGGTGTAGTCGAAGTCCTGCCGGATCGCGCCCGCCTCTTTGGCGCGGTTGACGACCGCCATCGTGAGCTCGTGCAGCTCGGGCATCTCGTCGGGGCCCATCCCGCCCGGCATGGCGCCGAGGACCTGACTCCAGCCCAGGTCCTCGACCTGCATCGCGGTGCCCTCCTCGAAGAGCTGCACGATTGCGCCCCAGGGGTCGGGGTTGCCGAGCGCGCGGCGGGTGAGCTCTACGATGCGCTGTCGCTTCTCCTCCCACAGCGCGTCGTGCAGCGCCTGCTTGGTGGGGAAGTTGCGGTAGATCGTGCCGACGCCGACTCCGGCCGCGCGCGCGATGTCCTCCATCTGGACGTCGAGCCCGCGGTCGGCGAGCTGGCTGGCCGCCGCGGCGAGGATACGCCCGCGGTTGCGCCGAGCGTCCGCGCGACGGGGCTTCTGCGGGCCCGTCCCTGCCGGAGATGGTTTAGTTGGGCTTGACAAGCGGAATCCTTATTCCGTATCATCCTGACCGGAACCGGAACTCAGGTTCCAATTGTACCTGACAGCACGAGTCTTGCAAGGAGCACCGATGGACACCAGCAGTGCCCGCGACCGTCGTTGGATCGCCCTCGTCCTGCTGTGCATGGCGCAGTTCGTGGTCGTTTTAGACGCGGCGATCGTCAACGTCGCTTTGCCGTCGATTCAGCGCGACCTCCACTTCAGCCAGCAGGACCTGCAATGGGTGGTCAACGCCTACGTGCTGACCTTCGGCGGGTTCCTGCTCCTCGGCGGTCGTGCCGCCGACCTCCTGGGGCGCCGGCGCGTGTTCATCGTCGGCCTCGTGCTGTTCTCGCTCGCTTCGCTGGCCGGCGGGTTCGCCACCAGCGAGGGCGTGCTGATTGGCGCGCGTGCAGTGCAGGGCCTGGGCGCCGCAATCCTGTCCCCCGCAGCGCTTTCGATCGTGGTGACCATGTTCGCCGAGGGCGCCGAGCGCAACAAGGCGCTGGGGGCCTGGGGTGCCGTCGCCGGTTCGGGCGGCGCCGCGGGCGTGCTGCTCGGCGGCGTGCTCACCGAGGCCCTCGGGTGGCAGTGGGTGCTGTTCGTCAACGTGCCGATCGGGATCATCGCGGCCATCCTCGCCCCCGTGCTGCTCGCCGAGAGCCGCCGCGAGGGCGCCGAGCGCAACTACGACGTCGCGGGTGCGATCACCAGCACCGCCGGCCTGGTCGTGCTCGTCTACGCGGTGGTCAAGGCGGTCGACAACGGCTGGGGCTCGGCGAGTACGCTCAGCCTCCTCGGGGTCTCCGCCGTGCTGCTGCTCGCGTTCACGGTCATCGAGAGCCGCGCGCGCCAGCCGCTGGTCCCGTTCCGGGTCTTCCGGATCGGCTCGGTCGCGGGCGCCAACCTGACCGGCATCCTCATGGGCGCGGCGCTGTTCTCGATGTTCTTCTTCATCTCGCTGTACATGCAGCAGATCCTCGGGTTCGGCGCGCTCGAGGCCGGACTCGCCTACCTGCCGCTGGCGGGCTCGATCATCGTCGCCGCAGGCGTCGCCTCGCAGCTGGTCACCCGGCTCGGCGCCCAGCGCGTCCTCGTCGGCGGACTGGTCCTGGTCTTCGCCGGCCTGGTGTGGTTCTCACAGGTCTCGGTCGGGGGCAGCTACGTCGCCGACGTGCTCTTCCCCTCGCTGCTGGCCGGCTGGGGGCTCGGGTTCGCCTTCGTCCCGGTGACGATCGCCTCGCAGGCCGGCATCAGCCAATCGGACGCCGGGCTGGCGAGCGGCCTGATCAACACCGCCCAGCAGGTCGGTGGCGCGCTCGGCCTGGCCGTGCTGGCGACGGTCGCCAACTCGGCTACAGACTCCGCGATGGAGTCGGCGCACGGCGCCCGCTCGGCGTTGCCGCAGGCGCTGACCGACGGCTTCGGGGACGCGTTCATGGTGGGCGCGGGCATCGCCCTGGCCGCGGTGATCGTGGCGGCGCTGACGATCAAGGGCGCCGCCGCGCGGCCGCAGCGCGCCGAGGGCGAGCTCGCCACGGAGGCTGCCTAAGCCATCGCTCGGCGTTCCTGGCTCGTGACGCAGGCGTGAAGCCGTGCACGGCACGGCGAACGCCGAGGAGCTAGCCAGGAGCGCCGAGAATGGCTTAGGAGCGCGGGGCGAGCTGCTGCTCGGCGACCGCGAGCATGTGCGGGACGCGCACGAGCTTGACGCGCGGCCGGCCGTGCGGCTCGCCCTGCGCCACCTCGTGACGGTCGATCGCCTGCCAGCCCTGCCACGTCACGAGGCCCGGCACGCGGGAGCGCAGCCACTCCTCGACGCCCTCGGGGCCGGGGTCGGCGGGCTGGTTGAGGCGGCCGCTCTCGGCGTCCTCGCGCACATGGCCGATGGTCTCGGAGGCGTCCTTCTTGTTGGTGCCGATGACGCCGCTGGGGCCCCGCTTGATCCAGCCGACGGCGTACTCGCCGGGGATCGGGCTCCCGTTCTCGTCCGTGACCCGGCCACCCTCGTTGCGGATCAAACCGCGCGCCTCGTCGAAGGGCACGCCGGGCAGTGGCCGGCCGCGGGAGCCGATCGAGCGCAGGACGAGGCCGCATTCGATCGTCTCCTCCTCGCCGGTGGGCACCGCGCGCAGGCGGCCGGATGCGTCGGGCTCGATCCGGTTGCGGACGACACGCAGGGCGCTGACGCGCGCGTCGCCGGTCTCCTCGCCGAGCACCTCGAGCGGCGAGCGCAGGAACCGCAGCTCCAGCCGGTGCGTCTTGCCGGCGGGCTCGCGCTCGGCGTATTCGCGCAGGATCTCCACGTTGCGCCGGGCGGTCTTGTCGCCCTCGGCCTCCAGCCATGCGGCCGAGTGCGGGTCGAGCTCGACCTCGGCCGGGTCGACGATCACGTCGCAGCGCGACAGCTCGCCGAGCTCGAGCAGCTCGGGGTTGGTGAACGCCGCCTGGGCCGGGCCGCGGCGACCGAGGACGATCACGTGCTCGACGCTGTGGGACATGAAGCCCTCGATCGCATGGTCGGCGGTGTCGGTGCGCGCGATCTCGTCGGGCTCGAGCACAAGCATGCGCGCGACGTCGAGCGCGACGTTGCCGTTGCCGATCACCACCGCCCGGTTCGCCGACAGGTCGAACGCGTGGTCGGCGTACTCGGGGTGGCCGTTGTACCAGGCCACGAACTCGGTGGCGGCGTGCGAGCCGGGACGGTCCTCGCCGGGGATGCCGAGGCGCCGGTCGTCGCGCGTTCCAACCGCGTAGACGACGGCGTGGTAGCGCTGCAAGAGCTCGTCGCGTTCGACGTCGGAGCCCAGCTCGACGCCGCCGAAGAAGCGGAACCGCTCGTGCGCCGCGGTCTTCTCGTAGCGCCGTGTAACCGACTTGATCTTCGGATGGTCCGGCGCGACGCCCGAGCGCACGAGGCCGAACGGCGTCGGCAGCGCGTCGTAGAGGTCGACGTCGAAGCCGGCCTTGAGCAGGTCCTCGCAGGCGTAGAAGCCGGCCGGGCCGGCGCCGATGACCGCCGCGCATCGCGTCTGCGTACTCATGGCGCCGCCCACGGTAGCGGCGCGGGCGGGCCCGGCAGGGGGCTCGGCCTGCCGCTTGAAGACCAGGAAGTGGCCGTCCTTTCTCGTGCTGGAGGGCGACGTCGAGGAAGTCAGGAACCGGTCGAGGCTGGCGCGTGCGCTTGCGCGCTGCCGCTCACACCGGCGAGGAACTCGAGCACCAAGGCGTTGAACTCCTCGGCCCGTTCGACGTTGATGCCGTGCGGGGCGCGGGGCACCACGCTGAGCTTGGCGCCCGGAATGCCCTGCGCGATCTCCTCCGACTTCCACGCCGGGACGAGCAGGTCGCGCTCGCCCGCGATCACGTGCGTCGGGACCCTCAGCGCGCCCAGGCGGTCGCGGGCGTCGTGCCGGGCGCCGGCGTCGAGCTGGCGCAGGAAGGCGTCGCGCGGCTGCGGGTATGGGTTGGCGAGCATCATGTTGCGCAGGAACTCGACCGCCTCCTCGTTCTCGTAGAACTCCTGGGAGACGGTCTGGAGGATGAGCCAATCGATGTGCTCCTCGTCGCTGCGCTGGGCGGCGGCGCGGCCCCACAGGCGCGCGAACTCGCGCCCCCAGCGGCCGGCCCAGGCGTAGGTGGCGATCAGGTGCAGCGACTGCACGCGCTCGGGCGCGGCGAGCGCGAGCTCCTGCGCGATGGTGCCACCCAGCGACATGCCGAGCAGGTGGAAGCGCTCCAGCCCGAGGCCGTCGGCAAGTGCCAGCGTGTCCTGCGCCAGGTCGGTGACGTCGTACGGCCCCTCGGCCCGAAACGACTGGCCGACGTCGCGGTTGTCGAAAACGATCGTGCGGTAGCGCGCCCTGAACGCGGGCACCTGCAGCGTCCACGCCAAATGGTCGGCCGAGAGGCCCATGACGCACAGCAGCGGCTCGCCTTCGCCGTGGATCTCGTAGTAGAGCGCGCGTCCGTTGTTCTCGAAGTGGGGCATGGCGGCCACCCTACAGCGGCACTTCCGCGCGCCGGGGCCGGTCATCCTGGACCGCACGGACGACGTGGCTGTCTTTCGGTCGGATAGTCCGACCGAAGTGCAGGAACGTCGAAGAGCCGGTGAAGAAAGCCCGCGTGGCCTCCCAATCCGCCGGTGGCGCGTCCGGGTCCCAGGCCAGCATCACGTCGTGGCGTCGGCACGTTGATCCGCTTGAGGTTGGGTCCGTGCGCGAACCACTGCGCCGAGGCCGCGAGCTGGGCCGACAGCACGTCGGACGGAACGCTCAGCGAGAACTCCGACCAGCGCGTGATCGACGCGATGTAGGCGTCGGACGCCGCCTGCTCGGCAGGGAGCGGGAACAGCAGCCCGAGCAGCGCGGCCGGGCCGCCGCCCAGGAGCGTCGCCACAGCGTCGGGGTCCGGCCGCGTCGACCCCGGCCCCCCGCCGGTGGTGGCCGCGAGCACGAGGCGGTCGACGTCGCGCGGGTGGTCGAGGTCGAGCCGCTGGGCGATGAATCCGCCCATCGACCAGCCGAGAACGTCGGGGTGCTCGAGCTTCAACCTGCGGATGAGCCCGTGGGTGTCGCCGGCCATCGTCCTGACGGTGATCGGCTTGATGCCGGCCGACGACCGGCCGGTCCCGCGGTTGTCGAAGACCACGATGCGTCGCCCGCCCCCGATGCGGCCGACGAGCTGCGGCAGCCACGCGTCCATGGTGCCGCCCAGGCCCATGATCATCACCACCGGCTCTCCGTGCCCGATCGAGCGGTAGGCGAGGCCGACATCGCCGACGCGCACGTGGCGTACCGGGGCGTGAGGTCACGTCCGCACCGGCGACCGACGGAACGAGGGCGAGCGCGAGCGCCGCGCCGAGGAGCGCGCGTCTCACGCTTGGCCTCCGCTCGCCGTCCGGGCTCGCCCGGCGGGAGGCCGCGTGAGTCATCCGGCTGCGACGGCTTCCGTGAGCCTCTCGCCGCCCAGGAACAGCTCCTGCGCGATGTTGTCGCGCGTCGCGCGCGAGTACGGGCAGCCCTTGTGGGCCGAGCGCACCAGCTTGCGCGCCGACTCGTCCTCCACGCCCGGCAGCTCGACGTGCAGCTCGACGTTCAATCCCATCCCGCCCGTTTCGTCGGGCCCGAGCCCGACCCGCGCCGTCACCGACGACCCGGAGATGTCGATCTCGCGGCGCGCCGCGAAGAACATCAGCGACGAGTGAAAGCAGGCGGCGTACCCGCAGGCGAAGAGCTGCTCGGGATTGGTCCCGTGACCCGGGCCGCCCAGCTCCTTGGGCGGATGGACGACGAGATCGAGCTCGCCGTCGGAGGATTTGACCTCGCCGTCGCGGCCGCCGTACGCGGTCGCCTCCGCGGTGTAGAGCGGTTCGGCCATGGTCAGGAGTCCATCGCGTCGTAGGCCTGGCCGACCAACTCGGCGTAGCGGTCGTCGGTGGGGACGGCGTCGGGATGGACCGCCTCGTAGTGGCGGCGAAGCTCGCCACCGAGCTCGTCGTCGTTGGCCGCCGAAACGAGCTCTCCGCAGATGTGGCACTCGATCACGCGCATCAGGGCAGCATTGCACGCGCGGCCTGGAGGGCCGGCTTGTAGGTCGGGTCGCGCAGCAGCGCTTGCCGCACGCCCTGGCCGAGGATGCCGCCCTCGCCTCGCGACGCCCCGAGCACCTTCCAGGTGCGCTCGGTTCCGTCCTTCTCGCGCCGCCGCTCGGTCAGGCCGCCGGGCGCGCGGTCGAGCGAAATCGACACGCCGTGCGCGGTCTCGACGGTGACGCCCGCCAGTCCGGGCACGTTCTGCTCGGGGTGCTGGTCGAGGCGGATGTGCACGTCCTGCTTGCGCGCGTGGGCGTGCCCGTGAAGCTTGCCGTCGCGGCCGATGAGCGGGCTGACGCGCCACCCGAGCCGCGAGGCCAGCCAGCCGATGTAGAGCAGCGCCGACGCGGTCGAGTCCGGGCGGTAGCGCACGGTGACCCCGCTGATCGCGGACAGAGCCGCACGCAGCGGCGGCGGGTCGAAGGTGGCCGCCACGCGCTCGCGCCACGGGGTCGAGCGCAGCCAGGCCAGGTCGACCACGTAGGCGCGCCGGGCCATCTCCTCCACGCGGGCGAGCGCCTCCTCCGGGTCCGGGTCGACCACCGAGTCGAGCAGGATGACGTCGGTCAGCCGCTTCATGAGCGCGTCGACCGCGTCGTCGTGGCCGTGCGGCGACCACAGCACGGTCAAAAGCCCGGGCACCACGATCGGGTCGACCACCGTGTCGAGCACGGGCAGGTGCTGGGGGCCGACGTCGAGCTCGACCGCTTCGGTCACCGGCAGGATCTGGCCCGGCGGCGCATCCCTGTCGGGCGCGGTCATCCGCGCCCAGGCGCTGATGTGGTCCCGGCCCTGCTCGACCACGCACATGATCGTGCGTGAGGCGCTGTAGCGGCCCACCCGCTCGAGGCGGTTGGCGATCTCGCCGCGCCACTCGCGATCGACGATCACGATGAGGTTGAGCACGCGCGCGGGCGCGTGGACGCCCTCGCTCTCCGCCGCCCGCTTGGTCAGCAGGCCACGGAGCGCCGCCTCGACATCGGCCGGCGTGCAGGCGGGCGAGCTCCAGACGTCGTCGGGCATCAGAGGTCGCGCCAGTGCTGGCCGGGCTCGAGCAGCTCGTCGGCCTCTTCGGGGCCGTCCGTGCCCGCCGGGTACTGGCCCGGCGCCTCGGACGAGTTGTGCCACGCCTCCAGCACCGGGTCGTAGATCGACCACTGCGCCTCGACCTCGTCGTTGCGGGTGAACAGCGACGCGTCGCCGCGCATGGCGTCGAGGATCAACCGCTCGTAGGCCTCCGGCGACTGCGAGAGGAACGTCGTGCCGTAGTGGAACTCCATGTTGACCGGCCGGATGCGCATGAGGTTGCCGGGGATCTTCGCCCCGAGCGACAGCGACACGCCCTCGTCGGGCTGGACGGTGAGGATGAGCTTGTTGGGCAGCACCCCGAGCGACCCCTTCTGCTGAAAGAGCAGGTGGGGCACGGGCTTGAGGGTGATCGCGATCTCGGTCACCTTGCGCGCCAGCCGCTTGCCGGTGCGGATGTAGAACGGCACGCCCGCCCAGCGCCAGTTGGAGACGTGCAGGCGCAGCGCCGCGTAGGTCTCGGTGTGCGAGTCGGGCGGTACGCCGTCCTCCTCGAGGTAGCCGGGCACGTTCTCGCCGCCGACGGTGCCGGCGGTGTACTGCCCGCGCACCGCCATTCTCGGTACCTCCTCGAGCGTCGGTGGCACGATCGCCCGCAGCACCTTGACCTTCTCGTCGCGGAGCGGGTTGGCACCCGTCGACGCGGGCACCTCCATGCACAGCAGCGCGAGCAGCTGGGACATGTGGTTCTGGATCAGGTCGCGCAGCGCCCCCGACTCGTCGTAGTACCCCGCGCGCGAGCCGATGCCCAGATCCTCGGCCGCGGTGATCTCGACGTAGTCGATGTAGTTGCGGTTCCAGATCGGCTCGAAGAACGTGTTGGAGAACCGGAACGCCAACACGTTCTGGACCGTCTCCTTGCCGAGGTAGTGGTCGATGCGGAAGACCTGCGACTCGCGGAACTCGCGCAGGACGATCCGGTTGAGCTTCTTGGCCGACGCCAGGTCGGTGCCGAACGGCTTCTCGATGACGATCCGAACCTCGCCGCCCTCGATTTTGTCCATCTTGCGCTGGCCGAGCTGCTCGACGATGACCGGGAAGAACTGCGGCGCCGTGGAGAGGTAGAAGACCCGGTTGAAGACGATCCCGGCGCGCTCGTCGAAGTCGACGGCGAGCTTCTCGAGCTGCTCGTAGGCCGGAGCGTCGTCGAATGCTCCGGGCACGTAGCGGACGTTCTCGAGCAGCCCATCGAGCACCTCGGGATTGGGCGTGGTCCGCGAGTGCTTCACGATCGACTCGCGCGCCATCTGCTGGTACTCGTCGTGCGGCTGCTCGCGCCGCGCGAACGAGATCAGGTTGAAGCGCTCGGGCAGCTGACCCTCGTGCGCGAGGTTGTAGAGGGCCGGCAGCAGCTTGCGCTGGGCCAGGTCGCCGGTCCCTCCGAAGATGACGAGGGTCGTGGGATGGACCGGCAGCCGTTCGAGGCCTTCGATCAGGGGGTTCTCGTCGGTGATCGTCGCCATCTAGAGCAGCTCCTCGAGCTTTTGGGTGAGCGCGCGCAATGCCGCGACCGGATCGCCCTCGAGCCGCACGCGTTCGGCCGGCAGGCCGTGGTCGCGCAAGGTCTGCAGGTCGCCGGTGGCGGCCGCATTCTTCAGCGTGCCGAACGTGTACCCAGCCTCGGGGATCTCCACGTCCTCCCCGTCGGCTCCGACCAGCTGGAGGAAGACGCCGGTCTTCGGGCCGCCCTTGTGGTACTGGCCGGTCGAGTGCTGGAAGCGGGGCCCGTACCCGAACGTGACCGCGCACCCGGTCTTGGCGCGCAACAGCTCGCGCAGCTCGGTGACGGCGGCGTCGAACTCGGGCGACTCGGGCACGTAGCCGAGCACGGCGACGTAGTGCGGCGGCCCCTTGTCCGAGAGCAGCGCGCGCAGGGCGTCGTCGTCGGCCTCGGCCACGTCGGGGAGCTTGCGGTCGCGCGCATACGCTTCGAGCACCTTGTTCGTGTTGTCCTTGGCCTCTTGCACGTTGGGTTGGTCAAACGGGTTGATGTCGAGCACCCAGCCCGCCACCGCGATCGCGAACTCGGCGAAGAAGAAGACGCGACCGAGGTCGATCGGCCCGTGCACCGCCACGGTGAACGTCGGGTGGCCCGCGTCGGCCAGCGCCCTGACCTTGGCGTCGAGCGCCTCGTCGGCGTGCTCCGGCACGCGCAGGTACGTGAAGACGCGGTCGTCGCCGTAGACATCGGGCGACCCGAGCGGCTCGCCGGCAACCGGCAGGACCCCGCGCCCTTCCTTGCCGGTGGACTCGGCGATGAGCTGCTCGACCCACAGGCCGAACGAGTCGATCGGCGGCCCGACGACGAACGTCGCCTTGTCGCGCCCCTGGCGCGCGAGCTCGCCGATCGCGAGCCCAAGCCACAGGCCCGAGTTCGACGCCGTCGAGTCGTAGCTCGTGCAGTTGGCCTCGGCCACCTGCGCGCGGTGCAGCAGCGCGTCGACGGCGATGCCCATCAGCGCCGCGGGCACGAGCCCGAAGTACGACAGCACGCTGTAGCGCCCGCCGATGTCGGGGTCGTTCTCGAACACGCGGCGGAAGCCGTGCTCGCGGCCGAGGTTCGCGAGCGGCGAGCCGGGGTCGGTGATGGCGACGAAGTGCGCGCCGTCGTCCAGCTTGGAGCGGAAGTAGCGGTAGTGCGAGAGCGTCTCGATGGTCGAGCCGGACTTCGACGAGACGACGAACAGCGTCCGGTCCAGGTCGACCGAGCGCTCCACCGCGAGCACCTCGGCCGGGTCGGTGGAGTCGAGGACCTGCAGGCGTAGGGCGCCCTCGATCTCGCCAAACGACCGCCGCAGCACCTCCGGGCCGAGCGACGAGCCGCCCATGCCCAGCAGCACCGCGTCGGTGTAGCCGTCGGCCTTGACCTGGTCGACGAAGCCGAGCAGGTCGTCGAGGTGCTCGAGCATGGGCTCGGAGATCGTCAACCACCCGAGCCGATTCTCGATCTCCGGTTTGTCGGGGCCGCCCCACAGGCGCGCGTCCTTGCGCCATACGCGCTGGGCCACGCCCTCCGCCACCGCCGCCTTGACCCGTTGCGCCAGCGCGCCCTCGACTTCGGAGGGCACGTGTGCCTGGACGGTCGGCGGCTGGCCGAGCACGGCGGCCTCGCGCTGCTCCTCGACCCCGGCGATCAGGTCGTTCATCGCCTTGACGAACTGCTCGATCCCGGCGTCGAGCAGCACACGGGTCACGTCGTCGAGGTCGATGCCCGCGTCGGCCAGCTTCTGCAGGTCCTCGCTCGGGTCCTGGTCGGCGGTGGCGCCGGTGATCTCCGCCTTGGAGGCGGCGGCGAGCAGGGTCGCCATCGGCATCGTGTTGACGGTGTCGGGAGCGACGAGCTCGTCGACGTACTTCGTCTCCGGGTAGGCGGGGTTCTTGACCCCGGTCGACGCCCACAGCGGGCGCTGGACCTTCGCGCCCGCGGCGGCGAGCTTCTCCCACCGCTCGCCCGCGAAGATGCCCTTGAAGGACCGGTAGGCAGCGCGCGCGTTGGCCAGCGCCGCGGTCCCGTGCAGCTCGGGGTGCGCGTCGCCGAGGCGCTTGTCCACCTCGGTGTCCACGCGCGAGACGAAGAAGGACGCCACCGAGTGGACGTCGAGCGACTTGCCCTCCTCGTGGCGGCGCTCGAGCCCCCGGATGTAGGCCTCGGCCACCCTCTCGTAGGCGGCGACCGCGAACAGCAGCGTCACGTTGACGTTGATGCCCTCGTAGATCGCCTGCTCGATCGCGGGCACGCCCTCGTCGGTGCCGGGGATCTTGATGAACAGGTTGGGCCGGTCGACGCGCGACCAGTACGAGCGCGCCGACTCGAGGGTCCCCTCGGTTTCGCGCGCGAGCTCGGGCTGGACCTCGAGCGACACGAAGCCGTCGGCGTGGCCGAGCTGCTCCCACGTCGGCCGCAGGACGTCGGTGGCCAGCTGGACGTCCTTGATCGCGATCGCGTCGTAGATCGCCTTCGCGTCCATGCCCTCCTTGGCCATCGCGACCAGGTCCTCGTCGTAGTCGCTCGAGCCGAGGATCGCCTTCTCGAAGATCGACGGGTTCGAGGTCACGCCGCGCAGCGAGTCCTCGTCGATGAGCCGCTGCAGCTCGCCGCTGGAGATCAGCTTGCGGCGGATCTGGTCCAGCCAGGGCGCGGTACCCGCGGCCGCCAGGGCGGCGAGGCGCGGGTTGACCTGGGTCTCGACGCTCATTCAGGCGCTCCTTGTCTTGTCGACCACGGCTCGGGCCCGGTCGGCGACCTCCGTGGGCGTGAACCCGAAGTGCTCGTAGAGCTCGCCGGCCGGGGCCGATGCGCCGAAGCCGGTCATCCCGATCGCCTCGCCGTCCTCACCGACCCAGCGGTCCCAGCCGAAGGTCGCGGCCGCCTCCACCGAGACCCGCCCCCGCACCTGCGGGGGCAGCACCCGGTCGCGGTACGTGCGGTCCTGCGCGGCGAAGCGGTCCAGGCACGGCATCGATACCACCCGGGTGGCGATGCCGTCCGCCTCGATGAGGTCGGCGGCGCGGTTGCAAATGTGCACCTCGGAGCCGCTGGCCATGAGGATGAGATCGGGCGGATCGGGCTCCTTGAAGCTGTCGCGCAGCACGTAGGCGCCGCGCTCGATGGCGTCGTCGGGCACGCCGGCCGGGTTCCACACCGGCAGGCCCTGGCGCGACAGGGCAAGCGCGGTCGGCGTCTCGCGCTGCTCGATGGCGAACTTCCACGCCAGCGCGACCTCGTTGGCACCGGCCGGGCGCACCATGTTGAGGTTGGGCAGCGCCCGCAGGTGCGCGAGCTGCTCGATCGGCTGGTGGGTCGGGCCGTCCTCGCCCACCCCGATCGAGTCGTGGGTGAAGACGAAGATCGAGCCCACCCCCATGATCGCCGCGAGGCGGATCGACCCCTTCATGTAGTCCGAGAAGGTGAAGAAGGTCGAGCCGTAGGTCCGCAGGTAGTGGAGGTTCATCGCATTGACGATCGCCCCCATGCCGTGCTCGCGGATGCCGAAGTGGAGGTTGCGCCCGCCGTAGGCACCGGGCTGGTCGACGTTGCCGGCGTCGTCGATGTGCGTGAGCGTGGACGGGGACAGGTCGGCCGAGCCGCCCACGAGCTCGGGCACCTGGGCCGCCGCCCACTGCAGCACCGTGTGGCCGGCCTTGCGCGTCGCGATCATCCCCGCGTCGGCGTGAAAGCGGGGCGGCTCGGCGCCGGCGAACCCGTCCGGCAGGCGTCCCTCGAAGAGCCGCTGCAGCTCCGCGGCCTCGTCGGGGAAGGCGTCGCGGTAGGCCGCGAAGCGCTCCTCCCACTCCGTCTGCTGCTCCTTGCCGCGATCGATGCAGGCGCGGAAGTGCCCGAGCGCCTCGTCGGGGACGTAGAACGGCTCGAGCGACGGGTAGCCGTAGGCCTCCTTGGTCTTGCGGATCTCCTCGTCGCCGAGCGGGGAGCCGTGCGCCGACGCGGTGTCCTGCTTGGTCGGCGCGCCCGGCGCGATGTGCGTGCGCAGCACGATCAGGCTGGGTCGGTCCTCCACCTCCTGGGCCACCCGGACCGCTTCGTCGATCCGGTCGAGCTCGATCTCCTCGCCGAGGTTCTGGACGTGCCAGCCGTAGGCCTCGTAGCGCCCGGCACGGTCCTCGGTGAAGGCGATCTTGGTGTCGCCCTCGATCGTGATGTGGTTGTCGTCGTAGAAGCCGATCAGCCGACCGAGCCCGAGGTGGCCGGCGATCGACGACGCCTCGCCCGACACGCCCTCCTCGAGGTCGCCGTCCGAGCAGATGAAGTAGGTGTGGTGGTCGACGACGTCGTGGCCGTCGCGGTTGAAGCGGGCGGCGAGCATGCGCTCGGCCAGCGCGAAGCCGACGGCGTTGGAGATCCCCTGCCCGAGCGGCCCGGTGGTGACCTCGACGCCGGCGGTGTGCCGGTACTCGGGATGGCCGGGGGTCAGCGAACCGAGCTGGCGGAACTGCTGAAGGTCGGAGAGCTCAAGCCCGTAGCCCGTGAGATACAGGACCGAGTACAGCAGCATCGATGCGTGGCCGCAGCTGAGTACGAAGCGGTCGCGGTCCGGCCAGTTGGGGTCGGCCGGGCTGTGCTTCATCACGCGCGTGTAGAGGAGATAGGCCACCGGCGCGAGCGCCATCGGCGTGCCGGGATGACCCGAGTTGGCCTTCTGGACCCCGTCCATCGAGAGCACGCGGATGGCGTCGACGCACAGCTTGTCGAGCGCCGTCGTCGGCGATGCTGTCGTCATGGGCCGGACGATATACGCAGTGCCAATCCGTGGCATGATGCCGCCCGCCGTGGCCCTCGAGTCCGTCCAGATTGGCGCGCTTCCCTCCGAGCGGTTCGAGGAGGTGCTGGCGCCCCAGCAGTGGAAGCGGTTCTCGGAGGCGGCCGAGCGCGCCCGCGACATCTTCGCCGGACGCGTCATCTGGAACGTCAACTCGACGTCGCGCGGCGGCGGGGTGGCGGAGATGCTCGTCTCGCTGTTGGCCTACGCGCGCGGGGTCGGGGTCAACACGCGCTGGGAGGTGATCTCCGGCAACCCGGAGTTCTTCACGCTGACCAAGCGGATCCACAACAACCTCCACGGCGCCCCCGGCGACGGCGGCGACCTCGCCGAGCTCGAGCGCGACATCTACGCCGCGGCCCTCGAGCCGAACATCCGCGAGTTCACCAGCATGGTGTCGACGCGCGACGTCGTCATCGTCCACGACCCGCAGCCGGCGGGCCTGGTCGGGCCGCTGAAGGAGATGGGCGTGCCGGTGATCTGGCGCTGCCACGTCGGGCTCGACCAGCCCAACGAGCTCACCCGCAAGGCGTGGAACTTCCTGCGCCCGTACGTCGCCCCGGCCGACGCCCTCGTCTTCAGCAGGCGCGC
This sequence comes from Solirubrobacteraceae bacterium, assembly GCA_045805605.1. Taxonomy (GTDB): domain Bacteria; phylum Actinomycetota; class Thermoleophilia; order Solirubrobacterales; family Solirubrobacteraceae; genus DATBDE01. The sequence goes on from JBJMKX010000074.1 coordinate 86,579, forward strand.
CTTCGTGTGGGAGGACCTGCCCGACGAGAAGATCCACCTGATCGCGCCGTCGATCGATGCATTCTCGCCCAAGAACCAGGAGCTGCCGTCCGAGAACGTCAAGGCGATCATCGCGGCCGCCGGGATCTACCAGGACGGCCGCGACATCGCCGACGCCGAGTTCACGCGCGAGGACGGCAGCCCGGCCCGCGTTGCGCGCAGCGCGAACCTGTGGCAGGGCACGGAGCTGTCCGAGACCGACCGCTACGTGCTCCAGGTCTCGCGCTGGGACCGGCTCAAGGACCCCCACGGGGTCATCGAGGGGTTCGTCAAGCACATCGCGCCCGAGACCGATGCCCATCTGGTCTACGCGGGACCCGCCGTCGAGGCCGTCGCCGACGACCCCGAGGGCGCCGAGGTGCTCGCCGAGGCCGAGGACTACTTCTACCGGCTCGACCCCGAGATCCAGCAGCGCATCCACCTCGCCGCCCTCCCGATGGACGACCTGGAGGAGAACGCGGCGATCGTCAACGCCCTCCAGCGCGACGCCGCCGTCGTCATCCAGAAGAGCCTGGCCGAGGGCTTCGGCCTGACCGTCGCCGAGGGGATGTGGAAGGCGCGGCCGGTGGTGGCCTCGCGCATCGGCGGCATCCAGGACCAGATCGTCGACGGGCAGAGCGGACTGCTCGTCGACGATCCCAAGGACCTGGCCGAGTACGGCGCCAAGGTCACGAGCCTGCTCAACGACGGCAGCCGGGCGGAGACCATCGGCCGCCACGCCATGGAGCGGGTGCGTGCGGACTTCCTCGGCGTGCGCTCGCTGCTGCAGTACCTCGAGCTGATCCAGCCGCTGCTGCGCGACTAGGGGCGCGCCCCCTAGACCGACTTCTGGTACGCCCGGAAGGCCCGGGTCGCGAACGCGCCGCACACCAGCGTGAGCGCGGCCAGGAAGCCCGCGCGCGATGCCACGAAGCCCCAGTCGGGCACCGCCGACACCGCCTCCCGGCCGGCCTCGACCGCCCAGTTGACCGGGTTGAAGTCGGCCACGGTCTGCATCCACCCCGGCAGGAGGTCCTTCTGCTGGAACGCCGTCGACAGGAAGGTCAGCGGCAGCGTGAGCCCGGTGACGATGGCGATCAGCGTCTCCTCGTGGCGGACGACCAGCGCCATGGCGATGCTCAGCGTCCCGAAGATCATGCCGAGCAGGATCGACACGGCGAACAGCGCGAGGACGCCTTCGACTCCGCCGTCGAAGGTCGCGCCCACCGCCAGTGCCAGGCCGACGATGATCACCGACTGGATCAGCAGCATCAGCGCGCCCTGGGCGATCCGGCCCGCGATGAGCGCGCCGCGCCGGACGGGGGTGACCAGCATGCGATCCATCACGCCGCGATCGAGATCCTCGATGACCGGCATCCCCGCCCAGCCGCTCGAGAACAGCGCGGTCATGACCACCACGCCGGGAGCGAGGAAGGTCAGGTAGTTGTCGCCGGTGAAGCCGGGGATGTCGACGACCTTCTCGAACAGGGCCCCGAACAGCAGCAGCCAGATGATCGGCTGCATGAGGGTCACGACGATCCACCAGGGCTGGCGCAGGAAGGCGCGCACGTGGCGAACGGTCTGGTCGCGGGAATCGCGCGCGAAGTGGACGGCGGCGGTCATCGGTTCTCCTCCTTCTCGGCCGCGTCGAACGTGCGGCCGGCGTAGCGCAGGTAGACATCGTCAAGCGACGGACGGGCCACGGTCACCGAGGCGACCCGCACCCCCCCGGCCTCGAGCGCCTGCAGGACGTGTGGCACGGCACGCGCGCCGTCGTCGCTGCGGGCACGCAACGCGGTGCCCTCGACGCTGATCTCGCGGAGGCCCTTGACTCGCTCGAGCGCCCGCGTGACCTCGCCGTTGTACGCACCTTCGAGCTCGACCACGACGGCGTCGCCGCGCAGGTCGGCCTTGAGCTCTTCGGGGGTCCCGCGCGCCACCACTTTCCCGCGGTCGACGATCGCCAGCTGCTTGGCCAGCCGATCGGCCTCCTCGAGGTAGTGCGTCGTGAGCAGCACGGTGATGCCCTGGTCGGTGCTCAGCCGCTCGATCTCGCGCCACATGTCGGCGCGGACCTCAGGGTCCAGGCCGGTGGTCGGCTCGTCGAGGAAGAGCACGCTGGGCTGGTGAACGAGCGCCATGCCGATGTCCAGGCGCCGCTGCATGCCGCCCGAGTAGGTGCGGCCAATGCGGTCGGCGGCGTCGCTCAGCCCGAACCGATCCAGGAGCGCGTCGATCCGGTCCTCGAGCGCGCGTCCGCGCAGGCCGTACATCTGGCCCTGCAGGCGCAGGTTCTCGCGCCCCGTCGCCTCCCGGTCGACGCCCGCCTTCTGTGCGACGACGCCGATCGAGCGGCGCACCGCGTCGGCCGCGGCGACGACGTCGTGACCGGCGACCGAGGCCGTCCCCTCATCCGCCCGCGAGAGCGTCGTGAGGATCTTGACCGCGGTGGACTTGCCGGCCCCGTTGGGCCCGAGCAGCCCGAACACCGTGCCGGGCTCCACCGCGAAGTCGAGCCCGTCGAGCGCGCGGACGTCGCCGGGGTACGTCTTGCGCAGGGCCCGGGCTTCGATGGCGTGTTCCATGTGGGTCTCCGTTTCGGGTAAGCTCATCTTGACCGTCGGATATCTTACTGAATGAGATTCTTAGATGTCAAGGGAGAATGACCGGTGGGAAGAGGTGCGCATGGAGCTCGGCAACGAGTTCCGCTATCTCCAGACCGACTTCGAGGACATCGACACCGCGGTCGCGGAGTACTTCGGTCTCAACAAGACCGACATGCGGGTGCTCGACTTCGCCACCCGCGGCGAGAAGCCGATCACCGCGGGCGAGATCGCTACTGAGAGCCGCCTGTCAACGGGCGCGGTGACCGCCGTCATCGACCGCCTCGAGAAGGCGGGTTGGGTGCGGCGGCGCCACGACCCGGATGACCGCCGTCGCGTGCTCGTCGAGATCACCGAGCAGGCCCAGGCGAGAATGGACGAGGTCTGGGGGCCCATGATCGAACGCGGCCGCCGGCGCCACCAGCACTACACGGTCGAGCAGCTCGAGTTCCTGCGCGACTTCATGCGGCTGGCCCGCGCGGAGACCAACGAGCACGCCGAGCGAATCCGCCAGATGACCGCGAAGCGCAAGCGCGACGCTGCCGCTTAAGTACCTGCAGCTACGCCGGCGCGGGCGCCACGGGCGCCTCGGGCCGGTTGGCCCGCCAGGCGGCGACGATCAGCGTGCCGAGCCCGATGGCGACGACCACGATCGCCACGAGCGCGTTCACGAAGGGGATGAGGGCGAGCACCTGCACGATCAGCAGCCCAAGCAGGAAGGCGACGAACCGGCCGGCGTCGCGCAGGATCAGTCGCCCGAGCACGAAGGTGCCGGCGACGTAGCCGACGGCCCACAGGGGGATCAGCGCGAGCAGCAACCCGATCCCGAGCGGGATCCCGACGAGCGTGACCAGCGCGATGACCGCCACGATCGGCAGCCCGATGAGCAGCAGCGCACCCCAGCCGGCCACGGGGCCGGGCGACCGTCGCCACGCCGCGGCGAGCGCCTCGAACCCGCGCGGCCACAGCGCGATCAGGATGAGGCCGAGCACGAGCGCGGACACCGTCTCGGCGAGCCAGAGCAGCAGCGCCCACGCGAAGCCCGACCACGGGCTGACGTCCCACTGGAACTCGTCGACACTCCCCCCGACGTCGGCGCCGGGGGGGATCACCGGCCGGGTGTCGCGCCAGTTGACGTCGCCGCCCACGACGGCGCGAGGCGCGAGGACGATCTGGCCGTTGAGCGCGGTGACGTCGCCGCCGACCCGGCCGCCGGGGACGCGAACGTCGCCGTTGAACGCGACCACGTCGCTCGTCACGCGGCCCCGAATGGTCACGTTGCCGTCGAACGCGACAACGTTGCCCACCGTCTCGGTCGGGCCCACCAAGACGGGCCCGGTGATGACGATTCGGTCCTTCGCCGCGGCGCACGCGGGGAGCGCGAGGAGGAGCGCGACGGCGATCAGTACCGCTTTCCGACCCACGAGGGGCCGATCATATGCAGGTGGCCGCACCTGCTGCAGGAATTGGCGCCCTCCCCGGACTGACCGAAGCCAACCGCCGGTGGTGGACGCTCGCGGGCACCTGCATGGGCCTGTTCGTGCTCATGCTCGACTCGACGGTGATCAACCTCGCGCTCACGCCGATCGCGCACGACATCGGCGCGACCACCGCCGGGCTGCAGTGGGTCGTCAACGGCTACCTGCTGGTGCTGGCCGCCACCGTCGTTACGGCGGGCCGCGTGGGGGACATCCTCGGGCGGCGCGCGGTCTTCTTCGCCGGCATGGCGCTGTTCGCCGCCGGATCGATCGTTTGCGCCACCTCGAGCGGCGAGGAGGTGCTCGTCGGCGGCCGCCTCGTACAGGGCCTCGGCGCGGCCCCATTGCTCGGCCTGTCGCTGGCGATCGTCTCGGCGGCCTTCTCGGCCGACGAGCGGACCAAGGCGCTCGGCATCTGGGCCGGCGTATCGGCCGTGGCCCTCGGCATCGGCCCGCTGCTGGGCGGGGCGCTGATCGAGGCGGTCAGCTGGCGCTGGCTGTTCTGGATCGACCTGCCGTTCTGCCTGCTCGGCGTCATCCTCGTGCTCGCGTCGACCGCTGAGCAGCGCGATCCGGGCGCCCGCCGGCGCATCGACGTGCCCGGGGTGATCGCCGTCGGCGCCGGGCTCGCCCTGGTCGTGCTCGCGCTGGTCGAGGGCAAGACCTGGGGCTGGACCTCGGCGGCGACGCTGGCCTCCTTCGGGACCGGCCTCGCCTGCCTGGTCGCGTTCTGGTTCGTCGAGCACCGAGTGGCATCGCCGATCGTCGAGTTCGGCCTGTTCCGCAACGGTCCCTACTTCGGCGCCAGCGCCGCGGGGTTCTGTCTCGTGGGGTGCTATTGGGCGGTGATGTTCCTGCAGCCGCAGTACCTGCAGGAGGCGCTGAAGCACTCGACGCTGGTGGCGGGCGTGATGGTGCTGCCCATAACCGCGCCGATGATCGCCCTCTCGCCGCTCGGCGGGCGCCTGATCGCGCTCATCGGGACCCGTCCGCTGATGACGTGCGGCATGGCGCTGGGGACGGCGGGGCTCGTAGTGCTGGCCCTGGTGGGCCCGTCGACAGGCTACGGAGTGGTGTTCGGCGGCTACCTGCTCTTCGGGCTGGCGCTGGGCTTCGTCTACGCGCCGATGTCGGCGGCGGCAATGACCGCGATGCCGCAGGACAAGGCCGGCATCGCCGCCGGCGTGCTGGCGATGAACCGCGTCCTGGCCGGCGCGCTGACCCTCGCCGTCGCCGGGGCGCTGTTCCAGCACGTGCTCGTCGACGACACCGCAGCGCACGAGCCGGTCCGGAGCGCCTACACGTCAGCGCTCTCGGCGGCAAACTGGGTCCTCGTCGCCCTGTGCGCCATCGGCACCGTGCTGACCTGGGCGTTCGTGCGCGACGCGCAGCCCGGGGCACACCGGCATCACCGGCACCTGCACTTCTAGTGAAATCGCTTCACGAACGCGAGCGCCCTCTCGGCGACCTCGCCGGGTCGTTGACAGTCGAGCGCGCGGCGGGATAGCGTCGCGTCGCGCTGTCCGAACGGTCCCCCACCGCGCCGCTGCCCGCGCCGGCCGACCGGCCATGAGGTCGTTGTGCCGGGAGATGGCGGCTCCCTGGCCGGGGCTGCAGTTCCCCAACGGCACGTACCCCGACTACCTGCACCACGACGAGGCGCCCGCGAGCACGCGCTACGGGGAGGCGATGCTCGGTTACGGCCTGTTGCAGACGGGCGTGCGTGAGGACGACGACGCGCTGATCGACGCCGGCCTGCGCGGGTTGCGGTGGTTCGTGCGGCAGACCGAGCTCCAGCGCGACCACCCGAGCGTGTTTGCCAACGCGGCGGTGGCGGCGGCGTACAACCTCGCTCGTCGCAAGGTCGCGGACCGCCCGGTGTTCCTGGACGCGCGCGACGACTGGGAGCACTGGCTCCGGCGCGCCACCCTGCTCTGGCTGCCGGACACCGGGCACTACGCCAACAAGTACCTCGTCGAGGTCGTCGCGGTGCTCGAGCTGCTCGACTCCGGGCTCGACTCCAACGTCTCGGGCTCGGTGCTCGCGCACCACGCGACGGCCAGGCAGCTGGCCGAGCTCCTGATCAACGAGAAGATTCCCGCCATGGCCGACGCCGGGGCGTTCGGGGTCGGCGACAAGCGCGCCTATTTCCTCTCGGACCCTGAAGGGGGCAACCCGCTCGCGTACCAGGGCCTCTCGTTCGGGATGTACGGGCGCTCCGTGCAGCTGCTGGGCGACCGAGCATCGGATGCCGCCAAGACCGCGCTGCGCCTCGTCGCGCAGGCATCGTGGGGGCTCATGGGACCCGACGGCGACGTCGCCTACCACGGTCGCTCGCAGGAGCAGGCATGGGCGCTCGCGCTCACGGCGGCCGGCGCCGAAGCGGCGGTCGAATTTGCGGACGCCAGCTCCGCGCGGTACCACCCGCTGGCCCAGCGCGCCCTGGCGCGCATCCACGATGTCCACGGCGTGGGTTCCAAGGGACTGTTCCTGACCCCGAGCCTCCGGGAGGACATACGGGACCACCGGCACGGGGTCGACACGTATGCGGGCGTCGTGGGATACAGCGGTCTTACCCTGGTCGGGGCCAACTGGGCCACCGACCTGCGCGACGACGAGAACCCGCCCGCGGCCGACGGCGGCCCCAACGCGGGGTACGAGTACGAGCTGGTTCCGCAAAAGACGTCCTTCGCGGTGGTGCAACGCGACCGACTGTGGTTCGCCGTGCGCGCAGCGGCCAAGACCGCCGCTGACGACCTGCGCTACGACTTCGGGCTGGTCGCCCTCAAGACGCCGGCGGGCCACGCTCGCTGGGTCGACGTGGTGCGACCGCGCCCACACACCCGAACGGGACCCGACAGCGTGGGCCCGGTCCTGCGCCGCTCCGGCGGCATCGGGCTCCCCGAGGGCGAGGCGATCGACGTCGCCGCCGACGGGACGGTCACGGTTACCGGCGGGTTCCGCACCGTGGCCGGCGAGTGGCTGCGCCGCGGCGTCCACTTCCGCTTCCAGCCTCACGAGGGCGGGGTGCGCCTGATCTTCCCCACCGAACGCGGCGATCGGATCAAGTACTCGGTGTTCTTCGATGCCGACGGCGACGAGCACCCGACGGTCGGGACCAACTCCGTATCGGACACCGTTCAGCGCGTGACGTTCGCCCCCGACGCCGAGGTGGCCTTCGACGCGGCCGAGTACGCGTCCGGGCGCGACGCCGCGCTCGTGCGCGCAAACCTCTACTTCAAGGAGAGCGACGGCGGTCCGGTCCACATCGTCGTGAGGCCGGCATGAGCCAGTGGTCGGATCTGGCGCGAGCGATGGCCGAGCCCTGGCCGGACCTCCAGAACGACGACGGCACCTTCCCGGACTACGTCCAGGGCGGCCAACCGGGGGTCAGCGCCCGGTACGGAGAGTCGATGCTGGGCTACGGGCTCCTGCGCACGGGCATCCGCGAGAACGAGCGGAGGTTCATCGACGCCGGGCTTCGTGGGACGAGCTACGCCGTCGACCACCCGGAGCTGCAGCGCGACCGGCCGTCGGTGTTCGAGGACCTCGCCGTCGCCAGCAGCTACAACCTCTGCCGGCGTCACCTCGCCGACTATGCGCCGTTTCAGCGCCGCAGGGACGCCTGGGAGCACTGGCTGCGCCGCTCGCGCATGACCCGCCTGGACAGCATCGACCACTTCGTCAACAAGCAGGTGGTCGAGGCGGCGGGCGTCCTCGAGCTGCTCCGCACCGGCGTGCGCTCGAGCCTTCCCGATGCGACCCTCGGAGGCCAGCGCGATCACGCTCGTTCCCTGGCCATCGATCTCGCGAACCACCGCGTCCCGGCGATCGCCGACCATGACGGCGTCGCGGTGGACGGCACCGAGACGCTCGTCCTCTCGGATCCGCCGAGCTATGCACTCGCCTACCACGCCCTGTCGTGCGGGATGCTCGCCCGCGTGGTCGACCGGCTGGGCGACCTCGCCACGAGCTCGGCGCGCGACGCCCTGCGCCAGGTCGTGCGCGCGTCGTGGTGGCTCACGGCACCCGACGGGGACCTCGCGTACATGGGGCGCTCGCAGGAGCAGGCGTGGGCGCTGCCGGCCACCGCCTACGCCGCCGAGGTGGCGGCGGCCGCCCCGGGGTCGGACGTCGCCGAGGACGCCCGTTTCCGCGCGCTCTCGGCGCGGGCGCTGCAGCGGTTGCGTGACGCGTACACGATCGGGCCGACCGGGTTGTGGATCGTGCCGGCGCTTGCGCTCGACCCGGTATCGGGCTTGCGCGGCCTCGACCACTACGCCGGCGCCAGCGTCTATTGCGGTCTGACGCTCGTCGCGCTCGGGTGGGTACTCGACGCGCTGGGCGGGCGCGACGTCGCGCCGGGCGAGATCGGCGGGGATGCGGGCAGCGCCGTCTCGCTCTCGCGCGGCGAGGCCGAGCTCACGATGGTGCGCGACGACGACGCCTGGTTCGCCGTCAAGCGCGCCTGCAGCCGCTCGGACTTCCCCGATGACCTGCGCTACGACTTCGGGCTGATCGCGCTCAAGCGCTCGACCGGCTCGGCCGATTGGCAGGACCTCCTACCGATCCGGCCGCGCACCGAACACCAGCGCGACAGCGCCGGCCCGATCCTGCTGGGGGCCGGCGCGCCGGCCTTCCCGCACGGGCAGAGCATGACCGTGCGCGAGGACGGGACGGTCGTGGTGAGGGGCGGGTTCCTCGCGGGCGACGGCGAGTGGCGCCGGCGCGGCGTGTCGTTCGCGTTCGCGCGCGCGGGCGCGGGCGCCGTCCGGCTGCGCTTCGACGCCGTGGCCGGCGACCGGTTCGAGTACTCGGTGTTCTTCGTCGACGACGGCGGCCCGGGGCCGCAGTCCGACGCCACCTCGGTCTTCGACGGGTCGCTGCGGGCGACCAGCACGGCGCTTGACGACGTGAGCTTCGAGTCCCGGTACGCCTCGGACGCGGTGCCGAAGCTCGTGCGCGCGCGGCTCGCGCTGCGGGCCGCGGCCGACGGGCCCCTGGACGTGACCACCGGTCCGGTATGAGCACCGGGTCGCGCGAATCCGCCCAGGGCGCAGGCTGGGAGTGCCGGCCCGGACGCTACGTGGAGCGCGTGACCAAGCGCGACCGGCCGTTCAACTGGCTGACGGCCAGGCCGTTGTGGCAGTCGCGCAACGACCGCCTGGCCCGCTGGTTCGGCGATCCCACCGACGACCGGCGCCGCGCGTGGATGGAGGCGCTCGGGGTGACCGACGCGGACCTCGTCGTCGATCACTCGCAGGGCGAGCGCATCGCGTTCCTCGTCGCGGCCGACACGGGCGAGGGGGATGCCTCGCAGTTGGCCGTGGTCGATCCGCTGCTCAGCCAGGGCGAGGGCACCGCGTTCCTGCTCATCAGCGGCGACGTCATCTATCCGGCCGGCGGAGTAGACAGCTACCGGGAGCGGTTCTTCCGCCCCTATGACCGCTACGGGGGGCCGATCTACGCCATCCCCGGCAACCACGACTGGTACGACGATGGGGCCGGGTTCATGTTCTGGTTCTGCGGCGCCGAGGAGGCCCTCAAGCGGCCGCGGGCTCGCGCTCTCAGCCGGGCCTGGATCCGCGACCTGCTCTGGAGGCGGGCCCCGAGCGCCGACGAGGCGGCGATCGCAGGCATGCGGGCGATGCGAGAGTCGCCCGGCCGGCGAGCCCCGCAGCGGGCCCCGTACCTGGCCATCGACACCGGCCCGCTGCGGTTGGTGGGCATCGACACCGGAATCTCCGGAGGCATCGACCGGGAGCAGGGCGATTGGCTCAGGCGCGTGTCCAGCGAGTCCCCCCTTCCCAAGGTGCTCTTCACGGGGAAGCCGATCTACGTCGACGGCGACTACCACCCGGGGCCGATCGAGGGCGGCGGCTACGTCGACGACATCGTGCGCGACCCCGCCCACAACTACATCGCGGCGATCGGGGGCGACATCCACAACTACCAGCGCTACCCGGTGCGGCTCGAGGACGGCAGGACGCTGCTCTACCTGGTCAACGGGGGCGGGGGCGCGTTCATGCATGCGACGCACGACATCCCCAACCTGGACGAGACCGAGCTCGAAGGCGTGAAGGAGGCGGCGTTCCGCTGCTATCCGCTGCGCGGGGACTCGTTGTCGCGTTTCAGCCAGCTCTATGGGCGCAAGCTGTGGCTCCCGAGGCGGCTCGTCTTCGTCGCCCCCGACGTGGCGTCGGCCATCGTGGGCCGGCGGCTGGGCATCCAGCCGACGCGCCCGTCTGCCCGCGAAGTGAAGATCACGCTACGCGCGCGCTTCGCGGCCCGCGTCCTGTACTGGCTTCCCGGGCGCGGCCGAGGGGCGCTGCACCTACCATTCTCGGAGTGGCTGGACTGGAACCAGCCGCCGATGTTCAAGAGCTTCCTCCGCGTCGACGCCGGTCCCGACGAGGTCCACATCCGCTGCTTTGCCGCCACCGGCTGCGAGAGCCAACAGGACGCTCCGCCGATCGAGGACAGCCTTCACGCCCGCCGGCGGGTGGACGGCGCCTGGGAGTGGCTGATCTGACCGCTACGGTGCGAACCGGTCCGCGGAGATGCCGACGCGCTTGGTGAACGGGCTGTCGAAGACGCCGTCGGGGTCGAGCTCGCGGCGCACCTCCACCCATTCGTCGTAGCGCGGGTACATGGACCGGACGAGGTCGTGGCTGCCGGTCAGCGTGTTGACCTGGCCCCAGTGCGGGCGGCCGCCGAGCGCATACAGCGCCTCCTCGTAGGCCGCCAGCAGCTCGTAGCCGCCTTCGATGCGCGTGAGCTGGATGAGCTCGATCATCATCGTGTCGCAGCCGTGCATCATCGACATGTAGGCCGGCGATCCCTTGACGAAGCGGAAGGAGAGCGGCGAGCTCTGATACGCCTCGCCGAGCCCGCGCCGCTCCGCGGCCACCTCGATGATCCGATCGACGGCCTCGAGGTGGCGCCCGTCCATCGGCACGCCGATCTCGGCCGAGTAGGCGGGCAGGACGTTGGCGGCGCCGATGTTCAGCACCTTGTAGCTGACCTCGTCGTACTCGTCCTTGATCAGCGCCCGGATCGCGTTCTCGAGCAGGAACGGGCACAGGCTGGGCTTGAGGTCCACCAGGAGGTTGATGATGTGGGGCGTGAGCGGGAACGCGGATGCGAGCTCGACGGCCCAGTTGCGCGTGCGCTTGTCGAGTGCCTTGCGTTCGGGTGACTCGGTGTAGTTGCGGGTGGTGACCAGGCACGGGTAGGCGTGCTTGCGCCGGTAGGGGCTGAAGAGGACCTCGTAATGGCGGTTGCGGCGCAAGACCTCGCCGTCTGAGAGGTCGGCCCTGACCTGCTCCCAGGTGCGAAACGTGCGCACCTCCTGGAGGAAGTACTTGGGCTCGACCTCGAGCATCGCCGTGCACAGGACGCCCATGCAGCCCATGGACACGCTCACGGCGTCGAACATGGCGTCGGATTGGCGCAGGATGCGGTCCTTGCCGTGATGGGCCGCGTAGGCCGTCGGGTCGGTCGGCCCGTCGGCGCGCTCGATGCGGTAGACGCGGCCGTTTCCCGCCACCAGGTCGATTGAGCGCACGAAGTCGTTGAGCGGCCCGAAGGTGATCCCCGAGCCGTGGGTGGAGGTGGAGATGACCCCGGCAACGGTCTGGTGGTCGTAGCCGCCCATGTTCGAGAGTGCCAGCCCCTGCTCGTCGAGGTACGCGTTCAGCTCCTTGATGCGGACACCGGAGCCGGCACGGACGAGGTGCCGTTCCGCCCACGCGGGGCGCAGGAAGTCCGGCTCTGGGGCGGGCACGCGCGAGAGCTGTCCGGTCAGGATCACGAACCCGTCGCCGAGCGCGACGTCGGACCACGAGTGGCCCGAGCCGACCGCGCGGGCGGCCGCTCCCATCCGCCCGGCCTCGCCCACGATGGCCGCCACCTGCTCCAGGGACTCGGGCTCGTAGATCCGCAGGGGGTCGATGGACTGGTTGCCGAGGTGGTTCTTCCAGGAGCTCCGCGCGTCGAAGGCGAGCTCGGGCGGCATCATCCGCTCCGTTGCGCCAGAAGGCGCTCGACGCCGCGCTCGGCCAGCGCCGCGATGGTCTTGGAGGGGTTCACGCCCAGGGCGGTGGGGACGACGGAGCCATCCAGGACATAGAGCCCGTCGTAGCCGTGGACCCTGCCGGCGTCGTCCACCACGCCCGTCTCGGGGTCGTCGGACATCGGGCAGCCGCCGAGCGGGTGGACGGTGATGAACTTGCCCAGCGGGCCGGCGTCTAGGGCGAAGAACGAGCCGGCCTCCGCCGCCTCGGCCAGCTCGCCTGCCGCCTGCCGCATCCCGTCGAAGAGCTCGGCGCTGTCGGACTTGCTCCAGCGGATGTCCAGGGTGCGAAACAGAGGCGTGAGCCGAAAGCGCCCGCTGGCGGTGTCCCTGCCGATCATCAGGAAGACCAGCGTGTCGCCGATCGGCGCGTGCCCCTTCAGGCGCACGTTGCGGTGGGTCACCGTCCGGTCGGTGAGGCCGAGCCTGGCGACCGCGTTCTTTGCGTGCAGCACCACTCGGCCCCAACCGGTGAGCGCGTTGACGCCGCGCACGATCTCGAGGACCCCGCCGAAGCTCGCCGGCAGCCCGCCGTCGGCCACCATGAAGCCGCGGTCGCCGTAGACCACCCGGCTCGTCATCGACGGGCCATAGTCGGTACGCGCCCCCGCGACGTCGGAGGCACGAGGGTCGACAGCCAGGCCCAGCGCGTCGCCGTTGCCGGAGAAGCGCGTGCCCAGCGCCGCCGAGAGGCGCCCGAGTCCGCGCCGGCTCTTCAGGAGCAGGCGGGTCGAGCCGAGGGTGCCCGCCGCGAGGACGAGGATCGGCGCCTCGACCTCGCCCTTGACCCGGTACTGGAGGTCGCGGAACCACACGCGCCAGTTGCCGCCCGACCGCTCGGGGGCGTCGATCCCGGTCGCCTCGTGGAGCGGGTAGACCTCCGCGCCGTGGGCCTCCGCGCGGGCGACATACGTGATGTCCACCGTGTTCTTCGCCATCAACGGGCAGCCGAGGTCGCAGCGGCCCAGGTTCTCGCACCCCTGCTGGGCGACCCCGCTGAACGGGTGCCGGCGGCGCTCGCCGAAGTGCACGGCCAGGGGCAGGCGCTCGGGGTCATGCCCCGCCCGTCGTCCCATTGCCGCGAACGAGCGCACCTTGGGAAGGTCCGGCTCGAGGGGGGTGGTGCGGGGCTGGAGCGCCTCCTCGGTGCGGTCGTAGTAGGGATCCAGCGCCGGCCGGTCGATGGCGGCCGGCCAATGCGGATCGTCGAAGACGTCGGATGGCGCGCGCAGCTGGACGTTGGCGTAGACGAGCGAGCCGCCGCCCACCCCTGCCGCGGTCAGCACCGAGAGGTCCTTCATCAAGCGCAAGTCGAACATGCCGCCCGGGTTCAGCGCGGGATGCCAGAAGGCGTAGGGCGCCTGCGACGGGCGATCCGGGTAGTCGCCGGCCCCGAACCGCCGGCCGCGCTCGAGCACGCACACGCGCAGGCCGGCCTCGGCCAGGCGGCAGGCGCTGATGCCGCCGCCGAAGCCGGAACCCACGACGACGGCGTCATAGGCGTGCTCCACGGGAGGGTCTACGGCGTGTACCGGATGAACAACGGGTCGATCGAGATCCTCAGCACGACGCCGCTCACGATCGGGAACAGCTCACCATCCGGCGCCCTCCCCACGAGTTCGCTGACTGATCAGCCGACCCTAATCGGATCGTCCGCGCCCGTGCAAGGTCGGACGGAGGTGTGCCAGGCTGCGTCATGGACCGGGGCGCGGGGTCATGAACGCCGCCGCGGTGCCGATTCCCGCGCTCGGGCGCAGGGTGGCGATGCGGCGACCGGGCTGCACCGCATCGCGCGGCTCGCCCAGATGCGGTGCCAGAGCAGGATGGGGATCGTCGACGGTCGGCACGACTGCCACCAGGCCCCAGAGCCGGGTCTCGCCCCCAGGGGCACCGACGAGCTCGACGATCGTCGGGCCGGCGCGGAAGAACGCCATGCGGTTGTCGCGCAGGTCGTCGCGCTCCCGCCGCAGGTCGAGGCCGTCGGCGAGCAGCTCGTCGAGGGTGCGTTCGAAGTCGGCGGCGGTCATCACCACGTGGTCGAGCGCCAGCGCGCCGTTGGGATGCGGCGGGCCGGGCAGAGGGGCCTCGACCGCGGTGCCGAGCGTCCAGCCGAGGATCCCGTCCCCGCGGTCGCCCCCCACGAGGTCGAGCGCAACCCCGCCCAGCACCGCCCGCCCGTCCTGTACGGCGAAGCCGATCGCCGCCCACGTCTCGGGCTCGTCCGCGATCTCGAGCGCGACGAGGTCAGCCACCGCGCAGGATGGCCGCCGCCCGGCTGGCCGTGTCGGCGTCGGTCCACGCGTCGCCGAGCGGGTCGGCCTCGCCCGCCTGCAGGCGGGCGGCGAGCGCGAGCGTCGGGGCGCGCAGGCGCCGCTTGGTCGCCGCGTAGGCGCTCGAGGGCAGGGCAGCGAGGTCGCGCGCGACGGCGAGGGCGCGGTCGAGCACCTCGTCGTTGGGAACGACCTCGTCGAAGGCGCCCAGCTCGCGCAGGTCGGCCGCGTCGACGAGGTCCGCACGCAACACGAGCCGCCGCGCCGCCGGCGCCGAGAGCTCGGCCGCCACGACGGCGATCGCCATCGTCGGGTAGGGGACGCCGGCGCGCAGCTCGGTCAACCCGTAGCGGCCGTCGGCTGCGGCGACGCGGTAGTCGGCGCACAGCGCGAACACGAGGCCCCCGGCGATCGCGTGGCCGTTGACGGCGCAGACCACCGGGCGGGGCAGCCCGTACCAGGCCATGCACAGGCCGTTGATGCCGTCGACCATCGCCCGCTGGCCGTCGGCATCGAGGGTGGGGACGACCTTGAGGTCGGCGCCGGCGGAGAAGAACCCGGGCCGGCCGGTGAGCACGACCGCAGCAGGCTCGGCGGCGGCGATGTCCTGGGTGGCCGCGACGGCATCGGCGAGCAGGCCGGGGTCCATCGCGTTCGCGGGCGGGCGGTCGACGCGCACGACGGCGACGTCGTCGTGCTCTTCGATGGAGACGAATCTCATAGCGACGCGGGGGTCACGCTCGAGAGATGCAACCACAGCGCGAGCAGTGCCAGCGTCACGACGACCGCGGCGCCCCCCAGCACGCCGGGGCCGGGCAGGAACCGCCGCACTCCCAGGACGAGGAAGAGCGCGAATCCGGGGAGCTCGGGGTGCAGGTAGCGGGGGGCGAACAGGTTCCAGTTCGCAACGACGAACGACGCCACCATCGCGAGCAGCCCGATCAGCATCGGCGCGGCAAGCAGCCCCCAGGCGCGGCCGCGCTCCCCGGGGCGCAACCAGAGCCCGAGCACCAGCGGCACCATGAGGAGCACCGGCATGATGACGTCGCGCGCGACCCGCCAGGTCTTCGAGAGGAACACCACCCACCACTCGTCCGGCAGCACGCCATTGCGCAGCGCGGCCGACAGCGTCCTGAAGTCGTGCCAGGTCAGCGTGCGGCGCGTCGGGTTGACCAGCGGCTCCTGCTGACGTCGCGCCGCCTGCGCCGGCGTCAGGGCGTCGTAGTGGTCGAGGTTGAACAGCGCCCAGGGCGCGAGCAGGGCTGCCGGGATCGCCGCCGCGACGAGCAGCGACCACCACGGGAAGCGCTTGGGCCCGCGCAGCGCGCCCACGACCGCCACCCCCACTGCGACCGGCACGAGGTAGGCGAGCGTGAGCCGGGTGAGGAGGCCGACTCCGACGAGCGCGCCGGCCGCGATCAGCCAACCCGCCCGGCGCTCGGAGAGCGCCCGCCACAGGGCATAGACGAGGGAGACGCCGAGCAGAAGCTCGAGGCCCTCGTTGGAGATCGTGACGCCCCGCACCACCATCGCGGGCCACAGGAAGACGGTGAGCGCGAGCGCCGTCCCGGCAAGGGCCTCCCGGCCGCGGCCCAGCACCTCCCGGCAGAGCAGGAGGAAGACCGCGACGGCGCCGAGCAGGAACAGCACGTCGAACGCCCGGACGACCTTGACCTTGGTCTCGTAGTCGGAGGCGACCGAGAACGCCGGCGTCGCGAGCAGGTAGTACAGCGGCGGCTGCTGGGCCTCGTAGGAGCGGCCGGCGAGCCCGCGCCTGGCCCGGTCCTTGCGCGCCGGCGCCGGGTAGACGTTCTCGTCGATCGCCTCGACCTGTGGCGAGACGAGGTCGGTGATGACCGGCAGGCGCCCGTCCTCGGCGATGGCCTGGATGTAGTCGAAGTGCTGGGCCTCGTCGACCAGCGTCCACACCGGATAGCGGGCGACGGTGATCGCGGCCAGGACGCCCACGGCGACCACCTGGGCGACGATGAGCGCGCGCAGCCACATGGGGCGGCATTGTCGTTATCGTCGCCGTTGCATGGCCTCCGGCACCGAGCCCGCCCCCCGGACGGACCCGGACAAGATCGATCGCGGAACGGTCATGGCCCTGGTCGCGCTGGCGCTCGCGATCTTCGTGATCGCGAACGACTTCACCGCGCTGAGCATCGCGCTGCCGGCGATGGAGAAGGACTTCGACGCCGACGTCGACACCGTCCAGTGGGTCATCAACGGCTACGCGCTGGTGTTCGGGGTGCTGATCGTCACCGGCGGGCGCCTGGCCGACATGTTCGGGCGCCGGCGCATCTTCTTCGTCGGGGCGGCCTTCTTCGCGGGGTTCTCGGTCCTCGGCGGTGCCGCCCAGGACGCCGGCTGGTTGATCGCCTGCCGCTCGCTGATGGGCATCGGCGGCGCGCTGATGTGGCCGGCGATCCTCGGCATGGTCTACGGCATCCTGCCCCCCTCCAAGCAGGGGCTGGCGGGCGGACTCGTCATCGGGGTGGCCGGCGTCGGCAACGCGGCCGGGCCGATCCTCGGCGGCGCGCTGACCGAGGCGAGCTGGCGCTGGATCTTCTTCCTCAACCTGCCCGTGACGCTGATCGCGTGCCTCGTCACCTACCTGAAGGTTCACGACGTCGGCGACGAGCCCGGGCGCGAAAAGGTCGACTACGCCGGCGTGGCGACGCTGAGCGCGAGCCTGGTCGCGCTGCTGCTCGCACTCGACCAGGGCACCGACTGGGGCTGGACCGACCCCCGCATCCTCGGCCTGTTCGGCGCCTGCGTCGTGTTGTTCGTCGTGTTCCTTCTGGTCGAGCGGCGAGCAGGAGCCAATGCGCTGGTGCCGCGCGACGTGATGCGCAACCGCGAGTTCATGGCCGCGTCGCTGTCGGTGCTGCTCATGTCGGCGACGTTCTTCGCGATCCTCATCTACGTCCCGCAGTTCCTGGTCAAGGTGCTTGGGTTCGGCCCGCTGAAGTCCGGTCTCGGGTTCCTGCCGATGATGGGCACCTTCGCGATCGTGTCGTTCGTCGCCGGGACGCTGTACAACCGGCTAGGGGCCAAGCCGATCCTGATCGCGGGCGGCGGCTGCCTGTTCGCGGCGCCGCTGCTGCTCTCGCTCGTCGGCGCCGACTCGGCCTACATCGCGCTCGTGCCCGGCATGATCGTCATGGGCTTCGGCGTCGGCCTGTACTACTCGACGATCACCACCGCGGGCGTGGGTGCCCTCGACCCGTCGCGGGCCAGCCTGGCCGGCGGGATCATCTACATGTGCCAGATCGCGGGCGGCTCGGTCGGCCTCGGCTTGACCACCGCGATCGTCAGCGCCGTCGCCCAGGACCACATCGGCGCCAGCGCGACCGCCGACCGCCTGTCGCACAGCCAGGAGATCGCCGTGAACAAGATCCTGGCGGGCACGGAGACCGGACAGCAGCTGATCGACCAGTTCCCTACCGCCGCCAACGAGCTCACCTCCCTTGCGAAGTCCGCGCTGGTGGCCGGAATGTCGACGGGCTACGTGGTGGTCGGCTCGCTGGCCTTGCTCGGCTTCCTGGTGGCCACGTTCGGCGTGGGGTCGTGGCGGCGCCGGAAGGCGCCCGTCGCCGCTTAGCCCGCCCTCAGCGCGCCGTCAGGCTGAGCAGTCGCTCGTGCACGCGCTGAACCGCAGGCGAGGGTGCGGCACCGAGCTCCTCGCGCACTAGCCCGCGGAGGCGCTCGTAGACCCGGAGGGCCTCGGCGACGTTGCCCTGGCGCTCGAGTGCCTCCATCAGCGTCGCGTAGCCGCTCTCGCGGTAGGGCGAGAGATCGATCAGGCGCCGGGCCGTGGCCTCGGCGACCGCCAGCTCGGATCCCCCGAGGCCGAGGCTCCGGCGCGCCGTGCATTCCAGCGCCCGGATCCGGATCTCCTCGAGCTCGCGTCGCACCTCCTCGACCCAGTCCCCGTCCTCACCGGGTAGGAAGCGGCGCTGGCTGATGTTGGACGCGACGAGCGTGGGGCCGATCGTCCCGTACCAGTCGCCGGCCGCCACCAGCGCCTCGGCGCGATGGATTCCGTCCCGCGCCGCCTCGACGTCGACTCGGGCGTCGCGCCCGAGCTCGAGCCGGATCTGGCCGCGTCCCTCGAGGGCGCCTTCGGGGAGCAGTCGCCTGAGCTTCGACAGCAGAGCCGAGAGCGCCAGGTCGGGTGCAGCGGGAGGCCCGGCGGGCCACAGCGCCTCGGCCAGCTCGTCCCGGCTGACGACGCGATCGCGGCCGACCGCGAGGTAGGCGAAGAGGCGGCGTCCCTGCCGGCCGGGCAGCTCGTGCTCGATGCGCCGGCCGGCCACTCGAACCACGAAGCGCCCGCACAGCTGAATCCGAGTCCCTTCGCGCTCCGGCTCCCCCTCGGGCACAGCGCCAAGCTACCGCCAACGCCCAATCGCGACAATGCGGCCATGGCCTTCGTGATCAAGTGCGACTGCGGCTATGTGTCGCGCGGGGAGACCGAGGAGGAGCTGGTGGAGGAAACCAACCGGCACATCGCGGACGTCCACCCCGGCATGGCGGGCAAGGTCTCGCGCGACGACCTGCTTGCAATGGCCGAAGAGCTCTGAGCGCCCGGGGCGCCAAGCTCTCGCCAAGGTCGCGCCAACGGCATCGCAACGCCCGAGATCGATCCTGCGTCGCATGGTCGATCCCATTCCACACCAGCACTCCCCCGCGTCCTTCTACGCCTCGCCCGAAGAGGCGACGCAAGCCGCTCCCGAGGAGCTCCTCTACGTCGCCTGCCTGCACGGCGGCACCGGCGTGCAGCGGCCCGACCTCATCGCCGTCATCGACGCCGAGACCGGCGAAGTCGTCCACGAGACGCCGATGCCGAACGTGGGCGACGAGCTTCATCACTTCGGCTGGAACCGCTGCAGCTCCGCCTGCCACGGGCCCGACCGCTCCCATCTCATCGTCCCGGGGTTCCGCTCGTCGCGGATCCACGTCCTCGACGTCGCCGACGATCCGCGCCGGCCCCGCATCGAGAAGGTCATCGAGCCGCGAGAGCTGGTCGACAAGACGGGCTACACGCGGCCGCACACGGTTCATTGCATGCCGGGTGACATTGTCGTGGTCAGCATGCTCGGCGATCGCGACGGCGGAGGCGCCGGCGGGTTCGCGGTCCTCGACGCCCGCACGTTCGAGGTCAAGGGCCGCTGGGAGAACGGCGGCACGCTCCCGCCGTTCAACTACGACTTCTGGTATCAGCCGCGCCGGAACGTGCTCGCCTCGTCGGAGTTCGGCGAGCCCAACGCCTACGAGAAGGGCTTCGACATCGATGATGTCGCCGCGGGGCGCTACGGCAGCCGGCTGCACTTCTGGAACCTGGCCGAGCGCCGCGTCGAGCAGACGCTCGAGCTCGGCGAGGCCGGGCTCCTCCCGTTCGAGGTGCGCTGGCTGCACGACCCCGACGCCGACGAGGGCTTCGTCGGAGCGGCCCTGTCGAGCACGATGTGGCACTTCCGGCGCGACAACGGCTCGTTCACGGCCGACCCGGTGATCGCGGTCGAGAACGTCGAGCTCGACGGCTGGCCGTTGCCGGGCGGCGTGCCCAGCGTGATCACCGACCTGCTCGTCTCCATGGACGACCGGTTCCTGTATTTCACCAACTGGCTGCACGGCGACCTGCGCCAGTACGACATCTCCGACCCCGCCAACCCCCGGCTGACCGGCCGGCTGTGGCTCGGCGGCCTGCTCGGCAAGCACAGCGACGCCGGTCGCGAGCACAGCGGCGGACCACAGATGATCCAGCTGTCGCTGGACGGGCGCAGGCTCTACGTGACCAACTCGCTGTACTCGACGTGGGACAACCAGTTCTACCCCGAGCTGCGCTCCTGGCTGCTCCGGGTCAACTGCTCACCGGACGGCGGGATGCAGGTCGACCCCGACTTCTTCGTCGACTTCCACGACCGCCCCGCCGGCCCCGCTCGCGCCCACGAGGTGCGCCTCGCGGGCGGCGACTGCACCACGGAGATCTTCCAGTGATCTCGTTCGCGCACATCGCCGGCCTGCCCGTCGAGGAGACGATCGGGTCGCTCGGCCCGGCGCTTCTCCTTACGGTCGGGGCCGCGTCCGCGAGGCTCCGCGCTCGATTGCGCGGGGCGCGCTCATCTCCGCCCCATCGGGCCGCGCTGCGTGAGGCCGGAGACCCGGCGATGCCGTGGCGGACGCGTACGCGGCGACGGTCACGGCCGCGCGATCGCCGATGACCGCTCGTTACGTCGCTGACCGCAACGGCGAGCTGCCTTGCGACACGAGTCAGGGCCATTACTATCCCGAACGCGGGCGCCAGGCGGACCGGATGTCGGCCACGTCGCCGCGCACGCCGAATCTCAGGCTACGGGAGAGGAAGAACGTGTCCGAGGAACACCAGATTGCGGGTTCGGCACGCGGCGAGCCGCTCAGCGCCGACCAGATCGGCGTGCGTGTTCGGGTGCCGCTGTCGGGAGCGCCCAGCGCGCATTGGTCCCGGGTGTTGAGCGCCCACCTCGTCACGGAGCTGACCGGCCACAGCGCCGTCGGCCACATGCACCTCGACAACGTCGTGCGAGGCAGCGAGATCGTGCTCGACGGCGTGGAGGAGCCCGAAGCGGATTGCCTGGGGCCGGTCATCGCCCGGGCGGTCGCGGCGGCGAACCACGCGAGCCTGCGATCGGACGCGGTGCCGCAACCATGCAACGTGGCGGCCGCTGACGCCGAGCGGATCGCCCGCAAGGTCTCGTTGACTGGGCAGACGCTGGGCCAGTAGGACGGACGCCGCGGCACGCGCGGCTACCCCCGGAAGCATCGCGTCGAGCACCGCCGCCGCCATCGGCGTCGTGGCGTCGTAGTAGAGAGCTCATCGGCGGGCACGCGCCCGTTTGGTGGCGCGGATCGTCGAGCCCATGGCGCCGAACCTGGCGGCCGTCCGGCGCGCGTCCTCGAACGCCGAGCGCGCGGAGGTATCCATCAGCTCGCCCTGCATGATGTCGGTGTAGACCCGCTCCACGAGCAGCGCGCGTGCTCACCGCGGAGCGACGCGCCGGCGATTCCGCCGGTCCACAGGTCGATGCGCCGGCGCGCGTCCTCCGAGACCTCGTGGTGGATGACGACGTCGGCGATCTGCAGCCGCCCGCCCGGCCGTAGGACGCGGTCGATCTCGCCGAACACGGCAGCCTTGTCGGGCACGAGATCGATCACGCCGTTGGAGATGACGACGTCGACGGAGCCGTCGCTGATCGGTTAGGTGGCCGGCGGCCGGCGGATAGCGCGGTACTGCGCGGCGATCGCCATGACGGCAAGACGGGCCAGCAAGGCGGCCGCATTAGCCAACCCCAGCGCGGTCGGCCGGGTGATCTCGGCCAATGCGTCGTGTCCGTGCGACGGCAATCCCGACCGCTGGTCCGGCGCGGCGTTGTTCCCTCATTCTCCCTGCCGTAAAATCGGCGCGCGCTGTCGTTCCCTGACAATGAGAAAGCCCCGACATAGCGGGGCTTTGTCGGAGGTGAGCGACGGGACTCGAACCCGCGACCACCGGGACCACAACCCGGCCAAGGCGGTATCGCCTAGTCGCTATTTGGCTCTAGAAAGCCGTTTGCGTGACTCGCCGTTACGTCGTGTTGC
>JBJMKX010000075.1:0-33007 GCA_045805605.1 Solirubrobacteraceae bacterium
ACGGCCAGGTGACGCTCACGTCGGCGGGCGGCGGCGACAACCGGTACCCGTCGGGCACGCCGGTGAACTTCCAGCGCATCTCGGGGCATCGCGACGGCGATGCCACCGACTGCCCAGGCGACGCGCTGTACGCCCAGCTCCCCGACATCCGCGCCCGGGCGGCACGCGAAGCGCCGAGCACGCCGACCGGAACCGGCGCCGCGCGGCCGCAGCTCACGCTCGTGCCGGTGGCGGGGCGGCTCGCGTTCCCCCAGCCGGTGCAGGTCTCGGGCCGGCTGACCCTGCCCGACGGATCGCCGATCGCGGGCGTGCGCGTCGAGGTCCAGCTCCGCTCGCTGCACGGCCACTGGGTGGCGATCACCACGGCCGACACCGCATCCGATGGGTCGTGGTCGGCGAGCGTGAGATCGAGCCGGAGCGTAAGCGTGCGGGCGTACTGGCCTGGCGACGCCGGCCATGGCGCCGTCGCGTCGTCGGGCACGAACGTGGTCGTGCAGCCGAGCCTGTCGCTCGTCGCGTCGGTCAGGCGCATCCGTGCCGGAGGGGCGGAGACGCTGAGTGGCACCATCGCGCCCCGCAAGCACAGGGTGGGGCTCGTGGTCCAGCGGCGGGTCCGCGGGCGCTGGCGCGGCGCCGGGCCGTCGACGGCGCGGGCACGCGGGGGCAAGTTCGCCGCGACCCTGCATCCGGCGCCGGGCCTGTACCGAGTGCGGGCGACCTTCGCCGGCGACGCGCGCAACCCGAAGGCGTCGTCGTCGACCGCGTTCTTCCGGGTGCTGCCGGCACGCAGACCCGCCGGCACCCGCGCTGCCTAGGCCATTCGCGGCGCGCCTGGCCAGGTCCTCGGGGCTCGCCGTGCCCAGATGCCTCAGCGCGGCGCCGGCGGGCCCGGAGGCTCGACGATGTCGCGGCCCGTCGGCCGAAGCGCCTCATCGAGCTCGAGCTGCCAGTAGTAGCGGGTGAAGGTGATCCCGGCCCGGTAATCGCCGACGTGCGGGTCGATCCGATCGCCGCCCGCCATGCGCACGATGAGCTCCGGGTAGGTGTGGCCCGGCTTGGCCGCGTACATCGGCGCCGGGAAGGCGCCGCCGAAGCGCGTGTTGACGTCGGTGATGCCAAGGCCGATGTCGCGGTCGCGGAACGCCTGCACGGTGCACGGCCCGCGCACGCCCAGCGCCTCGACCACGCTCCGGCCGAGCTCGACCAGCTCGGGATCGTCGATCACCTTGCCCTTGATCGATTCGCCCCCGCGCGACTCGATCATGGTGCGCGGGATGACGTTCAGGCAGCGGCCGTCGAGGTCGGATAGGCAGTCCATCGAGAACTCCGGGCCCTGCAGGAGCTTCTGGACCATCACCGGCTCGTCCACGTAGCCCACGAAGAACTCCATCGCCGCCCGGTCGGGCGCCGGGTGGATGGAGCGGGCGCCGCTGCCGCGGCGCGGCTTGACCATCACCGGGTACGACTCCGGCTCGGTTCCCGGGAGGACGGTGGGCGGCGAAGGCAGACCGAGCCGTTCGAGCAGCAGGTGCGCCTCGTACTTGTCGTAGGTCGCGTCGGTGATCTCGGGGTCGGGCACGAACGCCGGCAGGATCCCGTCCCGCCGCGCCCGGGCGAGCACGGAAAGGTCGAGGTCGGTGAGCGGCACCACGGCGCCGACGTCGAAGTCGTCGCACAGCGCGCGCAGCGCGGGCACGTACTCCGGGTCGTCGATGCGCGGCACCCCCCGGCGCTCGTGCGCCGCGTACTGGGCCGGCGCGAGCGGGTTGGGGTCCGCGGCCACGACCGTCGCGTGCTGGGCGAAGGCGGACACGATGTCGTAGCGCTTGCCGACGCCGGTCAGCACGACGCCGGTCACGTCGGCTTACCTCCGGTCCACCCGCCGGTCTCGCCTTTGTAGAGGCCGTAGCCCTCGAACACGAGCTTGAGGCTGCGCAGCAGGATCCTGACGTCGAGCAGCAGCGAGCGGTGGTCGACGTACCAGACGTCGAGCTCGATGCGCTCGTGCCAGGGCAGCGACGTGCGCCCGTTGACCTGGGCCCAACCGGTGATACCCGGCTTGACCTCCAGGCGGCGGCGCTGATGGGGGGTGTACTGGTCGACCTGGACCTGGATCGTCGGGCGCGGGCCGACCAGCGACATCTCGCCGCGCACGACGTTGACGAGGTTCGGCAGCTCGTCGAGCGACCAGCGTCGCAGGAAGTGGCCGACGCGCGTGATGCGCGGGTCGCCCTCGTTGACGGCCAGCCCGGCGCCGACGTACTCGGCGCCGTCGACCATCGTGCGGAACTTGTAGATCTCGAACGGCCGTCCGTGCCGGCCCACCCGGCGCTGCTTGTAAATCGGATGACCGCGGCTC
Organism: Solirubrobacteraceae bacterium; assembly: GCA_045805605.1. Classification (GTDB taxonomy): domain Bacteria; phylum Actinomycetota; class Thermoleophilia; order Solirubrobacterales; family Solirubrobacteraceae; genus DATBDE01. The sequence continues at coordinate 2,360 of JBJMKX010000075.1, forward strand.
TCGAGGCGGATGAGCAGCGCGGCCAGCGCCATGAACGGGGAGCTCAGCACGAGCAGCGTCGTGGCGCCGACGAGGTCGAGCGCGCGCTTGGCCATCACGCCGCCTGGCCCAGCCGCAACTCGGCCACCTTGCCGTCCCGCACCCTGTAGGTCACGGCGAAGCGCTCGATCTCCACCGGGATCCCGGTCGAGGCGCCCTCGCCGGTGAACCGCGTGATGATGCGAACGGTGTCGCCGTCGGTCTCGAGCTCCTCGATCGTGCTTCTGACGTTGGCCCACGCCTCCGACCACCGCGCCGACATCTCGCGCACGCCCTCGTGCCCGCGGTAGGTGCGCGCGTCGGGGAAGCTCGGGTCCTCGACGATGAGCACGTCGGCGTGGCAGCGCCCCACCAGGCCCTCGACGTCGCCCGCGTTGAAGGCGACGAGCACCTCGCGCACGACGCTCTCGGGATCGGGGGCGGCCATCACCGGGTTCCCTCCGCCGCTTCCCACCCGGCGGGCGTGCCGTGGCGCAGCCAGTCGGCCAGGCCGGCGGCGACCGAGGCGGTGGTCAGGACGTAGTAGCGCGCGACGAGCAACGGACGCGTGGGCGCGGGCACGGCCGCCGCCGCGGCGCCCAGCAGGGCCGCCTGCGCGGCGAACGCCGCCCGATAAGAAGGGCCTTCGTCGAGCAGCGCCGCATTGGCCCCGAGCGCGACGAGGTGCAGGAACGGGCTCGCGTAGCGCAGGAGGCGGTGCGAGACGATCATCAGGCCGTACAGGGCGCCGTACCCGCGCGGCGAGAGCATCCCACCGCGGGCGACGATCGGCCAGGTGTGGCTCATCATCCGGCGCTTGCGCGCAAACTCGCCCTCGACCGTCGGCACCATCTTCTCGGTCGCCCGCGCCGCCGGCGCGTACAGCGCCCGCCACCCGCGCTTGACCAGGTTGAACGGGAGCGAGAGGTCGTGGCCCATGACGGGGTCCACGACCAGGTAGGCGTCCTTGCGGGTGGCGTAGATGGCGCCGTTGCCCGCGGTGACCGAAGCCAGGCGCGACTCGAGCGCCCGCACCCACATCTCGTAGCGCCAGTACAGGCCCTCCTGATTGGAGGCGCCGTCCTCAACGGTGAACGCCACCGAGCCGCAGACGTACCCGACGCGCGGGTTCACGAACGGCGCCACCAGCGCGCGCAGGGCCCCGGGCTCCCATGTCGCGTTGGCGTCGCTGAACGCGACGATCTCGCCCCTCGCGCGCTGCACGGCGGCGTCCTGGGCGCGCACCTTGCCGCCGCGCGGGTTCTCGAGCACCAGGTCGGCGCCGGCCTCGCGCGCCCGCTCGGCGGTGCCGTCGGTGGCGCCGTCGACCGAAACCAGGACCTCGAGCTTCTCGCGCGGGTAGTCGAGCGAGAGCGCGTTGCGCACCTTGTCGGCGATCACCGGGCGCTCGTTGTAGGCGGCGACCACCAGCGAGACGTCCGGGAGGTCGCCCTCGCCGCCGGGCAGCACGTCGGCTTCCTGCGGCCGGCGGAGCCGGTCGAGGGCGGCAAGCAGGAGCGGATAGCCGAGCTGGGTGTAGACGACGAGGCCGGCCGAGCCCCAGAAGGCGAGCTTGAGGGCGCGCTTCACGGCGCCGCATTGTGGCGATCGCGCAGCAATGCCTCGTAGAGGGCGAGCGTCTGCCTGGCGATGGCGTCCCACGAGTACGTGGTCGCGGCGGCCTTTAGCGCGGCCTGCGCCATCGCGTTGCGACGCTCGGGATCGGCGAGCAGGGCGACGAGGGCGTCGTGCAGGGCGGCGGCGTCGCCGGCGGGGACGCTCTGCGCGGCGGCGACCTCCGGAAACCCGCCGGCATCGGAGAGGAGGAGCGGCTTGCCGAACGCGAGCGCCACGGACAGCACCCCGGACTGGTCGATCTCGCGGTAGGGCAGCGCGACGAGGTCGGCGCGACGGAACAGGGCGGCGAGCTCCTCGTCGGAGACGTAGCGGGGCAGGAAGCGGACGCCGGCCAACGTGGGCGGGTCGAGCTTCATGCGTGGCATGCCGACGATCCACAGCTCGGCGTCGTCGATCCCCCGCCAGGCCTCGAGCAGGACGTCGATGCCCTTGTACTCGCGCAGGAGCCCGAAGAAGAGCACGACCGGCCGCTCGGTCTCCGGGAGCGGGAGCTCCCCCTCCGGGAGCTCGCTCAGGTGGGTGAAGGCCCCGTGGGGAATGACGTGCAACCGCTCCGCCGGCACGCCGAGCGCGCGCAGTCGCCGCGCGCCGTGCTGGGAGTGCACGACGACGGCGTCGACGCGTTCGTACACCCGCCGCTGGGCGGCGCGCTGGCCGGGACGCGGTTCGCGCGGCAGCACGTCGTGGGCGGTGAGCACGAGCGGGTGGACCGGCGGCAGCAGGTGCACGTCGAGCGGCTGGACGGTCAGCCACTGGAAGTGGACGACGTCGGCGCCGCGGGCCGCCCGCCGGTACCGCAGCATGTCGGGGACGTGCTGGACGAGCTTGGCGGCAAAGCGGGCGCGCGACCGGGCCGCGCCCGGCGCCCAGCGGTAGAAGCGCTCGTCGACGGCGTAGTCGTCGGCCCTGGGAACCGGCCCGTAGGCGAAGCGGCTGGTGACGAGCGTGACCTCGGCCCCGGCGCGCGCAAGCGCCGCCGCCAAAGCCCGGTCGTAGGGCGGCGTGAAGGCGGAGGGATCGACTAGGTGGACGCGCAACGCGGGCAGATCATGCCCGCTGCCCTGCCGAAGTCCTCTTTCGACAGCTCGGCTGCCAGCTTCCTGCTCGCGCGGCTGCGGTCGAGCACGGGAATGCCCGGGCCGGTGAGGCGAATCGGGATCCAATGCGACGTCACCGGCTTGCCCGCGGCGTTCAGCGTCACCTTGAAGATGCCGCTCTCGCTCAGCGTGCCGCCCAGGCCGAAGTTGCTCCAGCCGGCGAAGTTGCCCAGGCTGTAGGCGATCAGGCGGCCGCGGTAGCGCTCGACGCCGCGGACGACGTGCGGGCCGGAGCCGACGACGAGGTCGGCGCCCGCGCCGATCACGGCGTGGGCGAAGGCGCGGCTGTCGCCGCGGTCCTCGCCGAAGGCCATCTCGGTGCCGCGCGGCACGTGGGTCTGGTCGGCGCCCTCCGCGCCGGAGTGCATCGCCACGACGACGAGATCGGCGCGTGCCGCCGCTCGGCGGACCAGCGCGCGGGCGCCGGCGAGATCGCCGATCGCGTTCGCCCACGGGTAGGCGGCGAACCCGACGAGCGCGATGCGCAGGCCCTGGCGCCGCACGACGACGATTTCGCGCGGACGCCCGGTGGCCGCCACGCGGGCCCGCCGCAGCGCGGCGATGGTCTGAGCCTGGCCGGCGGCGCCATAGTCCCACGCGTGGTTGTTGGCGAGGTTGACGGCATCGAAGCCCGCGCGGCGCAGCGCCCGCGCGTGGGCCGGTGGCGCCTGGAAGGCGTAACAGGCGTGGCCGCCCTCGCCGCCGCACTTCGACGCCCCGCCGGTCGAGTACGTCCCCTCGAGATTGCCAAAGGCCAGGTCGGCCGAGCGCAGGAACCGGCGCACGTGGGCGAACTGCACGCGGCCGTCGCCCGGCGGCACGCCCATCGCCGAGCCGGGGGTGATATCGCCCACCCAGGCGATCGTCACCGGCCCGCGCGGCGGGGCGGCCGGCGGCCGGGGCTTGGCCGGCGCGCTGCGCGCACCGCCCGCGCCGCTGACCGATGCCAGGATGCCGACGACCGCCGCCAGCACGACGGCGAGCGAGCCGACGGCGACGGCGCGGCGTCGGAGGTACGTGGCCGCGGTGGGGCGGGGCGAGGGGTCGGAGACGAGCATTGCGCTGCTCGCCTCCGGTTCGGCGGCGGCGAGCGGAACCCTCCGGCCGACCGACGCAGAGCGCGCGTTCGGCTTAGGGAAATCGGAGCGACGACAGCGCCGCCCGGCAGCCCTGCACGACCTCGGCGCGGCGGTCGGCGTAGCGGCACTCGAGCTGCCAGGTGGCGCCGCCGGCGGCGAAGAAGCGGCTCGTCGTGTGCAGCGGCCCGCGGCCTCCCGAAGCGGGGCTGGCCGCCGGCACCACGACCGCCAGCACGCCCATCTCGCGGCCGGCGTGGCGCTCGCGCCGGGCGGTGGCGCGAAGCCCGCGGCGGGCAAAGCTCCGCCTGAGCGCCCCGAGGTACTGGTCGGGGTCGAGCTCGCGCGCGCTTGCGCGGCGGATCACGAGGGCGTTGCGCGGGTCGAGCGACACGCTCAGCCCGTGTGCGCGGAACCGGTCCGGATAGCGGAACGTGAACGGCACCCCAGCGGAGGAGAACGTGCGGTCGTGCCGCGCCTTCCCACCGCCGCCGCAGCCGGCGAGCAGCGCCGCGCCGACGAGCAGGATCGCTTTACGCTGCACGCGAGACCAGCGCCCGCAGGCGCCGCGTCTCGCCGGCGCGCAGGAAGCCGGTGGCGGCCAGCACGGTCGGGATGGCGACCAACGCGAGGATGCGCTCCGCCAAGCCCGCCGCGCCCGCGGTCGGAAGCAGCAGCTCGCCGGCGACCGTGATCCCGCCGATCACCGCCACCAGATGGGTGAGGCGGCCCCACTCGAACGAGACGGGGAAGAGGCGGCGCGCGAGCACGTACATGAGCGTGACCATGACGACGTAGGCGGCGCACAGCGCGATGCCCGCGCCGGCGATGCCGAGCGGACCGAACAGCACGATCAGCCCGATCACGTTGACCACCAGGCCCGCCACCGCCGCGGGGAAGTTGCGCGTCGTCACCTTCGCCCGCCCGGCGAGCACGATCAGGATCAGGAACAACCCATACAGCGCCCAGCCGAGGGTCACCCAGGGCAGCGCCTTGTAGGCCCCGAAGAACGACGGGGCCGCGAAGAGGCGCAGGATCCACCGCCCACCGAGCGTCATCCCCGCGACGACGAGGCCGGTGAACAGCACGTAGTAGGTGGCGACGGTGGCATACAGGCGCGCGGCCTCCCGGTCGTCCTTGACCGAGTAGGCCAAGGGTGGCCATGCGTACTGGAACGCGCGCACGACGAGGATGATCACGGCGGCGAACTTCACCGCGAGCGAGTACAAGCCCGCCGCCGCCGGCCCGCCCACGCCGGTGCGGTAGATGTAGAAGCGGTCGACCACGTTGAGCAGGAAGACCGAGACCTCGGCGGGCACCGTCGGCAGCCCGAACCGCAGCATCGGCACCAGGTGCACGCGCGTCGACGGCACCCCGAGCCGCTGGCGGAGCAGGATCCACATCGCGACGAGCACGACCGCGCTGGCGCCGTAGTTGCCGAGCAGCATGCCCCGCGCGCCCTGATCGAGGCCCACGACGAGGGTCAAGGTCAGGGCGATCGTCAGCGCGACGTTGGTCAGCGAAGCGACCAGATAGGCACGCGCCCGCTCGTCGACGCGGAGCACGGCATAGGCGGCCTCGAGGTTCGTGAACGCCCAGATCCCAAGCGCGGTCAGCCACAGCAGCGTGGCGTCGTGGAACCCGAGCACGAGCTCGGACAGCGGCTCGGCGAAGGCGCCGATCAGCAGCGCCGCGGAGGTGGACACGAGGAAGATCCAGCCGGTTGCGGTGCGGACGACGCGGTCGCGCTCGGCCGGCTCGTCGTGGAGGAAGTAGTAGCGGATCAGCGCCTCGACACCGCCCAGCCGGACCACGATCGAGACCGTGAGGATGGCGGTCAGCAACAGCTCGGCGGTGCCGTACTGCGAGCGGGTCAGCGACCGCGTGTAGACCGGAAGCAGCAGCAGCGCGAATGCCGACGAGACCACCGCGGCGGCCTGGTAGGCCACGCCCGTCCGGATCAGGCGCTTGAGATACCCGTACAAGGCGGCTTGACGGTAGACGACTGGAGAGTGCGCGCGACGCCGCGGCCGCAGGCCGCGTCCGCGGGCGTGCGTAACTAGGGTCCGCTTCCATGAAGGACGAGCGCCGCCCCCTCGCACTGCTCCTGCTTCCGCGCACGCTCGACGAATTCATCCTCCGAGACCAGGCCGAGGACCTGCTGCGGGCGCCCGGCGTCGTCGCCGTCGAAGCGCCGCGCATCCGCTACGGGGTGCTTGGGCGGTTGCCGGACTGGCTTGGCTCGGCGATCGCATTGCGGCAGGCAAAGCGTCTGAAGCTGCCCGGCGTTCCGAGAGTCGTCGTGATCTTCCACCCGTTCTCGTACCCGCTCGCGCGGGCGCTGCTGGATCGCTACCAGGGCGCCGAGCTGTGGTACGGGCGCTGGGACCGCTACGAGGAGGCCTACGACGCCGACGGGCGTACGAAGGAGCGGCTCGAGGAGCTGCACCGGCTGGCGGCGCAGCGGTCAGCGCTGACCTTCGTCGCCTCGACGGAGCTCCAGCGGCTCGAGGTCGAGGCCGGCCGCGAGGCGACGCTCGTGGGCCTCGCCGCGGACTCGTTCCCCGCGCCGGACCCGACCGGCACGGTGATCGCCGTCTCGCTCGGGCACCAGGGGTGGCGCATGGACTGGGCGCTGGTGCGTCGGGTGGCAGAGGAGCTCGGTGACCGGCTCGTGCTCCTGCTCATCGGCGCGTGGCGCGACGACCAGTGCGGCGACGACTCCGATTACGCGGCGTGCCGCGAGGCCCCCAACATCGTCTGGTTGGGGCACCGCAGCGACGACGAGGCGGCGCGCCTTATCCTCTGCGCCGACGTCGGCCTGGTGCCGTTCGAGCGCAGCCCGTTCAACGACGCCGGGCTCCCGAACCGGATCCTCAAGTACGCGCGCCTGGGCCGCCGGACGATCGCGCCCGACCTGCCGGCCGTTCAGACCTGGGACCACGCGGTGGTGCGGGCGCCGGATGCCGAGGCGTGGATCGCGGCCCTGCGCGAGCATGCGGGCGCGCGCGCCCACCCCGACCTCGAGCTGCGCGCGTGGGGCAAGGCGCAGACCGCATTTCGCGTCAACGGCCCGCTGTGGGACCGGCTCGAGGAGCTCGGCGTCGTGCTTGGCCGGTGAGCTAAGTGGGGTCCCCGGTAACGTCGCCGGGATTCTGGCGTCGCGCAGGGGCCGCCAGGCAAGGACGCAGGAGTCCCCGATAGCAGCGCTCTCAGGGATCTCCGAGGACACCGGCTGGTGGTCATCTGCGCCCGCCAGAAACCGGTGAACGTTGCCGGGTGCTCCACTAGCACCGCACCCATGCGTCGAACGTCCGGTTGCGCGCCACGGGGCGATACCCGGGGCTCGGCAGGTTCGTGCCCGCCGGGATGCCGGCGGCAAACCCGAACCGGTCGAGCGCGCGGGCGCCCGAGACGAACAGTTCGACCCCGGCGGCGCGGTGCCCGGGCGCCGTGCGGGCGAGCACCGCCCGCCGCGGGGCGTCAAGGATCCAGCGCGTGTCGGGCACCAGCCGGTCGGTGGGCAAAACTATCGGCCCGCAGCGCCTGGCGGCCCGCACCGCGGGCGCCCGCAGGATGGCCACGAGGTCGTCGTGGCTCTGCCGGACGAAGCGCAGCTCGGTGCGCACGCGCCCCACGCTCGTGGCCGCGAGCACGATTGCGGCCGCCACGCCGAGGGCGCCCACCACCGCGGCCGCTTGCGTCCACGTTCGCCGCAACCGGTCGTCGCGCGGCAGCGTGGTGAAGCCGACCAGCGCGTAGCCGGCGAACAAGCACAGCGCCGCCGCGGGCACGGTCAGGTAGCGCTGGATGAGCGAGAACCCGGCCAGGCCGGCGAAGACGAAGGTCAGGCTGCCGGCCAGCAGCAGCGCGAGGGGCACGGCGATGCGTCGCGGCCCGTGGCGCCACCACGCGAGGCCCACGCCGACGAGGCCGAGCAGCGCGATCGGCGCGCGGATCGTGCCGGCGACGTAGGAGACCAGCGCGCCCGGCACCTGGGCGGCCCCGCCGGTGTGGCGCAGCTCGTCGGCCAGCGCGCTCGTGCGGTGGAAGGAGAACAGGGCGTCGCCGGTGATGACGAGGTCGCTCGCGAGCCACAGGACGGGGCCGGCGAGCGCGAGCGCGGTGAGGGCGACGCGATGCCGCGAGTCCCGGAAAGTCCAGAGCCACCACAGTGCCGCCAGGATCCAGGCTTCGGGACGAAGCAAGCCGGCGACGGCAAGCAGGGCCATGGCGGGAACGGCCGAGCGGCGGGGGCCACGGTCCAACGCCCAACGCCCAACGCCCAACGCCCCCGCCCACACCACGGCCGCAAGAAACGGCACGTCCACAAACCCCCGCACCGCATAGAGCAGGAAGGCAAAGCTCGAGGCCGCGAACAGCGCGGAGACGAGACCCACCCACCGCCCGAACTGGCCCGTCCCCAAGCGGTACATCCCCCACAGGAACAGGACCAGGCACCACAGCGCGACCAGCACGAGCAGGCGGTCGGCGTGGCCGCCGGCCAGCGACAACAGCCCTGCCACCAGCACCCACAGCGGGTGGTGGGTGGGCGCGCGGTAGCCGTCGAACGAGGGCGTGTGCCCTCCGAACGCCTCACGGCCCCAGACGAGCGCGTAGTAGGAGTCCAGCGCCGGGTACGTCGGCACGAGCGCCCAGAACGCCGTGGCCGCGACCAGCGCCGCCGCCACGATGGCCAGCTCGATCGGGGACAAGTCTTTCGTTGCCGCACCGAATCGTGGTGTGGCCAAAAGGACTTGACCCCTGCCTAGACCGCGGGCACCCGAGTGCGCGCCTCGGCCGTCGCCTGCGCGCGCTCGGCCGGGCGCATGCGGCGCGCCGCAACCGGCGCAAGCGCAGTGCCGACCCCGAGCAGCGCCCACGCTGCAGGATCCTCCAGGAAGGACGCGTAGAGGAAGGTGTGGAGCAGCAGCGCCGCGAACGCGGCCGCGATCGCCACGCGCGGAAGCGAGTCGCGCGCTCCTCGGAACAGCCGCCAGAGCGCGCAGGCCAGCAGCGCCAGGTAGGCGAGGATGCCAAGCGCCCCCTGCTCGGCGGCCACGGTCAACGGGATCGTGTGCGACGCGGACACCGACTCGGCCCGGGATCCCTTCCCCTGGCGCTCGAACGCCTCCGAGAAGCTCGCCGACCCCCAGCCCCCGACCGGCCGGTCGCGGAACAGCTCGCCGCCGCCACGCACCAGCGTCACTCGGCCGGTCGAGATGCGGTCCAGCCGCTTGGTCGAGAAGTCGACCTTGAACACCCCTGGCAGCGCCAGAACGACTCCCGCGCCCACCACGGCCAGCGCCACCGTGGCCACGACCGTCCACTTCACGCTCCAGCGCAGCGCCGCCAGCACCGCCAAACCGAGCAGCAGCGCCGCCAGCGACGACTGCGACAGCGTGGTCAGCAGCGCCGCGAGCAGCACCACCAGCGCGCCGGCGCAGAGCAGCACGTCGCGCCGCCGGCGCGACCACAGCATCACCGCCGTCGTCAGCAGCGCGATCATCGCGAGGAAGCGGCCGTAGACGTTGGGGTCGAAGAACAGCGAGTTGACGCGGAAGTACGATGCGAACTCGTTCGTACGGATCACCTTGGGGTTGAACAGCACCTCGCGCGTTGCCCACTCGACGAACCCGATGCCGGCGAACACGAGCCCGAGCCCGACGAGCACGCCGAAGCACGCGCCGAGCAGGCGGCGGTCCCACTCGACGGCGCACAGCTGCATGAAGAGCAGCGCGAAGGGGACGTAGAAGAACACCACCTGGTCGAGCGCCTTGGAGAAGTCGAGCGAGTAGCTCGCCTGCGCCGCATAGAGCACGACGAACCCGAGCAGCGCCCACTCGAGGCGTCCGCGCGGTCGGGCGTCGGCGTCCACGAAGCCGCGCCGGAGGCGCGGCACCAGCCAGGCGAGCGCGCCCGCCCCGATCACGAAGTACAACGGCACGAGCAGGTTCACGGTCTGGCCACCGGTCTCGATCGGCAGCCGGAACGGCATCGCCGCCACCGCCACCACGGGGAACAGCCGCGGGTGGCGCGTGAACAGCCACGCCACCAGCCCGACGGCGACGAGGGCCGCCGCCCCCCCGATCGCCGCGTAGAGCGGGTGGTTGCGCAGCGGATGCAGCTGCGGCGTGTCCCAGACCTCGATCAGGAGCAGCGCGGGCGTCAGGACGAGCGCGCCGGCGGTGGCCAAGGCGCGCGTGCGCGCCGGCCGGGCGAGCACGGCGACGGCGGCCAGTACCGCGGCGACGATGATCCCCGCCTTCTCGAGGCCGGTGCCGAAGGAGGAGGCGGCGATCGGGGTGGCTAGCGCGAGAGCAGCGTCCACATCCGCCTCGTCACCGCCGCGGTCTCCTGGTCGGAGCCCAGGCGCTGGGTCCACCGGGGCAGGCCGGTGCGGATCACCAGGCCCTTTCCGAAGCGATAGGCGACGACCACCGGCTGCCCGGCCTGCTCGCCTGCCGCCGCCACCACCCTGCCGCTGCCCGTGCCCGCCGTTTGCTCGAACGCGTCGTAGCCGCTCAGCGAGCCGGCGGTCGGCGCGAACAGCCCGATGCGGTCGAGGTAGGTGAGCAGCTCGACCGGCTTGTGCTCGAGCGGCTTGATGCGCGAGCCGAACAGGTCGGCCGCCTGCGCTGGCGTGGGATCGTCGAGCGTCCCGTCGCGCACGCGGACCGCCCGCCGCAGCGCGTCGGTCCCGAGCGACAGCACGTTGCCGCCCCGCTGCGCGTAGCGCCGCAACGAGACACCGAGCGCGGTCGGCACCCACTCGGCGTCGCCGGCCAGGACCACGCCGCGGTGGCGGCCGAGCTTGGGGCCGCGGCCGGCGAGCAGGGCGGCGTCGGTGGTGAGGTCGTAGGACAGCCCGTGGCGCTGCAGGAACGACAGCAGCGCGCCCTCCTGCACAGCGAAGCCCACCGGCAGCCCGTCGCCGGCATACGGCCGCTCGAGCCGGGCGGTGCCGGTTGTCGCAAGCATGTCCGGCACGCCCTGTCCGGTGTCGTCGACCGGGTTGCGCCCCTGCCACGAGATCGCCGGAAGGACGACCAGGATCGGCCGGTCGGCCTTGGCGGGCTGGACCGCCAGTGGCGTACGGTAGACGCGCCCCGCAGCGGTCAGCTCGAGCAGGTAGACGCCGGGCGCGCCGCCCGGGCCCTGCAGGCGCAGGCGAGGGGAGTCGCTCTCGCCCGTCGCCACCGTGCGCGTGCCGCCGATTCGCCGGAGGCGCCAGCGGTAGTGCTTGCCGCGCGCGTCGACGAACACCTCGCCCACCTTGCCGGCGCGCAGCGGCTCGGCGGGCACCTGGGCGCCGAGGTAGCGGACGGTGATGCCTGGACGGCCGGGGGCCTTGGCGGCGACGCGCGGGGCCAGGCTCTCGGGGCTGTCGCCGACGTTGCCGGCCGCGTCGCGCGTGCGCACCCGGGCGAGGTAGGTGCCGGCGGGCGCCGGGCGACCATCGACGCGCCCGTCCCAGTACGCCTCGCGGGCGCCGTCCGCCGCGTCGATGCGCGCCACCGCCACCGGCTTGGCGACGTCCGTGCGCCAGATCGTCCACTGCGGCGCTTCCGTGCCGGGATTGGCCACGCGCAGGGTGACCCCGGTGCGCGGCCCGCGCGCGGGCACGATGAACGGCCCGGTGCCGGCTCCGACCGCCGTGACCGCCGGGCGCGGCGGGATGGTGTCGAGGATGAAGCGCTTGTTGGCGATCGACGAGCGGCCCTGGCCGCGCAGGGTGATCAGCAGCTTGTAGTAGGCGTCGGGCGCGCGTGTCCCGGTGTCGGTCCGCCCATCCCAGTCGAAGAGGAATTTCCGGTTCGCAGGCACGTGCCGGTTGACGATGAGGTCGCGCACCTCGCGTCCGGTCTTGCGGTCGAGGACGGTGACATCGACGTCGTCGCCGCGCTTGAGCCGGATCGAGAACCGCGCCTGGTCGTTGGCGCCGTCGCCGTTGGGCGAGAACACGCGCGTCAGGGTTCGGGCGTCGACCGCCTTCGGCTGCTGCTTGATGCGCTGGGCGAGCAGGAACGCCGCGCCGGTGGCGAGTACGAGCACCGCGAAGAGGACCTGCGCGATCCTCGTCACGTCTCGGGCAGGGCGAGGTCGGCGGTGTCCGAGCGCAGGCCGAGGCGCAGGGTCTCGAGCCCGAGCACCTCGTCGGGCGGGATGTTTCCGAGGTTGGCCTCGGAGCCGAGCCGCTTGAGGAAGAACACCTGCTGCTCCTTGCGCGGGGCCTCCCACACGATCGCGTCGTGGTCGACCTCATGGACGATCTCGTCGACGAGGCCCATGCGGACCTCGCCGTCGGGCCGGTAGATGCCCGCCGTACCCGTTTCCCGGGCCTCGGCGATCACCTTCCACGCCCCCGCCTCGAGCTCCTGCTGAATCTGCTCGACCCAGCGGTAGGGGGCCATGATCACGGTGGCGTCCTTGGAGCCGACCTCGGAGAGCACGGTGAAGTCCTTGGCGAGCCGGCGGATGAGCGCCAGCTTGTCGTCGCGCGGCAGGGTGATGGTGCCGTCGGACACCTCGACGTGCTGGATGCCGAGCTCCTTCAGCCAGCCCACCAGCTCCTCCACGCGGCCCTGGGCGATGGCGAGCTCCGTCAGCGTGCCGCCGAGCACGACCGGGATGCCGTGCGCGCGGTAGCTCGCGAGCTTCTCGCTGAGGTTCGCGGTGGCGATCGCCGTTCCCCAGCCGAGCTTGACCACGTCCACCGCGTCTCCGGCCACCTCCACGAGCCCGTCGATCTCCGAGAGCGAGAGCCCCTTGTCGAGCACATGCGTCAGCCCGCGCTGGCGGGGCTTGGACGACCGCTCAGGAAGGTCGAGGAAGGACAAGGGTCATGTCTTGTCCGCGCCGACCAGCACGACCACCTTCGCGTCGCTTCCCGCGAGTGCCTGCGTGTCGGGGTCGATCGGCTGCACGCTGGAGGCCTTGACGACGTCAGCGACCTCCTGCCCCGCGCGGCGCTGGCCGGATGCGTAGTAGACGACCGTCTTCGGCGCCTGCTGGTCGTTGGCATTGGTCACGTCGCCCCGCTGGAACCCACCGGCCGCGATCTGGTCGCCCACCTGGGCGCCGAGGCCCGCCTGTGTCGTGCCGTTGAGCACCGCGACCTTGACGTCGCCGCGCGGAACGGGCGACGCGGCGCCCTTCTTGCTCGCACCCGCCGGCTGGGTGGGGGTGATCTTGTTCGGCGCCTTGGTCTTGCTGTCGCCGCCGCTGGTCGCGGCGACGATGACCACCACGAGGGTGATCACGAGCACCGCGGCCACCGCGATGTAGGCCGCGCGGCGCGGGCGCCCGCCCGCGGCAGCGCGGCGTGGCGGCACCGGGTCGCGGCCTCCGGCCCGCCCGCCCGGGGTCGCGCGCGGGCGATCCGTGCGCAGCTGCGCCGCGCGCGACGGCGCGGCACCGGGGGTGGCCGGACCGGCGGGGGCGGGAGCCGGGCGGTCGGAGACGGGGGCGCCAGCCCGCGCGCCGGCGGCACCTGCTGGCGTGGCTGCGGCGGGGGCGAGCGGGCGGTCGGCGGGTCGATCCACGTTCGCCGGATCGCCCGGGCCGTTGGTGGCCGGGTCCGGCGAGGGGGAGGCGACAGGCTTTGCCTCCGGAGACGGCGGCGAGATCGGAGCTTCCGCACCGTCCGGCTTGGCCGCCGGCGAGGGGGCCGCGACGTCGCTGCGGTCCTCCGCCGGCTTCTCGTCCTCGTTGGCCGGGGCGGCGCCCTGTACGCCGACCGCGGCAGCGGCGGTCGCGGCAGCAGGAACAGGAGCGCCCTGCGGCGAGGCCGCGGGCTTGGCCGACGGGGCGGGCTTGTTGGGGGCCGAGGGCTGAGCGCCCGAGGGCGAGGCGGCCTGCCCCGCCGCGGGTGGCGACACCGCCGCGGGTGGCGACACCGCCGCGGGTGGCGGCTGGCGCCGGACGACACTGACCGGGTCGCGTGCCCCGGTCGGCGCGACATGCACGCCGGAGGTCGAGCGCTCGATATCGCGCTCGGGGGCGCGGCCGGCCCACTCGCGTAGGCGGCGCACCTCGCGGGCCTGGGCGAAGTACAACAGCGACAGGACGGCCAATCCCGGGATGGCGGCGAGACCGGCGTATGCCCCGTACTTCTCGATCAGGCCCGCAGCACTGAGGGCGATGATGGCTTGCATCGGGCGGGCCTAGTCTAGGGAGCGGTCCGTACGGCAGCGGTGGCTCGCGCCGTCGCGAGCTCGGACACCTTCGCAGCCAGAGCGGCGGCATCGTCCTCGAGCACGAGCAGGTTGACCTCCTCGAAGGCCTGCTCGACCCATTCGGGGTCGCTGGGAGCGCACCCGGCGAGGAGGATCTTCTCGGCCGGGGTGGGCTGCGGGCGCTCGTAGGGGTTGAAGAGCTCCTCGTGCAGCTTCTCGCCCGGCCGCCGCCCCACGACCTCTATGGCGATGTCCCTTTCCGGTTCGAGGCCGGACAGCCGGATCATCTGCTCGGCCAGGTCCATGATGCGCACCGGCTCGCCCATCTCGAGAACATAGAGCGCGCTGCGCCGCTCGCCCGCGTCGAGCGATCCGGCCCGGATGATCAGCTGGACCGCCTCCGGGATGGTCATGAAGTAGCGCGTCATGCGCGGGTCGGTGACCGTGACGGGTCCGCCCCCGGTGATCTGGCGGCGGAAGATCGGCACCACCGAGCCCGAGGAACCGAGGACGTTGCCGAAGCGCACGCTCGCGTAGCGCGTGTCCGGGAAGCGGGCCCCGGCCGCCTCGACCGCCCACTCGGCCAGCGCCTTGGACGCGCCCATCACGGTCTTGGGCGAGACCGCCTTGTCGGTGGAGACGAGCACGAACTCCTTGACGTCGGTCTCCCCCGCCACGTGCGCCATCAGCCGGGTGGCGAGCGCGTTGTTCCGCGCCGCCTCCACCGGGTTGAACTCCATCAGCGCGACGTGCTTGTAGGCGGCGGCGTGGAAGACCACGTCCGGGCGATGCTCCGCGAACACCTCCCGCATCCGCTCCTCCTCCTTGCAGTCGGCCAGCACCGGCGACGCGACCCGCACGTGGCGCTCCTCCTCGAGCTCACGCGTGATCTCGAACAGGTTGTCCTCGGCGTGATCGAGCACGACGAGGCGGCGCGGGCCCACGCGCGCGATCTGGCGGCACAGCTCCGAGCCGATCGAGCCCCCCGCGCCGGTGACGAGCACGACCTGGCCCGCCAGGTAGGCGCCCACGCGCTCGAGCTCCATGCGCACCGGCTCGCGCCCGAGCACGTCCTCGACGCGCACCTCGCGCACCTGCCGCACCATCGCCCCGCCGGTCTGCAGCAGCTCGAAGACGGTCGGCAACGTGCGCACCGGGATGCCGCGCCGGCGGCACGCGCTGACCACCCGACCCCGCAGCGAGCCGGGTGCCGACGGGATCGCGATGATGACCTCCTCGGTGCCGGTCTCCTCGAGGATGCGGCCGAGCTCGTCGGTGGCCCCGAGCACCTTCACGCCGCCCTCCATCCGGAGTCCGTGCTTGGTCGGGTCGTCGTCGACGAAGCCCACCGGCCGGTAGCCGAGCCCGGGGTTGCGCAGGATCTCGCGCAGCACCAGGCGGCCGCCGTCGCCGGCGCCCACGATCACGACGTCACGCGCGTCCTTGCCGGCGCGGAACCCGAGCAGCGGGCGTTCGAGCACGGCGCGCACCGCCACGCGAGCGCCCAGGCACAGGGCGAGCAGCAGGAGGAAGTAGATCGCCAGCACGCCGAGTGGCGGGCCTACGTGCACGTCATGAAACGCGTGCCGCGCAGCGAGCAGCGCGATCGCGCCCGCGGTGAGCAGGATGGCCACGGTCACGGCCCGCACCGCCTGCTCGTAGTCCCGCAGGCCCAGCAGGCTCCACCGCCGCTGGTAGAGGCCGAAGCAGAAGAACACCAACAGCGTCCCTACGGTGACCCACGGCCAGGTGGCGTCGAGCAGGCGCTCGAAGCGGCCGGGAATCCGGTCGAAGCGGAGCGTGAAGGCGAGATGCCAGGCCAAGGCGACCAGAACGCCGTCCACCACGAGCTGTGGCAGCGAGTACCGGTGCACGCGCAGGGCCGCGGACGGAATCCGTCGGCGCATGGGCCTCGATTCTGACAGGGTGGTCGGGCGAAGCCCGACCCTGACTACCCGCGCGTCCCGTCGAAAACCGGTGAGAGCAGCAAATCGGCGAGCAGGCGCGGGTCGCGGCGGATCCGCTCCGCACCCTCGCCGGCCGGGCGCTTCCGGAGCTCGACCTCGTCGGCCGACCCCAGCTGACGCAGCCGGCCCTCGGCGAGGAGGCATTCGTCCACCGCGCCGAGCCGGCCTTCGAACACGGAGTACACGGGCGTTCCGAGTGCCACCGCCTCGCGGTTCATGGTCCCGCCGGCGCTGATGACGACATCCGCGAAGGCGATGAGGGACTGCGCGTCGACCGCGCCGTCGGGCACGACGAAGCCGCCCGCCGTCCGCAGCTCGGCCTCCTGCTCGCGCGTGCGCGGCAGCACCACGGCCTGGCGGCCGCGCAGCCGTTCGAGCACGGCGTGAAAGAGCGAGTTCTCGAAGCGGTGGTAGAGCGAGACTGCGGGCGGCGTGCGGACCACCGCGAGCGGCCGCGTCGCGTCGATGGCGAGCTCCTTCAGCACGGCGGGGTCGGGCTCGAAGTCGGCCAGGTAATACTCCTCCTTGAGGCCGGGGTAGCGGCCGAGCTTGCCGCGCGCCCCGTAGCGGGCCAGGCGCTCGGGTGGGATGGCCTCGGGCACGACGACGGCGCGGGCCAGCCGGCAGTTGACCTGGTGCTGCAGCGTCGCCCACTCGTAGTCGAACATCGTCGAGGACGGGATGCGGAGCGCCGCCGCGGCGACCGTGACGTCGTTGGAGCCGTGGCCGAGCGCGAGGTCGAAGCGGGGCCGGCCGCCTGCCCAGCGCCGCAACGCCAGCGACCGCCGCGCGAGCCCCGCCGCCTTTCCGAAGACTCCGCGCCCGGCGTGCGCACCGATGGGGGTGTGCTCGATGCCGAACCGCCGGCACAGGGCCAGGGTCTGGGCGAAGTCGCGGGCGGTCACCTCGACCTGGACGCCCCGCGCGCGCAGCGCGGCGATGACGGGACGGAGGACGAGGACGTGCGGCGAGTTGGTCAGGTCGACCCAGACGCGCACGCTCTCACCGCCGCGACCACCTCGCTGACCTGCTCGGCGCTCAGCGCCGGGCTCATCGGCAAGGCGAGGTTGGTGCAGGCGAGCTCGTCGGTCATCGGCAGCTCGATGCCGGAGCCGGTCGACGCCATCGCCGGCTGCCGGTGGACGGGGACGGTGTAGTAGCGGCGGGCGCCGATGCCCGCGTCGTTCAGCGCGCGCTTGAGCCCCTCGGCGTCGTCGTGGCGGACGACGAACAGGTGCCAGGCCGGCTCGGCGCCCTCGACCGGCTTGGGCAGCGCTACCAGCTCGCCCAGCCCGGCGTCCGCGTACGCGCGCGCGACTGCGCGGCGCGACTGCGCCCAGCCCTCGAGCTCGGGCAGCTGCACCCGCAGCAGCGCGGCCTGCAGCTCGTCCAGGCGCGAGTTGCGCCCGACGAGCTCGAAGGTCTCCTTGTCGCGCGAGCCGTGGAACCGCAGCATGCGCACGCGCTCGGCGAGGTCGTCGTCGTCGGTGGCGACGGCGCCGGCATCGCCGAACGCGCCCAGGTTCTTGGACGGGAAGAACGAGAACGTCGCCGCCGCGCCGAAGCCGCCCGCGCGCCGCCCGTTGCGGCGGGCCCCCGCCGCCTGGGCGGCGTCCTCGAGCACCGGCACGCCGACGTGCTGCGCGATCTCCTCGCTCGGCGCCACGTTCCCGAACAGGTCGACGGTGATCACCGCCTTGGTCTGCGGCGTGAGCGCGGCCCGGACGGTCTGCGGCGTCACGCATGCGGTCTGGGGGTCGACCTCGCAGAACACCGGCCGCGCGCCGGTAGCCGGGATCGCCTCCGCCGACGCGTAGAACGTGAAGGAGGGCACGACGACGTCGTCTCCCGCGCCGACGCCCATCGCCTGCAGCGCGATGCTGATCGCATCGGTGCCGTTGGCCACACCGACCACGTGCGCGACGCCGAGGTGGTCGGCCAGCTCTTGTTCGAACGCCGCCACCTCGGGCCCGAGGATGTAGCGCCCCGAGTCGAGCACGGCCGAGGCCGCCGCGTGCAGCCGCGCGCGCAGCGGCTCCAGCGGGGTCGCAGTGTCGAAGAGCGGGACCGGCAAGGCGGCACTACCCTAGACCGCTCGTGTTCGTCGCCGCCTCCATCACGGACACGGTCGCCAACTGGGCGACCGACGTGGTCCGTGACCTCGGCCTGCCCGGCATCTTCGCGCTGATGACGGCCGAGAGCGCGTGCATCCCGATCCCGTCGGAGGCGACGATGCTGTTCGCCGGCTTCGACGTCCATCGGGGCGAGTTCACGCTGCTCGAGGTGACCGCGGCGGGCGTGCTGGGCAACCTCGTCGGCTCGTGGATCGCCTACGCCGTGGGCTATTTCGGGCGGATCGAGCTGATCGAGCGCCACGGCAAGTGGCTGCACATACGCAAGTCGAGCCTCGACCGCGCCGACCGCTGGTTCGAGCGGTGGGGCGGCTGGGCGGTCTTCTTCAGCCGCATGCTCCCAATCGTGCGCACCTTCATTTCGCTGCCCGCCGGCGTGGCCCGGATGCCGTTCTGGCGCTTCACGCTCTACACGCTCCTCGGCTGCATCCCGTGGGTGTTCATGCTCGCGTTCGTCGGCGACCAGGTGGGCGATCGCTGGCACGAGTGGAAGGACGCCCTCCGGTACGTCGACTACGCGGTGCTCGCCGCCATCGTCGTCGGCATCGTCTACCTCGTCGTCCGCTGGTGGCGGCGGCGCGGTCAGGCCGAGCCGGCGACCGATGTCACCGCGGGCTGACCCGCTCCCCCTCCGCCACGCGATCGCGCTCGGCGCCCTGCAGGGGCCGGCCGAGCTCCTGCCCGTCTCGTCGTCGGCGCACATCGCGCTCGTGCCCTGGCTGCTGGGGTGGCCGTACACCGAGCTCGACGGCGAGCTACGCAAGGCGTTCGAGGTGGCGCTGCATGCCGGCACCGCCGCGGCGCTGCTGGTCGCGCTGCGGCACGAGATCCCCGGCGTCAGCCTCCGGCGCGCCCAGCTCGTGGCGCTGTCGTTCGCCCCGCCGGCGGTGATCGGCAAGCGTTTCGAGCGGCCGATCGAGCAGCGTCTGGGCACGCCGGCCACGATCGCCGCCGGGCTCGCCCTCGGATCGGTGGCGATGCTCGTCGCCGACCGCGCGCCCCAGCGCCGCGGGCGCGAGGAGGCGGGTGCACTCGACGCGCTCCTGCTCGGCGCCGCCCAGGCGTGCGCGCTGATGCCGGGCGTCTCCCGCAACGGGGCCACGCTGGCCGCCGCTCGCGCGCGGCGGTTCACGCGCGAGGACGCCAACGCGCTCTCGCGTCAGGTGGCCCTGCCGATCATTCTCGGCGCCACCGTGCTGAAGGGCACGCGGCTACTGGGGCGCGGGGTTCCGCCGCAGCTGCGGGGCGCGTTCGCCGCCGGTGCGGCGTCGGCCTTTGCCTCGACGCTGGCCTCGACATGGCTGATCCGGCAGGTCGAGCGCGACCGGTCGCTCGCGCCGTATGCGATGTATCGGGTGGGGCTGGCGCTGGTTGTGGCCCGGCGCTGCCGTCCGTGATCCTGGTCTGCGCCTCGGCGAACGGCGCGACGAGGGAGAATGGGTCGGGCGGGAGCGGCGCTTCACCCGCGAGTGTCGAATTTGTCAGCCTGAGGCTGACTCAGTCGACACTCGGCACGTCCGTGTGCGGCCCGCGGAACCCCTCCTTCGTCGCGCCGTTCGTCTGCTCCGGCACGCCAACCCACAGCTCACGCGGGCGCCAGCCCGAACCGCACCGTCTCGACCGGCGCGGCGACAAAGCCCTCGAGCATCGCCCGCTCGTCCTCGTAGCGCGAGGCCAGGCGCCGGCCCTCGCACCGCACCTCGAGCCGGTCGGCCCCGAACGGCCACGGGTCGAGCGTGTCGTCATCGGCCAGGGTCAGGTCGACGAGCTCGCCCTCCGCGGTAGGCACGTCGCGGGCGACGAACGGCCGCCACCCGTGGCACAGCGCGAGCGACAGCCCGTCCCACGTCCACATCTGCCGCCGCGTGCGCTCGGCCTTCGCCTCGGAGACGCCTAGGCGGTCGCGCAGCGCGCGCTGGCGGGCGTGCTCGGCGTCGATGTGGTCCCGCACGCGCTCGGCGTCGGCGGGCCGCGCCGCGGCGCGCAGCTCGGACAACGACGAGCCGTGCATGGAGACCAGGAGCGCCGCATGCAGGCTCTGGGTGAGCAGGTGGTCGGGGGCGTCGCGCCAGATCGCCAGGTGGTCGTCGACGGTCAGCTCGAGGAAGCTGCGCGGCAGCCCGGTGTCGGGGTTGAAGCGCGGCTCGAGGTCGAACAGCGCCCAGCCGATGTCGTGCTGCTCGGCGCCGAGCACGACCTCCTCGCGCGGCTCGACGCCGCCGAAGCGCTCGTTGCCCCATGCCCGAGCGAGCTGCCCGGCCAGCCACGAGTGCGAGAGCTGGCCGATGGCCAGTGCGCCGTCGTCGGCGGGGCGGATGAGCACCGGCGCAGCCTAGTCGCGCCTGGGAGCGGCCTCCATCGCCTCCAGGCGGCGCGAGGCGTCCGGGTCGTGCGTCGGGAGGTAGACGGTCGGCTCGGACCGTGTGAGCTCGCGGATCTGCCGAAGGGAGTCGCGGTCGGCGGCCGGCGAGGTCGTGACCCCGTCGGCGACGCCGGCGAGCATGAGGTCTTGCGTGTAGGAGGCGTCGCCGGCCAGCAGCACGAGCCCCTCGTCGGTTCGGACGGCGACCGAGAGGTGGCCCGGCGTGTGGCCGGGCGTTGGCACCAGCGTGACGCCGGCGGCGAGCGCGTGGCTCCGTTCGAAGGGCCCCAACCTACCGTCCTCGAACTCCACCGCCCGCGGCGCGAACCACGCCGGCCAGCGATGCGGGAGGTAGCCGAGCACCTTGGCCAAGCGGCCGGTGGCGAGGCCGACCTCCGTCCGCGAGACGAGGATCTCGCTGTCCGGGAAGTGGTGCAGCCCGCCGGCGTGGTCGGTGTGCAGGTGCGTCATGACCACCTGGCGCACGTCGGATGGCGAGAAGCCGAGCGCCTCGATCCGCGGGCCAACCTCCTCCGCAGGGGTCACCTGCTCCCGGACCCCGAGGCGGAAGTAGAGGTTCCAGGCCGGGAAGTAGCCGGGCTGCATTGCCTGCGCGGTCTCGCCGGTGTCGACGAGGATCAGGCCGTCGGGGTGCTCGACCAGCCACGCGAGGATCGGCAGCGGCTCGGTGAAGCGACGGTCGGCGAGCGTGACCGCGACGCGCGCCGCCCCCGGGCCCCTGCCCGCGCGCTGGCGCTGCTTGATCGCGACCGTGCCGGTCTGCAGGGCGTGGATGCGCATCAGGTCGCGATCGCCCTCATGAGCGCGTCGGTGAGATCGTCGGCCAGGCGCCGGTTCAGCGGGCCGCCGGTGATGAGGAAGCGGTAGTAGACGACGCCGCCGAGCAGGTCGAGGCAGAGATCGGTGTCGACATCGCGGCGAAGCTCGCCCCGCTCGCGGGCCCGGTCAAGCACGGTCGCGAGCGCCGCCCGACGCTGGGCGAGGAAGCCCGATCGCACCGCGTCCGCCACGGCCGGGCTGCGCGCCATCTCGGCCACGAGGTGGGGAATCAGCCGGCCCGGCCGCGAGTCGGCGTAGAGCCGGACCGCATCCCGCAGGAGCGCCCGCACGTCCTCGCGCAGCGAGCCGGTGTCCGGGATGGCGATCTCGCTGACGAGCGAGGCGACGGCGTCGACTACGAGCGCCTCCTTCGACCGCCAGCGACGGTACATCGTCGCCTTGCTGATGCCGGCGCGCTCGGCGACGGCGGCGGTGGTCAGGCCACGAACGCCGCGCTCGGCGATGAGGTCGAGGGTCGCCTCGATGGCAGCGCCGCGCACCCGCTGGTCCAGAGGCCGCCCGCGCGGGCGCGGATGCGGAGGGGCTGCCGACGCTTTGGTTGGTGTGACCATGGGGGTCGAAACTGTACCGTACGGTTTCGAAATACCCTCGCGAGCGCCGTCGGTCGGTCTAGCATCCGGCGGGTGACCGACGCGTACGCCGCCTCCGGGGTCGACACCTCCGAGTCGGCGCTCGCGATCGACGCCCTCGTGGGGGTGCTGCGCACGATCGACCTCGGCCGCCCGTCGCGCTCGCGGCTGCCCTCCGGCCACTACGCCGCGGTGCTCGAGATCGGGCCGAACCTCGGCTTGGCGTTCTCGACCGACGGCGTGGGATCGAAGGTCGTCGTCGCCGAGCAGACCGGCCGCTTCGACACCGTCGGCATCGACTGCATCGCCATGAACGCCAACGACGTCGTATGCGTCGGCGCGGAGCCGATCGCCGTGCTCGACTACCTGGCCGTCGAGCGAGCAGACCCCGGGATGCTGCGCGAGCTGGCGGTGGGGCTCAAGGCCGGGGCCGAGGCGGCAGGCGTCGAGATCCCCGGCGGCGAGCTCGCCCAGCTGCCCGAGCTGATCCGCGGCCACCCGTCGCCCGGCGGCTTCGACCTCAACGGCGCCTGCGTCGGCGTGGTGGCGCTCGATGCGCTGGTGACGGGGTCCGCGGCCGCGCCCGGCGACGCCCTCATCGGCCTGCCGTCGAGCGGCGTGCATTCGAACGGGCTGACGCTAGCGCGCCGCGCGCTCCTGAAGGCCGGCGCCTTCGCGCTCCATGACCGCCCGCCCGCGCTCGGCGGCGCGTCGATCGCCGATGCGCTGCTCAAGCCGACCGTGATCTACGTGCGCGCCGTGCTCGACCTGCTGCGCTCCGGCGTGCCCGTCCACGGCCTCGCGCACATCACCGGAGACGGTCTGCGCAACCTCCTGCGCCTGCACGCGCCGGTCGGCTACGAGGTGGTCGACCCGCTCCCGGTCCCGCCGGTGTTCGACCTGATCGCGCGCAGCGGCGGCATCGACGACGCCGAGATGCACGACGTCTTCAACATGGGCTGCGGCTTCGTGTGCGTCGTGCCGGCCGACGGCACAGCCGACGCCGTTGCGGTGCTCGAGCGCCGCCACCCGGGCACCCGCCCGATCGGCCGCGTGACCGGCGACGGCGGCACGGTGACCGTGCCGCCGCGCGGCCTGCGCTTCACGCGGGACTGAACAGGCCGCGCTCTTCGCGCGCCCGCCACTGCACCGCCAGCGCCCACAGCTCGGCCGGCGCGCGCGGGCCCGGCAGGGAGCAGACCGCCGCGGCCTCGGCCGGGGCCAGCGTGCCGAACCGGCGCAGAGCGGCCTCGACGTCGGGCGGACCGTCCCCGGCGGGCTGCGCCCCCGCCGCCACCGCGGCGTCGCGCAGCTCGTCCCACGACACGAGGCCGCTCAGCACCCGGTCGCCGAGCACGAGCGCGGGCAGGGACAGCTCACGCGAGCGCCTGCGCTCGAGGTCTGAGCCGAACAGCTCGACGATCGCGTTGGAGGCCAGGTCGATGCGGAAGCGATCGACGTCGAGACCCGGAGTCGCGCGTGCCTCGTCGACCAGCGCCTCGGTGGTGTCGAGCTTGCGCCCGCGGACCGCGAAGCCCTCGCGCAGGCGGCGCAGGTACGGGGCTGGATCGCCCTGCTCGGCGGCCGCCTTGACGGCCAGGCAGGCGGGGTAGGTCGAGGCCGGGGGGCTCCCGAGCCACAGCCGGACGTCGACGGGCATCCCCGACTGCGCCCCGGCCTCGAGCCACGCCCGCGCGGTCACCACGGGGTCGCCGACCTCGCGAGCGAGCCCGCCCATCACGTAGGTGATCGCCACCCCGGCGCCGAATTCCACCCGCAACCGCCGCACCGCCGGTTCGAGGGCCCACGACCACGGGTCCGCCGGATCGGTGTAGTAGGCCACACTGACTTCGGGCACTGGCGGCACAATACGAACGGCACGCACCCATGAGCACCCTTGTCGGCACCGAACTGGACGGCCGTTACCGGCTCGAGGCCCTGATCGGTGCCGGGGGCATGTCCACCGTCTACCGGGCCGTGGACCGCACGCTCGAGCGCGAGGTCGCGATCAAGCTCATGCACCGCGAGATCGCGACCTACTCCGATCAGCTCGAGCGCTTCCGCCGGGAGGCGCGGGCCGTCGCCCAGCTCTCCCACCCGCACATCGTCGGCGTCATCGACGCGGGCGAGGATGCCGGACGGCCGTACATCGTCTTCGAGTACGTCCACGGCGAGACGCTCAAGGACCGCATCCGCCGCTGCGGGCGCCTGCCGATCGACGAGTCGCTGGCCTATGCGATCGAGATCTCTCGCGCCCTTGGTGCCGCGCATGCCACCCTGATCGTCCACCGCGACGTCAAGCCCCAGAACGTCCTCATCGACCCCGAGGGCTCCGCCAAGGTCACCGACTTCGGCATCGCCCGGTCGCTGGAGGAGGACGGGCTGACTGCGGACGGGCGCGTGCTGGGCACGACCGACTATGTCTCGCCCGAGCAGGCCCTCGGCCACGACGTCACCGGCCAGTCCGACCTTTACTCGCTGGGGATCGTCCTCTACGAGATGCTCACCGGAGAGGTTCCCTTCCGGGGCGAGAACCAGGTCGCGGTGGCGATGAAGCACGTGCGGGAGGCGGTGCCCGACGTTCAGGTGCGCCGGCCCCAGGCCTCGGCCCAGACGGCGGCGATCGTGGAGCGCCTGACGGCCAAGGACCTGCACCGTCGCTAC
Organism: Solirubrobacteraceae bacterium; assembly: GCA_045805605.1. Lineage (GTDB taxonomy): Bacteria > Actinomycetota > Thermoleophilia > Solirubrobacterales > Solirubrobacteraceae > DATBDE01. The sequence continues at coordinate 26,922 of JBJMKX010000075.1, forward strand.
CAGAGCGCGCAGGAGGTCGAGCGCGACCTCGAGGACGCCCTGACCGTCGAGACCGCGCGCTCCGGCCAGGCCACCGCGGAGGCCACAACGGTGCTGCGCACCCTGCCCGAGCCCAAGCGCCGGCGGCTGCCGCTGCGCCTCCGCCACCCCGCCTGGCTGTTCGCCGCCGCCGTCGTCGTCGTCTTGGCCGTCGTCGCGATCATCCTGTTCGGCCTCCGTGAGCGCACCGAGCGCGGCACCGGCCCGCCGCCGGCCGAGAAGCCGCCATCCGGATTGCAGGCGGTCTCGCTCGGACAGGACTCCGCCCATGCCTTCGACCCGCCGCCGGGCGACGGCGCCGAGCACTCCGACGAAGTTGCGTTCGCGGTAGACCGCGACAAGAGCACCACCTGGTCGACCGAGAGCTACAGCGGCGGCACGCTGAACAAGCCGGGGGTCGGGCTGTACGTCGACGCGAGCCCGGGCGTGGCGGCGGGCGCCCTGCAGGTCTCGACCCCGCACGACGGCTGGGCGGCGTCGGTCTACGCCGCCCGCAGCGGGCCCCCGGACAAGCTCGACGACTGGACCCAGCTCGCGGCCAACGAGACGGTCAAGGGCAACAAGGAGCGGTGGCAGTTCACCACCAAGGGCAAGCGCTACCGCTACTACATGCTGTGGGTCACGTCGCTGCCGCCCGGCCAGCAGCAGGTGAGGGTCTCCGAGCTGACCCTGTATCAGAACCGGTAGCTGCGCGCGCGCTCGTGGCGCTGCATTGCCTCGACGGTCAGGCGCTCGAGCAGCTCCACGTAGGGAACGCCCGACGCCTCGAAGAGCTTGCCGAACACGCTGGTCTCGGTGAACCCGGGGATCGTGTTGAGCTCGTTGAGGAGGACCTCCTCGCCGTCGACGAAGAAGTCCACGCGGGCGAAGCCGCTGCACCCGGCCAGCGCGAAAGCGTGGGTCGCAAGGTCGCGCACCCGTGCGGTCGCGGCCTCGGAGATCCGGGCCGGTACGAGCAGCTCCATGCCGCCGGGCGCGTACTTGGCGTCGTAGTCGTACCAGCCGCCTTCGCCGGCGGCGAGCAGGATCTCGCCCGGCCGGCTGGGCACGGGGGCGTCGGTAGGCCCGAGGACCGAGCACTCGACCTCGCGGCCGCGCGCGCTGGCCTCGACGATCACGCGCGGGTCGTGGGCGAAGGCGGCATCCAGCGCGGCGTCGAGCTCGGCGGGATCGTCGACGCGCACGATGCCGACCGACGAGCCCAGCCGCGCCGGCTTGACCCAGCATGGGGTGCCGAGGGCGGCGATCGCCTCGGCCCGGTCGGCTGTCCGCGTGGCCTGGGTGACGCCGACGTAGGCGACCTGGGGCAGGCCGGCGTGGCCCATTACGTCCTTGAACCGCACCTTGTCCATGCACAGGGCGCTGGCGGCGACGTCCGAGCCGGCGTAGGCGACGTCGAGGGACTCGAGCACGCCCTGGACGGTCCCGTCCTCGCCGAACGGGCCGTGCAGCACCGGGAACACGACGTCGGCGTCGAGCAGGCCGCGCCCAGGATGCAGCGCGATCTCGGTCCCGTCGGCGCGCCACACGCCATCCTCGCGCCCGATCTCGACCTCGACGACATCGTGGCCCCCGGTGCGCAGGCCCGCCGCGACCGAGCGACCGGAGGCGCGCGAGACCGCGTGCTCGGACGAGCGCCCGCCCATCAATACCGCGATGCGCACGGGGCGGGAGCCTACGGACCCGTCTGGTCCGGGAACCGCCCGATGGTGATCGTGACGGTGCTGCCCTGGTCGGCCTTGCCCGATCCGGGGTCCTGGGAGATCACGGTGCCGTCCTGCGCCTCGTCCTCGACCGGCTGCTCGTCCACCGCCACCTTGAACCCCTTGGCGCGCAGCTCGTCGGTGGCGGGGGCGCGCCGCTGGCCGGTCACGTCGGGCACCTCGGCCTGCGGCGGCGCCTTGGCCACCGTGATGGTCACCGTCGATCCCTTGCCCGCCGACGTCCCGGCGGCCGGGTTCTGACTGAGGACGTTGCCGGGGGCGGCGTCGCTTGACTGCTGGTCGGTCACGTCGACCTCGAAGCCGTCGGACTGCAAGGTCGAGGTGGCCGAGTCGCGCGACTGCCCGACCACGTCGGGGACCGCCACGGCCTGGGTGCCCTTGGAGAGCACGATGGTGATCTCCGCGCCGGCGTCGGCCTTCTCGCCCGCGGCGGGGATCGTCCGGATCACCGATCCCTCGGGCACGCTCTCGGAGAACTCGTCCTCGCTCTTGACGTCGAACCCGGCCTCGCGCAACGCCTTCTTCGCGTCCTTCTTGGAGTCGCCGATGACGTCGGGCACCACCTTCTGAGGGGGGCCCTCGGACACGCGGATGATGACGGTCGCGCCCTTCTCGGCCTTTTCGCCCGCGCCGGGGTCCTGGCCGAAGACCTCGTCCGGCGGGGCCCGGTTGACGAAGCGCTGGATGTCGGTCTCAAAGCCCGCGCGCTCGAGCACGGTCTGGGCGGTCGTCGCGTGCAGCCCGACCACCTTGGGGACCACCACCTTCGGTGCCTTCGGCGTCCCCTCGAAGGCTCCGCTGGCGGCGAGCCCGATGAGCACGCCGGCGATGCACAGCAGCGCGATCGCGGCGACCACCCAGGGCCAGCGCCGGGGCCTGCGCGTGGGCTCCACTGTGGTCGGCTCGACTGGAGGTGGCAGCGTCGGTGCAAGCTCGGCCCCAACCGCTCCGAAGGCGACGGTCCCGGCGCCGACCGCGGCGCCCGAGGCGATCCGGTCGGCCACGCCCTGGAGCGCGACGATGAACTCCTCGGCGCTGATGAACCGCGCCGCCGGATCCTTCTCCAGCGCGCGCAGGACGACCGCGTCGAGCTCGGGCGGCACCGCCAGGTTGTAGGAGGACGGCGGGACCGGCGCCTCGGCCACCTGCTTGAGCGCGATCGTCACCGCGCTCTCGCCGTCGAAGGGCACGCGCCCGGTGAGCAGCTCGTAGAGCACGATGCCGATCGCATAGAGGTCGGACTGGGGCGAGACGGCGTGGCCCTGCGCCTGCTCGGGAGAGAGATATTGGGCGGTCCCCATGATGGAACCCGTCTCGGTCATGTCCGACGCGCCGGCCCGAGCGATGCCGAAGTCGGTGACCTTCGCGCGGCCCTCGTCGTCGACGATGACGTTGTGCGGCTTGATGTCGCGGTGCACGATGCCGCGCTGGTGGGCAAAGCGGGCGGCGCGCAGGATCTGCACCGTCAGGTCGATCGCGCGCAGCAGGTCGAGCGGGGCCTCCTCACGCACGACCTGCTTGAGCGAGCGGCCGTCGAGGAACTCCATCGCGATGTAGTAGGTGCCGTCCCACTCGCCGCGGTCATAGACCGAGACGACGTGCGGGTGCTGCAGCGAGGCCGCGGCGGAGGCCTCGCGCTTGAACCGCTCGACGAACTCGGGGTCCTCGGAGAACTGGCGATGCAGCAGCTTGAGCGCCACGCGCCGGCCGAGCTGCTGGTCTTCGGCGCACCACACGTCCGCCATGCCCCCGGATCCGACCCGATGCAGCAGCCGGTAGCGGCCGTCGATCACCGCCTCCGGCGCCATCTGGGGCATGCGCGGGTCGGTCATCTCAACAGCTGCTCCATCACCGCCTTCGCGATCGGGGCCGCAACGGTGCCGCCGAACCCGCCCTGGGATCGCTCCACCGTGACCGCGATCGCGATCTTGGGGTCGTTGACCGGCGCGAACGCGATGAACCACGGCTGGGTGATGTCGTTGTCCACGTCGATCTCCGCCGTGCCGGTCTTGCCCGCCACGTCGATGCCCTCCAGTGCGCCGGCCGTGCCGGTGCCCTCCTCGACCACCTTGCTCATCATCTGCGCCAGCTCGTCGGCGGTCGACTTCTTCATCACCCGCGCGGCGTCCTGCGGGTTGATGCGCTGCACGGTGCGCCCGTCGGGGTCGACGATCTTGCTCGTCAGCCGCGGCTTGACCCGCACGCCCCCGTTGGCGACCGTCGCCGCCACCGAGGCCATCTGCAGCGGGGTGACCGCGAGCTTGTCCTGGCCGATCGCCATGCGGCCGACGTCGATCTGATTCGAGTTCGGCCCGAGCAGGCGGCCGCGCTTGGAGTACTCGCCTGACGCGCGCTTCTGGTCGTTGGGGTAGTCGAGCGGCGGCTTGCGGAAGAAGCCGAAGCGCGCCATGTATCTGCCCATCGTGGACTTCCCGAGCTTCACTCCGACCTGCGCCCAGTACGTGTTGACCGAGTGGGTGAGCGCGTCGGTCATGTTGATCGGCCCGAAGTCCTCTCCGCCGTCGTTGGCGAGCGGAACGCCGGAGATGGCGAGCCCCGAGTCGCCGTTGAGCGTGGTGTCGGGGGTGAACTCGCCGGAATCGAGGGCCGCCGCGGCGGTCACCACCTTGAACGTCGAGCCGGGCGGGTAGCCGGCCTGGGTCGCGCGGTTGAGCAGCGGCGCGTTGGTGTCGCGGTTGAGCTGGCGGAAACGCGTATCGACGTCGTTCTGGTCGAAGCCCGGGACCGACGCCATGACGCGCACCTTGCCGGTGGACGGCTCGAGCGCCACCACCGACCCCTTGCGCCCGCCGAGCTGCTCGAGCGCCACCTTCTGCGCGGCCGGGTCGAGGTTGCTGACGAGGTCGTCCCCGGTCTTCTTGCGGCCGGAGAGCTGGTCGATGATCGAGTCGAACTCGGCGCCCTGGCCGGTCAGCGGCGCGTTGCGCGACTGCTCGAGCCCCGCCCGTCCGAGGCTCGTGAAGTTGTAGCCGACCTCGTGGCTGAAGATGTTGCTCGGGTAGACGCGGCGGTAGGTGTCGCCCTGGCCGCGGACCGAGCGGGCAAGGACGGTGCCGTCGTCGGCCGTGATCTTGCCCCGCTTGACCTTGGCGTCCTCGAGCAGCTGACGGCGGTTGAGCGGGTTGTCGCGCAGGCGCTCGGCGCCGAATTCTGTCCACCACGAGGTGGCGAAGACCAGCACCGCGAAGAGGACGACGACGAGGCCGAACAGCCGGGTGATCGGGACGCTCACGCGATCCGGTCCCTCCGCGCCCGGTCGGAGATCTGCAGGAGCAGTGCGAGCAGGACGAAGTTGGCGACGATCGAGGAGCCGCCGTAGGAGACGAACGGCAGCGTCACGCCGGTCAGCGGGATCACGCGCGTGACGCCGCCGACGATCACGAAGACCTGGAACGCGAACACCGACGTGAGGCCGACCGCGAGCAGCTTCGAGAAGCCATCGCTGGCCAGCGTCGCGGTCTTGAAGCCGCGGTAGGCGAACAGCAGGTACGCGCCGAGTACGCCGGCCGCGCCGAACAGGCCGATCTCGTTGACGAGCACCGAGTAGATCAGGTCGGTGTGCGCGGCCGGCACCAGCGTCGAGCCGTTGAACTCGATCATCGCCTTGCCGAACCCGCGCCCGAACAACCCCCCGTCCGCCTGCGCGAACAGCGATTGGGCCACCTGGTAGCCCTGGCAGTTGACGAACTCGGTCACCGCGCCGTTGGTCGGGCAGACCACGCGCCGCTGCGAGAAGGGATCGAGCCAGATCGTCACGCGATCGTGGACGTGCGAGATGTTCTTCTCGAGGAAGAAGGCGCCGCCGAAGAACATGGTCGACCCCACCCCGACCAGCGACAGCCGCGCGGTCGCCACGTAGAGCAGCGCCAGGAAGCCGCCGAAGAACATCAGCGAGCTGCCCAGGTCGCGGATGAAGATCAGCATCAGCATCGCCAGGCCCCAGACCAGCAGCAGCGGGCCGAAGTGCTTGGGCGACGGGCGCTCGCGCAGCACGGCCACCAGCGACGCGGCGAACACGATCAGCAGCGCCGAACCGGCCGGGCCGAGGTGGAGCACGAGGATCGCGAGCAGCGTGCCCACCGCGGGCAGCCCGTACAGCAGCGCCTGGCGCGTGCCGGGCAGCGGCCGCAGCCGCGCGCGCACCAGCAGCTCGCCTGTCTCGCGCAGGTAGCTGGCGAGGAAGACGATGATCGCGAGCTTCGCGAACTCGGCCGGCTGAAAGCTGATCGGGCCGACCTTGATCGCGAGGAACGCGCCGTTGATCTGGTCGCCGATGACGGGCAGCCGCGGCATGGCCAGCAG